>CBFGZU010000024.1:0-24835 GCA_965653335.1 uncultured Pseudolysinimonas sp.
CCGATCACGTCGAGCAACTGCCGGTGCTCGTCGGAGGCCTTCGCCGCGACGACGAGAACGTCGGCACCGAGCTCGACGAGGGTGTCGGCGATCGAGAATCCGGTGACGCCGACCCCGAACACCGCGACACGCAGCCCACGCCAGTCGGCGCGCCAGCTCGTGAGGCGCGACAGGTCCCGCACTAGCGGTTGTCTCTCACTGGCGACGGTCCCCCACTAGCGACTGACCCACTCGAGGTAGAAGGTGCCGACACCGGCCGCGACGAACAGCGCCGCGATGAGCCAGAACCGCACGACGATCGTGATCTCGGCCCAGCCCTTCAGCTCGAAATGATGCTGGAGCGGGCTCATCAGGAAGACCCGGCGGCCCTGACCGTATCGCCACTTGGTGATCTTGAAGTACCCGCGTTGGATGATGACCGAGCCGGTGACGATGATGAACAGGCCCGCGATGACGATAAGCAGCAGTTCGGTGCGGGTCAGAATCGCGAGGGCCGCGAGGGCTCCGCCGAGGCCCATCGAGCCGGTGTCGCCCATGAAGATCTTCGCGGGCGAGGTGTTCCACCAGAGGAACCCGATGAGAGCACCGCAGATCGCCGCGGCGGCGACGGCGAGGTCGAGCGGATCGCGCACTTCGTAGCACTTGTAGGCGACGTCTTCATCGAGGAGCGGGTTGAAGCAAGACTGATTCGCCTGCCAGAAGCCGATGAAGATGTAGGCCGAGATCGCGAAGATCGCGGCGCCGCTCGCGAGGCCGTCGAGACCGTCCGTGACGTTGACGGCGTTCGACGTGCTCGTGGCGATGACGTTGACCCAGATGACGAAGAGCACGAACCCGACGACCGAGCCGAATGCGAAGAGGTTGAGCCAGCCGATGTCGCGCACGCCGGAGATCAACGTCGACGCCGGTGTCAGATCGTTCTCGTCCCGGAAGTTCTCGGTGATCGCGAACACCGCGAAGACCGTGCCGACGATCACCTGTCCGGCGATCTTCGTCCAGCCGCCGATCCCCAGGCTGCGTTGCTTGCGGATCTTGGCGAAGTCGTCGACGAAGCCGACGAGTCCGAGACCGAACGCCATCCCGAAGACCAGGACGCCCACCATCGTCCACGGCTCGCCCGCGACCGCGTGGCCGACGAGGTAGCCGAGGAAGGCGCCGACGAGGAAGACGATGCCGCCCATCGTGGGCGTGCCGCGCTTGGTGTGGTGGCTCTGCGGGCCGTCGTCGCGGATGAACTGCCCCCACCCGATCCGCCGGAACAGGCGGATGAAGAGCGGGGTCAGAAAGAGCGTGAAGGCGAGCGAGAAGCCACCGGCGATGAGGAGGGCGATCATGCGCTCACACCTCCGAGTCGGTCGCCGAGAAACCGGAGTCCCGCGGATTTGGAGGACTTCACGAGCACGACGTCGCCGGCGCGGAGTTCTCCCCGAAGGAGATCGTAGGCCGCGTCGGCATCGGCGACGAGCAGCGACTCCCCGTCCCACGACCCTTCGAGCCCGGCTGCGGCGTGGATGTGGCGCGCGCGATCGCCGATGACGACGAGTTGCGAGATGTTGAGCCGCACGGCGAGTCGCCCGATCCGGTCGTGCTCTTCCTGGGCGTACTCCCCCAGTTCGGCCATCTCACCGAGCACCGCGATCGAGCGGCGGCCGTCCGCGCGGGTGATCTGCGCGAGCGTCTTGAGCGCGGCAGCGGTCGAGTCGGGGCTCGCGTTGTAGGCGTCGTTGATCACGGTGACGCCGTCGCTTCGTTCGAGCACCTCCATCCGCCAGCGCTCAGCCCGCGGCACGGATTCGATCGCGGCGATCGCGCGCTCGGCCGGCACCCCGAGAAGCCCGGCGACCCCGAGCGCCGCGAGAGCGTTGGCCACGTGATGCTCGCCGAGGATGCGCAGCGACACCGGATGCCGTGCGCCGTCGGCGAGGTAGGTGAACGTCGTGCCCGAAGCGGTCGCCTCGAGGTCCGCCGCCCGCACGTCGTTGTCGTCGCCCAGGCCGAAGCGCACCACTCGCGCCCGCGTCATGGCCGCCATCTCGGCGACGCGGGGGTCGTCGCCGTGCAGCAGTGCCACGGCATCCTCGGGGAGGTCGGTGACCATCTCGGCCTTCGCGCGCTGCACGCCCTCGATACCCCCGAACTCGCCGGCGTGGGCGAGTCCGACTTTGAGCACGACGCCGATGTCGGGAGTCACGATCGAGATGAGCCGGGCGATCTCGCCGACGTGTGAAGCGCCCATTTCGACGACGAGGTACTCGGTCGTCTCATCGACCCGCAGCATCGAGATGGGTGCGCCGACGTGATTGTTGAACGACCCCTCGGGGGCGACGGTGGGCCCCTCCGCAGCGAGCACGGCGCGCAACAGGTTCTTCGTCGTCGTCTTGCCATTCGACCCCGTGATCGCGACGACCTTCAGCCGCCCCAGTGCGCGAACGCGCGCAACGACTGCATGCGCGAGGGCGGCGAGAGCGGCGACTCCGTTCGGCACGACGATGAGGGCGGCGTCGCCCTCGAGTTCGCGCTCCGCGACGATGAGCGCCGCGCCGGATGCGACCGCGTCGGGGGCGAAGAGCGCGCCGTCGGTCGTCTCACCGGGCAGCGCGAAGAACACCGAGCCGAGTGACACGAGCCGCGAGTCGGTTTCGACGCTGCCCGCGACGGAGCTCGCCGGCTCGCCGCGGACGATCCGGCCGCCGATCGCCTCGGCGATCTCGGCGAGACTGAGCGCGATCACCAGCCCGCCTCGCGCAAGGCGGCGCGCGCGAGCTCCCGGGCTGAGTACGGTGTACGCACGCCCTCGATGTCACGGTAGTCCTGATGCCCGGGACCCGCCCAGAGGATCGAGTCTCCCTCGCCGGCGAGCGACACGGCCTTCACGATGGCGGCCTCGGGCGGGCTGACCTCGAAGATCTGCGGCTGATGCTCGGCCTGCGCGGCTCCCTCGAGCAGGCTCGCGCGAATCGACGCGGGGTTCTCGAATCGCGGGTGATGGTCGGTGATGATGAGGATGTCGCTGCCCTCGGCCGCAACCCGCGCCATCGCGTGCCGTTTCGAGGGGTCGCGGTCGCCATCGGCTCCGAAAACCATGATCGTGCGGCCGGCCGTGAACTGTCGCACCGCGGCGAGGGTGTTCTCGAACGCGGCGGGGCTGTGCCCGAAGTCGACGTAGACGCTCGGCCCGCGGTCGCCCGACACCCGCTCGGTGCGACCCGGCAGGTAGGCCTGGATACCGCCGTCGGCATCCAGGGCCGCCCCGATCGCTTCGAGCTCGAATCCGGCTTCGACGAGCATGACGATGCCCAGGGCGGCGTTGGCGGCCATGTGCCAGCCGATGAGCGGCTCGCGCGTCGTCAGGGAACGCCCCTCCGGCCCGGACACCCGGAACTCGGTATAGAGCGGTGTGGAGTCGAGGATCTCGACCGTCCAGTCGGCATCCACGACATCGTCGGGCGACGCATGGCCGATCGTCGCGATGGTCGTGACCGGCACGCGGGCCTCCTCGACGACCCGCGCCCCGTAGGCCGTGTCGAGGCAGATCACGGCGCGCTTGGCGAACTCGGGCTGGAACAGCGGCAACTTGGCCTGGAAGTACTCCTCCATGTCCGCGTAGTCGTCGAGGTGATCGTGGCTGAGATTGGTGAATCCGGCGACATCGAAGACGAGCCCGTCGACGCGGTGGTGGGTGAGCGCTTGGGCGCTCACTTCGACGGCGACGGCCCGCACCCCGCTCTCCCGCATCCGCGCGAGCAGGGCGTGCATCTCGCTCGCCTCGGGGGTTGTGAGCCTGCTGACGATCGTGAGATCGCCGATGTGACGCTCGGCGGTCGACGACAGACCGGTCACGAGACCGAGTTGGCGCAAGACCGCTTCCAGCAGATAGGAGGTCGAGGTCTTGCCGTTCGTGCCGGTCGTTCCGAACAGCAGCGGCGGGTGCTCGCGGGTGCGGTACACCCACGCCGCGATCTCGCCGAGCGCGAGCCGCGGATTCTCGACGAGCAGAATCGGCAGCCCGGCATCCGCGGCGAGGTCGGCCCCCTCTGCGTCCGTCAGCAGCGCGACTCCGCCGCCTTCGCGGGCCTGAGCCGCGTAGGCGGCACCGTGACCTTTCGCACCTTTCACGCCGACGAAGAGGTCACCCGGGTGAAGGTCGCTCGTGCTGAGCGTCACCCCGCTGATCTCGACGCCGTCGAGGCTGCCGCGGTACTCGATCCCGAACTCCTGCGCGAACCCGGCGAGCGAGCGGGGCGAGGGATGCTCCGGCCTCAGGACCGGTGGGATCCGAGAACTCACCCGACTCCTTCTGCTCGTTGCACCCGGCCGTGCCGGCCGCGTCCTGGGGTCCCGCCTACCAGGTGAGCGGGAGATTCGGTGCCGCTTCCGTCGAGGGCGTGACCCGGTAGGTCTTGATGACCTGTTCCATGATCGCGTTGAAGACGGGGGCGGCGGCGGCCGAGGACTTCATCGTATCGGGCTTGCCGAGCGTGACGACAATGGCGTACTCGGGACGGTCGGCCGGGAAGACCCCGGCGAAGGAGACGATGCGTTGTGCGCCGTACTGACCGTTCTCGGCCACTTCGCCGGTGCCCGTCTTGGCCGCGATGCGGTAACCCGGGATGCTGACGACGTCGCGTGACGCCCCCTGGCTCGCGACCGTCTCCATCATCTGCAGCGTCGTGTCGGCGGCGTACTCGCTCACGACGCGCTCGCCGTGGGGGACGGGCACGTCGGCCCAGGTGCCGTCGGGGTGCTCGCAGCCCGCGACGAGGGTGAGCGGCATCCGCACTCCCCCGTTGCCGAGCGTCTGGTACAGGCTCGCCATCTGCGCGCTCGTCGCCGTGATGCCCTGTCCGAACATCTGCGCGGCCAGAGTCACGGTATCGGCCTTCGTCTCGTCGGGGGTGCGAACCGTCCCGCCGTCCTCCCCGAGGAACCCAACGTCCGTCGGCTCGCCGAATCCGAAGGCGTGGAACGCGTCGTACTTCTCTTCGGCGGTCAGGCGTTCGCTGAGCATCACGGTGCCGATGTTCGAGGAGTTCATGAGGATGCCGGTGGCGGTCCAGCGCAAGTCGCCGTGGGCGAACACGTCGGTGATGTTTTCGCCCGCGGGAAGCCCGTTGGTGTAGTTGCCGGGCACCGTCATCTGCGTGTCCGGCGCGATGAGGCCCTTATCGAGCAGCGTCGCGAACGCGACGGGCTTCATGATCGAGCCCGGCTCGAACGGCGCCGTGAAGCTGCGGGCCCCCGAGTTCTCGGCACTCACCGAATCCAGGTCGTTGGGGTCGATCGAGGGCCAGTCGGCCGCGACGACGATCTCGCCCGTGTCGACCCGCACCACCATCGCGGTGCCCCAATCGGCACCCACCGCGGCGCCCTGCTCGGCGAGCCGTTGCTGGGCGAACCACTGCAGGTCGGCGTCGATCGTCAGGTGCACGGTGCCGCCGTCGATCGGCTCCTGCTCGACCACGAGGCTGCCGGGGAGTCGCACGCCGTCGGCGCTGCGTTCGAACGTCGACGTGCCCGGAGTGGATGCGAGGCACTCGTCCGACTGGAGCTCGGTGCCCGCGAGCGGGCCATCGGTGCCGAGGAATCCGACGAGGTTGCCGGCGATCGCGCCTCGCGGGTAGGTGCGAGAGGGTCGCATCTCGGAGTAGATCCACGCGATGTCGAGCTGCCACACCGCCGTCAGGGTCTCCAGATCCACCGCCTTGACGAGGTAGGTGAATTTCGATTCGGGGTCGGTCGTGAGCGCGGCGTAGAGGTCCGCGGCGGTCTCGCCGGTGACCTCCGCGAGGTGGGCGATCGCCTCGCTCGTGGGCACCTTCTCCTTCTCGCCATCGATCGTGATCGACGTCTCAGTGCCGACGTTCACCGGTGCCGCCGTAATGTCGTAGCGCTCGACGCTGTCGGCCAGGGCGACGCCTTTCGCATCCACGATGCTGCCGCGCACGCCATGGACGAGGACCGAGCTCGACCGGCGCGCTTCGGCCGCCGCCGTCAGCTCCCCCGCTCGCACGACCTGGATGTCGATGAGTCTGACGACGAAGAGACCGACGATGGCCACGACCACGAACAACGTCATCGCCAGGCGCCGGGCCGTGAGTCGTGAGTGCGTCATCCTCAGCCCTTCTATGGAACGTTTAGCGAGTGGTCGGCGAGGGAATCGTGCCGGGCGACGACGGGGTTGTCGGGCCCGACGCGCCGCCGCCGGGCGAATTCTGAGCAGGACTCGACGACGCGCCGGACGCGTTCGCCGGTTCGACGAGGGTCGATCCGGCGAGGAGGGAGTTGCCGATCTGGTTGCCGCTCGATCCGGTGAGGCTGCCCCCGGCCGCGGTCGGGCTGCCCGAAACGGCACCCGTCGACAGGTCGAGGAAGACGGGATTCCCGCTCGCGATCATGCCGAAGTTCTCGGCGTTCGCGATGAGGTTCTGCGTCGACGACAGCACTTCGAGCTCTTCGGTGAAAGCCTGTTCTTGCCGTTCCAGATCGCGCTGCTGGGTCTGCAGTTCGGAGATCGTGTACGCGCCGTCGGCGAGCACGATGCTGAGCAGCAGCTGGGCGAGCAGGATGGCGCCGATGCCCCCGATCGTGATGATCGCGGGCAGGACGCGCGGCCGGGCCCGGCGCTGGGCTCGCGTCGGCGCGACCTCGAGGTGGCCTCGGGGGGCGGGCGATCGCGCGGGGCGAGGGGAGGCGAGGGGCAGGGCGCTCATGCGGCGACCTTCCGCAGGCGCTCGGCGGCGCGCAGGCGAACGGGGGTGGCGCGGGGGTTGCGGGCCTTCTCGGCGTCGCTCGCCAGCTCCGCGCCGCGCACGAGCAGCTTCAGTTCGGGCGCGTGCTCGGGAAGTTCGACCGGGAGGCCGCGCGGGGCCGTCGACACCGACCGGGCGGCGAACTCGCGCTTGACCAAGCGGTCTTCGAGCGACTGGTAGGCGAGCACGACGATGCGCCCGCCCACCTCGAGGGCGTCGATCGCAGCGGGGATGGTTCGGGCGAGTACGTCGAGTTCGGCGTTCACCTCGATGCGCAGCGCCTGGAAGACCCGCTTCGCGGGATGGCCGGCGTTCTTGACGGCGGCCGGCGTCGCCGCCTGGAGGAGGTCGACGAGCTGGGCCGAGGTCTCGATGGGTGCGACGGCGCGTGCCTGCACGATCTTTCGCGCGTAGCGGGCGCTGAGCTTCTCTTCGCCGTACTCGAAGAAGATGCGGCGCAGCGCCCCTTCGTCGTATTCGGCCACGATGCGCGCGGCTGTCAGCGGCGCCGTCGGGTCCATCCGCATGTCGAGGACGGCGTCGCGCGCGTACGAGAAGCCCCGGTCGACGCGGTCGAGCTGCATCGACGACACTCCGAGGTCGTACAGGATGCCGGCGACGCCCGAGATGCCGAGATCCGCGAGCACGGTCGGGAGCGCATCCGACACCGCGTGCACGAGGTGCGTGCGGCCGGCGAACGGCGCGAGCCGCTCCCCCGCCAGGCGCAGCGCCTCCGGATCCCGGTCGATCCCGACCAGGGTGAGTTGAGGGAATCGACGCAGGAACGCTTCGGCGTGGCCGCCGAGGCCGAGCGTTCCGTCGACGAGTACCGCGTCGGACCGCTCGAGGGCGGGCGCGAGCAGGTCGAGGCAGCGGTCGAGCATGACCGGGGTGTGGAGGGCGTCGTTCGCGGCATTCGTCATGGCAGGTGGGGCCGGGCCCTCGAACCTGATCCCCATCCGCTGCGACCTGGCTCCGGGGAAGTGAGCCAGGGTGCGCGGCTGAGGGTCGGGTTCGAGGGATCTAGAAGAGGCCCGCGATCACCTCCCCGTCGGCAGCGGCGTAGCCGGACTCGGTCGCGGCGTAGAACTCGTTCCACGCCGCGGTGTCCCAGATCTCGGCGCGCGTGCCGGCACCGATCATCGTGAGTTCGCGATCGAGACCCGCGTAGTCGCGCAACATCGGCGGCACGGTGACGCGCCGCTGCTTGTCGGGGATCTCCTGGGTCGCACCGGAGAGGAAGAGGCGGATGTAGTCGCGCCCCTCCTTGGTCGTGACGGGGGCGTTGCTCATCTTCTCGTGCACTTTCTGGAACTCGCGTTCGGAGTACACGAAGACGCAGCGGTCGACGCCGCGGGTCATCACGAGGCCGCCGGAGAACTCGTCCCAGAACTTGGCCGGAAGGATGACGCGCCCCTTCTCGTCGAGCTTGGGCGCGAAGGTGCCGAGCAACATGCGGCCACCCCCTCACTTCTCCGGCCAGACGTCTGAGGTGGCTCCACATTACTCCACTTTCCTCCCCAATCAACCATTTTCCGCCACTGACCCTCCCTTTGGGGCCACGGCGTCCCCCGCGGGCAACGAAAAAGGCCGACCCGAAGGTCGGCCTCGTGACGAAGTAAGGTGTGGGTCGGATTCAGTCCTCGGTGTCGCGGCGGTGCTCCCAGCGCTCACCGAGGGTGTCGATGAAGCCGGGACGCGAGCGACCGTCGGCGTCGCGTGCGACGGTGAAGCGTCGCGGAGGCGCGAGTCCGAGGAGCGCTCCGACGAACATCACTCCGAAGCCCAGGATGCCGACAACGGGTTGCTGAACGACGACGCCCACGATAAGAAGCACGATGCCGGCGACGATGCCGATGATGGCGATCGCGATCGCCGAGTAACTGGCACGACCGCGACTGCCGACCTTCGCGACGTCATCGGCGTCGTGATGGTAGAGATTGCGCTCCATCTCATCGAGGAGGCGCTGCTCCTGCTCAGAAAGTGGCATGGTGGACTCCTTGACCGAGAAATTCATTGTAGGCCGCTCGTGCCTGGATAAGGTAGGCGCGTGCCTGAGAGTCCGCGGTTAGTGGACGTCGTGCAGGCGCGTCTCGACGGCTTCCTCGCCGAGCGGGGGACGCAGCTGCGCGGCATCTCCCCGGATCTCGATGCGGTCGACGATGGCGCT
Source organism: uncultured Pseudolysinimonas sp. (assembly GCA_965653335.1). Taxonomy (GTDB): domain Bacteria; phylum Actinomycetota; class Actinomycetes; order Actinomycetales; family Microbacteriaceae; genus Pseudolysinimonas_A. The sequence continues at coordinate 8,920 of CBFGZU010000024.1, forward strand.
CGTCGGCTCCTCACGGGGGGCAAACGGTTCCGGGCACTGTTCTGCTACTGGGGGTGGCGCGCGGTCGCCGCCCACGAGCCGACGACCGACCCGCCCGGGCCCGACGCCGGCCTGGACGCGATCGTGTCGATCGCCGCCGGTCTCGAGGTCTTCCACGCGGCCGCGCTCGTGCACGACGACATCATGGACAACTCCGATCTGCGTCGCGGCCAGCCGAGCGTGCACCGCGCCTTCCAGGTGCTTCACGGCGAGCGCGGCTGGGAGGGAAGTGCCGAGTCCTACGGCCTCTCTGCGGCGCTCCTGCTCGGAGATCTCCTGCTCGGTTGGAGCGACGAACTGGTGGATGCCGGCGTCGATCGAACCGATAACATCTCGGCCGGTCGCGCGGCTCGAGCCGAGTTCGCTCGAATGCGCACGGAGGTGATGGCGGGCCAGTACCTCGACATCTTCGAGGAGATGGCGTGGCGCGCGCTCCCGGACGACGAACACCTCTCGCGGGCTCAGCGGGTCATCGTCTTCAAGTCGGCGAAGTACAGCGTCGAGGCTCCGCTCGTGATCGGCGCTTCTCTCGCCGACGGCTCGCTCGCTCAAATCGCCGCGTTGCGCGAGTTCGGGTTGCCTCTCGGCATCGCCTTCCAGTTGCGCGACGACCTTCTCGGGGTATTCGGAGACCCGGCGGTCACCGGCAAGCCCGCCGGTGACGATCTCCGCGAGGGGAAGCGCACGGTTCTCGTGACTCTCGTGCGCCAGAAGCTTCCCGCGTCGGCAGCCCGGGTCTTCGACGAGCTGCTCGGCGACCGCACGCTGGATGCTGACCAGATCGCGATGCTGCAGACCGCCGTGCGGGACAGCGGAGCGGTCGAACACGTCGAGCGGGCGATCGCCCACCATCTCGCCCAGGCCCGCGCCGCCCTCGCCGACGCGCCCATCGCCCGCAGCGCCCGCGACGAACTCACGGCCCTTGCCGACGCCGCCACGACGAGAACGTTCTAGACCGAGCCGATCGGAATAGGCCCGGAATAGGCGAGGGACTCAGAACCCGAGGGCCTGAGCGACTCGACGAACCTCTGCCTTGCGCCCAGCACGCAACGCATCCACGGGCGCGACTCCCCCGAGCAACTCGTTATCCGCGAGCATCCAGGTCACCGCTTCGTCGTCGCTGTATCCCGCATCGTTGAGCACGATGACCGTCCCGCGGACGTCGTGAAGGGGCTCGTTGTCGGCGATGAAGTCGGCGGGGACTTTGAGCACGCCGTCGATCCGGATGCCAGGCAGGGTCTTTTCGTCGATAAGCCGGCGAACGCGCCCCAGGGGGGCGCCGAGGATGTCGACGAGGTCGGGGACGGTCAGCCAGGTCCGCTCAGCGGGTGCGGTCACGTGTCTAGCGTGCCACGCCGAAATGTTTCAGGCTGGTAAACTCCAGCAACACAGGCCACGTTGATTGACAGAGATATATAACTGTGTCACGGTGAGGTGGCGTGCCGACACGAATCCTCGGGGGCTGAGGAGATTGAGGCGAAAATGACTGACGTTCGCGACGCGGAGCACACACCGCGACCGCTGTTCCCGGGTCTTGCGGCGTCGGAGGCGACCCCAGCGGGAGGCGCCCGCCATCGCAGCGACCGGCGTCGAGCGCCGCTCGGCGACGGTATCCGCAAGACTTTGCCTTTCGTGGTCGCGAGCGCGATGACGATGGGACTCAACCTGACCGGCCCCGTCGAACCGGTCTCGGCGGCGCCGAAGAAGCCCGCGAAGCCGAAATCCGACCTCACGACCTCGATGCGCAACCTCGTCGGCACTGCCGCGCGCGTCGCGTCGGGCGGCGGAATGGCCGCCTCGTCGACGCAGTACACCGTCCAGGCGGGCGACACCGTCGCGGCGATCGCCGGTCGGCATGGACTGTCGACGGCATCCGTTCTCGCTCTCAACGGTCTCGGCTGGAAGTCGCTCATCTTCCCCGGCCAGGTCCTCAAGCTCGCCCCGGGCGCCACCATTGCTCCCGTCGCCGCGCAGGAGGGCGGTCGCTACACGATCGCGCAGGGCGACACGATCTCGCGCATCGCCGCCCGCTTCGGTGTTCCCGTCGAATCGGTGCTGAACGCCAACGGCTTGAGCTGGTCGAGCATCATCTACCCGGGGCAGAGCATCGCGATCCCCGCGGTCGCGGCTCCCGCGCCGAAGATCGAGCTGGTGTCCTCGACCACCCCGACGGCCCCGGCCGCTCCCGCGGCACCCGCCCCGGTGCCGACGACCAGCTACACGATCGCGGCCGGCGACACGATCTCGGCGATCGCCGCACGCTTCGGCGTGACGACGAACGCGATCCTCGCGGCCAACGGCCTCACCGCCTCGAGCATCATCTATCCCGGTCAGAAGCTCGTCATTCCAGCTGCGGGCGGTGCCTCGTCCGGCGGATCCCCGGCGTCGACCGGGGGGATCACGGCCCTCACGGCGGAGCAAGAGGGCAACGCCCGCATCATCATTCAGGTGGGTCGCGAACAGGGAGTGCCCGACTACGGCATCATCATCGCCCTCGCGACCGCGATGCAGGAGTCGAGCCTCCGCAATATCAACTACGGCGACCGCGACTCGGTCGGACTGTTCCAGCAGCGCACGAGCACGGGGTGGGGCACGATCGACGACATCATGAACCCCTACCACTCGGCGTTCCTCTTCTACCAGGGCCGCAGCGGATACACGCGGGGTCTGCTCGACATCTCCGGATGGCAGTCGATGCCGCTCACCGTGGCCGCGCAGAAAGTGCAGGTGTCGGCCTACCCCGACGCCTACGCGAAGTGGGAGACGAGCGCGCGCGCCTGGTTCGCCGCTCTCGCCTGATCGTGACCGCGGTCCGATCCTGGCGCTTTCGGGTGTCCTCCCAGGCTGACCGGGCCCGCGAACCTAGAATCCGAGGGTGAGTACAGGCACCACCGATCCGATGATCGGCCGGCTCATCGACGGCCGGTATCAGGTGCGCTCACGCATCGCCCGGGGCGGGATGGCGACGGTCTATCTCGCGACCGATCTGCGCCTCGAACGCCGCGTCGCCGTCAAGGTCATGCACGGGCATCTCGCCGACGACAGTCAGTTCAAGCAGCGCTTCATCCAGGAGGCGCGCAGCGCCGCACGGCTCGCGCACCCGAACGTCGTCAACGTCTTCGACCAGGGGCAAGACAGCGAGTCCGCCTACCTCGTCATGGAGTACCTCCCCGGCATCACCTTGCGCGACCTGCTCGAGGAGTACGGCTCGCTCACGCCGCAGCAAATGATCGACATCACCGAGGCCGTTCTTGCGGGCCTCAGCGCCGCGCACAAGGCCGGCATCCTCCACCGCGACCTCAAGCCCGAGAATGTGCTGCTCGCCGACGACGGCCGCATCAAGATTGGCGACTTCGGCCTCGCCCGCGCCACGTCGGCGAACACCGCAACGGGAGCGGCGCTGCTCGGCACAATCGCCTACCTCTCCCCCGAGCTGGTCACCCGCGGGCTCGCCGACACCCGCAGCGACATCTACGCGGTCGGCATCATGATGTACGAAATGCTCACCGGCGAGCAGCCGTTCCGCGGCGAACAGCCGATGCAGATCGCCTACCGGCATGCCAACGAAGCACTCCCGGCACCGAGCTCGAAGAATCCGAAAGTGCCACGCGAGCTCGATGAACTCGTCCTGTGGGCGACCGCGAAAGACCCCGACCAGCGCCCCGCCGACGCCCGGGCCCTGCTCGAGCACGTGCGCGACACCGAGGCTCTCCTCGACCTTCCCGCCGCCGCTCCGGCCCGCCCGCAGAAGACGCGCTTGCTCCCCGCTGCCGCCAACCGCCAGCGCCGCACGGGGCCCACCGAGCCGACTTCCGCGGTTCGACTCGAGCCTGCGGCGAGCGAAGCAGCCACGCAAGTGCTGGGATCGCGGCGACCGCCCGGCGAACCCGGAACGGACCTCGCGATCGCCGAACGGCCGAAGCGGCGCACCCGACGCTGGATTCCGATCCTCGCGGTGCTCGCGGCGCTCCTCCTCGCCGGGTCGGGGATCGGCTGGTGGTTCGCCTGGGGACCAGGTGCGCGGGTGACGATCCCGGCCAGTGTCGCCGGGATGACGGTTGAGGAGGCGCGAGCCACTCTCACCGACCTGGGCCTCGACGTCTCCGAGCAGGCTGGCACCGTCTACTCCCCGGATATCCCAGCGGGGGCGGTCGCGGATACCGATCCGGCGATCGGAGAGTCTGTCGAGAAGGACTCGAATGTCACCCTCCTCGTCTCGCAAGGCCCCGAGCCGGTGTCAATCGCCTTCACTGCGGGGATGCCGCTCGCGGACGCCGAAGCGATGGCGGAACGCTTCACCCGCCTGGAGGACGACGTCAGGTTCAGCGCGGACTTCGAGGAGGGCCTCCTCATCGACGCTCTCGCCGCTGATGGTTCCACTCTTCTCGGTGTCGCGACGTACGGAGACCGGCAGGACATCACGCTTGTGGTCTCGGCCGGGCCGCTGCCCGACCTCACGGGAAAGACCCCTGACGAAGCAAGCACCTTGCTGGCAGCAGTCGACCTGACCGTGTCGGCCGGCCGCGAGCAGCAGAACAACCACGACACCGTTCCCGAAGGCACCGTCATCGGCCTCGTCGACACGGGCGCCCCAGTGCGACCTGGTGACGAGGTCGGGCTCAACATCTCGAGCGGACCAGCACCAGTCGCCGTTCCGGAGATCGTCGGGATGTCGTGGAACAACGCGAAAGCCGCCCTGGAGGCCGCAGGACTCAGCTACGCCTTCGATCGCCAGATCGACGAAGAGCTCGCGGCGAGCTTCCCGAACAGCTCGCGGGTCACCAGCGCCGATCCAGAGCCCGGGGCGACCGCCCGACGCGGGGACACCATCACCGTGCGACTCGCGGTCGGCTAGTTCCGACCAGCGCCGGGCTCCTCGGCACTGCGTCTATCGCTTGCCGAGTTCCTCGGCAACGAGGAACGCGAGCTCGAGCGACTGCATGTGATTGAGGCGCGGGTCGCACAGCGACTCGTACTTCGTCGCGAGGGTGGCCTCGTCGATCTGCTCCGAGCCGCCCAGGCACTCTGTGACGTCGTCGCCCGTGAGCTCGACGTGGATGCCGCCGGGGAACGTCCCCGCGTCCCGGTGGGCCTCGAAGAAGCCGCGCACTTCGTCGACGACGTCGTCGAAGCGCCGCGTCTTGTAGCCCGTCGGCGTCGTGAGCCCGTTGCCGTGCATCGGGTCGGTCACCCACAGCGGGGTGGCATCCATCGCCTTGATCGCCTCGAGCAGCGGCGGGAGTGCGTCGCGCACCGTTCCGGCGCCCATCCGCGTGATGAAGGTGAGGCGCCCGGGCTCGCGCTCGGGGTCGAGCTTGTCGATCAGCCGCTCCATCGCCTCGGGCGTCGTCGAGGGCCCGAGCTTGATGCCGATGGGGTTGCGGATGCGCGAGAAGTAGTCGACGTGCGCGCCGTCGAGGTCGCGCGTGCGCTCTCCGATCCAGAGAAAATGCGCGCTCGTGTTGACGGGAGTGCCGTTGCGCGAGTCGATGCGCGTCATCGGGCGCTCGTAGTCCATGAGCAGACCCTCGTGCGACGTGTAGAACTCGACGCGGCGCAGCTCATCGAAGTCGGCGCCGGCCGCCTCCATGAACTTGACGGCGCGGTCGATCTCCCGGGCGAGGCCCTCGTAGCGCTGATTCGCCGGGTTGGTGGCGAAGCCCCGGTTCCACGAGTGCACTTGCCGCAGATCGGCGAAACCGCCCTGCGTGAACGCGCGGATGAGGTTGAGGGTCGACGCGGCGGTGTGGTACCCCTGCACGAGGCGACGCGGGTCGGCCGTGCGGGACTCTGGACTGAAGTCGTAGCCGTTGACGATGTCGCCGCGGTAGGCCGGGAGCGTAACGTCGCCGCGCGTCTCGGTGTCGCTCGACCGGGGCTTGGCGAACTGCCCAGCCATGCGGCCCATCTTCACGACCGGCATCGAGGCGCCGTAGGTGAGCACGACGGCCATCTGCAGGAGCGTCTTCACGCGGTTGCGGATCTGGTCGGCGGTCGCGCCCGCGAACGTCTCGGCGCAGTCGCCACCCTGAAGCAGGAACGACTCACCCCGCGCCGCGCGTGCGAGACGATCGCGCAGGATGTCGACCTCGCCCGCGAAGACGAGCGGCGGGAAGGAAGCGATCTCGGCGGATGCGGCAGCGACGGCGGCGGGGTCGGGCCACTCCGGCTGCTGCTTGATGGGCAGCGTGCGCCAATGGTCGAGACCCTCGATCACACTCGGATCGGCCGGAACAACGGTCTCTGTCGGGTCTACCACGGAACGACTCTCTACTGGAGGATGCCTACTACTCGATTTGCTCGGCTCGTCGTGCGAAACTCACGCGGCCCAGCCGCTCAGCCTAGTCGGCGCGCGCGGTCACCGTCGGACAGCGGGCCTCGCGCTCCTCTTCACCGAACTCGCGTAGACGTCGACATACTCCTGCCCGCTCAGTCTCGAGAGTTCGTGCATGATCTCGTCGGTGATGGAACGCAGCACGAATCGGTCGCCCTCCATGCCGGCGAACCGTGAGAAGTCCATCGGCTCGCCGACGACGACGCCCACCTTGCGCAACTTCGGAAAGTAGGTTCCGGTCGGTAGCACCTTGTCGGTGTCGATCATCGCGACCGGCAGCACCGTCGCCCCCGACTCCAGAAGCATGCGCGCGATCCCGGTGCGGCCGCGATAGAGGCGACCGTCGGGGCTGCGGGTGCCCTCGGGGTAGATCCCCAGCTGGCGGCCTTGGGCGAGCACGCCGAGTCCGGCATCGAGGGCGGCTTCGGATGCTTTCCCTCCCGACCGATCGATCGGCACCTGGCCGACTCCGGAGAAGAAGAAGCGGCTGAACCACCCCTTGATGCCCGTGCCGGTGAAGTACTCGCTCTTGGCGAGGAACACGATGTGCCGGTCGACGAGCAATGGCAGGAAGATCGAGTCGACGAACGACAGGTGATTGCTCGCGATGATGACGGGCCCGGATTCGGGGATGTTCTCGTCGCCGACGATCCACGGACGGTACACCGTGTGCACGAACGGCCCGAGCAGCACGAACTTGATCAACCAGTAGAGGGGAGGCACCGCGAGCCAGTCTATTCGGCCCGGCTCACGCGGGATCCGTCGGATCCGGCGGTCGCGTGGATGCGGGCGAGGTCGGCGGCTCCGACCACTCCGGCGTCGTTGACGAGCTGGGCGACGACGAATCGAGGTTCCGGATGGAAGCCGCGCGCGGGCACGTGGGCAAGGAACGCCTCCCGCACCGGGGTGAGCAAGCGGTCGCCGGCGACCGCCACTCCCCCACCGAAGACGAACACCTGCGGGTCGAGCATCGCTCCGATCGACGCGCACGCCTGGCCCAGCCACTCCCCGAGTTCGCGAAGCGCCGCGAGCGCGCCCGGGTCGTCGTCGGCGATGAGCTGCGCGACGATCGGGCCGTCGAGGATGCCGCCGTTGGCGTCGCGGGCCTGAGCGAGCGACTCGCCGATGCCCCCGGCATCCGCGATCTCCCCCGCGAACCGCATCAGGGCACGGCCCGATCCGTACTGTTCGATGCAACCCTTCTGACCGCACCCGCAGGGATGCCCGCCCGGCACGACGCGCAGGTGACCGATCTCTCCGGCAGCGCCGTACCCTCCGCGCAGGAGGCGACCGTCGGTCACGATGGCCCCGCCGACGCCGGTGCCGATCGTCAGCATCGTCATATCGGTCGTCCCGCGCCCCGCGCCGAAACGGTACTCCGCCCACCCGGCGGCGTTGGCGTCGTTGTCGATCGTGATGTCGAGCCCGGGCAGCCGGGCGGCGAGCCGATCGCGGAACGGCTCGTGGCGCCAGTTGATGTTGGGGGCGTAGTAGACGGTCGACTGGGCGGCGTCGATGAATCCCGCCGCCGCGACGCCGACCGCGATCACGTCCTCACCCTCGCCGAGTTCGCGCACGAGGTCGACGACGACGTCGACGATCGCGGCGGCGTCGCTCGCCGGGGTCGGTCGCCGCTCGCGACGAAGAATGTCGCCCGCTTCGGTCACGAGGGCGCCGGCGACCTTGGTTCCCCCGATGTCGATCCCGATGGCGTGCATTCGACCCAGCCTAATTCCGTGGTGGGGTCACATCGGCACGGGTAAGATCGGGCTCACCACCACGGCCCGAAGGAGCGTCGCCCTGAACGAGACATTCACCCCCGCCGTCGTTGCGCCCGACCCGAACGCGAACTTCACCGATCTCCTCGTCGACCGGGTGGCCACGAACCCCGGTGACGCGCTGTTCGCGCTCCCGACCGCCGATGGCGGGTGGAACGACGTTTCGGCGAAGGAGTTCCACCGTCAGGTGGTCGCCCTTGCCAAGGGGTTCATCTCGGCCGGGGTCAAGCCGGGCGACAAGATCGGCTTCATGTGCAAGGTGCGCTACGAGTGGACCCTCGTCGACTTCGCCGCCGCGTTCGCGGGCGCCGTGATCGTGCCGATCTACGAGACCTCCGCTCCGTCGCAGATCCAGTACATGCTCGCCGATTCGGAAGCGACGAGCATCATCGTCGAGACCGCCGAGCACTTCAGCCGGTTCGACGAGATCCGTGGCGACGTTCCCGAGGTCTCCACGGTCTGGCAGATGCACCTCGGCGACCTCGAGAAACTCGCCGCGTCGGGCGACGGGGTTTCCGACGCCGACCTGGAGGAGCGTCGCTCCCTCGCGACCGGCAAGGATGTCGCGACGCTCATCTACACCTCCGGATCGACGGGCACGCCCAAGGGCTGCATCCTCACCCACTCCAACTTCGTCGAGCTCAGCCGCAACGCCGCAGTCGCGATGAGCGACGTCGTGGCACCCGGATCGTCGACCCTGCTATTCATCACGACGGCGCACGTCTTCGCGCGCTTCATCTCGATCCTCGCCGTGCATGCCGGCGTGAAGGTCGGCCATCAGGGCGACACCAAGCGCCTCGTCGAGTCGCTCGGATCGTTCAAGCCGACATTCTTGCTCGCCGTGCCGCGCGTCTTCGAGAAGGTCTACAACTCTGCCGAGCAGAAAGCCGAAGCCGGAGGCAAGGGCAAGATCTTCCGCAAGGCCGTCGAGACGGCGATCGAGCACTCGAAGGCGCTCGACAGCGGCAAGGTGCCCCTGGGGCTGAAGCTGCGGTTCGCGCTCTTCGACAAGCTCGTCTACGGCAAGCTCCGGGCCGTCATGGGGGGCAACGTGCGCTACGCCGTCTCGGGCGGTGCCCCGCTCGGCACCCGCCTGGGCCACTTCTTCCGCAGTCTCGATGTGCGCATCCTCGAGGGCTACGGCCTGACCGAGACCTCGGCGCCCGCGACCGTCAACCTCACGACGAAGTTCAAGATCGGCACCGTCGGTCCCGCGCTCCCCGGCAACGGGCTCAAGATCGCCGACGACGGCGAAGTGCTCGTCAAGGGAATCGCAGTCTTCGACGGCTACTGGAAGAACCCGAAGGCGACGGAGGAAGCCTTCGAGGGCGAGTGGTTCAAGACGGGCGACCTCGGTCAGCTCGACGAGGACGGCTACCTCTCGATCACGGGACGCAAGAAGGAGATTATCGTCACAGCCGCGGGCAAGAACGTCGCGCCCGCGATTCTCGAAGATCCGATCCGCGCCCATCCGATCATCGGTCAGATCGTCGTCGTCGGAGATCAGCGACCGTTCATCTCGGCACTCGTGACCCTCGACCCGGAGATGCTTCCGTCGTGGCTCAACAGCAGCGGGGAGGAGGCGACGATGTCACTTCAGGAAGCGGCGACGAACCCGAAGGTCGTCGCCGAGGTGCAGCGAGCGGTGGATGCCGCGAACGCTCGCGTCTCGCGCGCCGAATCGATCCGCAAGTTCACGATCCTCGCCACCGAGTTCACGGAAGCCAGCGGCCACCTCACGCCGAAGATGTCGATCAAGCGCGGCCCGATCATGACCGACTTCGCCGCTCAGATCGAAGCCATGTACGAGCAACCCGCCACGAAAGGCGAATCGCTCATCCACTGATCTCGTCGGCACCCTGCCGCCGCCGATTCACGGCGCAACGAACCACGGCGCCTGACGAATCGCGCGCATGGCTTCGCGCTTGGTCTCCGGATCGAGTCCTTCGATATAGAGCTTCCCGTCCAAGTGGTCGCACTCGTGCTGGAGGGCCTGGGCCATCAGCCCCTCGCCCGAGACATCCACGGGGTCGCCCTCGGCGTCCACCCCGGTGACCCGGGCCCACGGGTGACGTGATCGCGGAAAGAAGAAGCCGGGCACCGAGAGACAGCCCTCGTCGACGAGTTCGGGTTCGCCGGCGACTTCGAGGACGGGGTTGAACACGTAACCGATGACTCCGTCGATGTTGTAGCTAAAGGCACGGAGTCCGACGCCGATCTGGTTCGCCGCGACGCCCGCCCGGCCGTCGGGGGTGACCGAGTCGACGAGGTCGGCGGCGAGGGCGGCGAGCCGGGGGTCGCCGGGCACGATCGCGATCGGATCGGTCGGCGACCGCAGCACCGGGTCACCGAAGAGCCGGATCTGCCGTTCGGTCACCGTGCCTCTCCCGGGCGTTCGTCGGATTCGCTCGTGCCCTTTGTCGACGGCTTGCCGTCGACACGGCGTTCATCCGTCGCTGACGGTAAGCCGTCGACACGGCGTTCATCCGTCGCCGACGGCAAGCCGTCGACGACCAACGCGGCGAGTTGCCGAGCCGATTCCCGGGTGAAGGGGCGCAGCGCCTCGTAGCGCACGACTGAGCCGGCCGCGAGTTCCGCGTCGTAGGGAATACGCACGACGGCTCGCACGCGCGAACGGAAATGCTTCTCGATGTCGTCGAGCCGACCGAGGTCGGTGCCCTGCGTCGAAGCGTTGAGCGCGACGACCGCGTTAGCGACGAGGTCACCGTACCCGTTCGCCTCCAGCCAGGTGAGGGTCTCGGAGGCGAGTCGGGCCTCGTCGATGCTCCCGCCGGACACCACGACGACGGAGTCGGCGCGCTGCAGGGTGGCGCGAACGACGGAATGGACGACACCCGTGCCGCTGTCCGTGAGGACGATGCCGTAGTGGGGAGACACTACGTCGGCGACGACGTTGTATCCCCCGTCGTCGAAGGCTTCGGCGGCGAGCGGGTCGGCGTCGGACGCGACGACATCGAGCCCCGTAGCGTCCTGGGAGATGTGGGCCGACAGGTCGTCGAATCGGCCGAGCTCGGGGGCGTGCAGCACGATGTCGCGCACGGTCGACCGCGTCTGCCGCGGAACCCGATCGGCGAGGGTGCCGCGGTCGGGGTTGGCGTCGATCGCGAGCACGCGATCCTCACGCTGATCCGCCAATGCCATGCCGAGCAGCGCGGTCACTGTCGTCTTGCCGACGCCTCCCTTGCGGCTGAGCACGGGAACGAACCGCGGCCGATCGGAGAGCGCCCTCGCGATCCGGCGGTCGAGCGCTTTGCGAGCCCGCACCGGCGCCGAATCGCCGAGGTTCACGAGGTGAAAGGTCGCGGCGTAGACCGCATGGCGCCACGTTCCCTCCGGCGCGGGCTTGCGGCCGGGTTTGCCGGGCCGACGCCCGGGCTTGACGGGCGTTCCGGTGGCGGGATCGCCCGCCTTCACCGCTGCAACCCTCGCGGGCGCGGTCTCGGCGGGTTCCTCGGGAAACGGAACGACCGGGATCGGCTCGGCCGCCGGCTCAGCGGCGTCTTCGGCCGGGGCGGGAGCCTCCGTCGCCACGATCTCGATCGACATGGTCGGGATCACCGCACCGGCGGGGCTCACAGGGACGGCGTCGATCGCGACGACCGATTCCTCCGGTGCGGCCTCGTGAACCGGCTCCGGAAGCTGCAGGTCGACGGTCAGACTGGGCGGCAACGCGGTGGTGAGATCGTCGTCGTGATCCTGGCGCATCCTGCTATTCGACCACGACGAGCAGGTCGCCGGCTTCGACCTGCTCGGTGGCACGGATCGCGAGTCGCTTCACGGTTCCCGCGAGGGGCGTCGTGATGGCGGCTTCCATCTTCATCGCCTCGATCGACGCGATGGGCTGCCCGGCGGTCACGGTGTCGCCTTCGGCGACCTTGAGGGTGACGACGCCCGAGAACGGTGCCGCGATCTGGCTCGCGACGGCGGCATCCGCTTTCTCCGCCGCGTGGGTTTCGACCGTGATCGACAGGTCGCGCACGAACACGGGACGCAATTGCCCGTTGATCGTCGTCATGACGGTGCGCATGCCCTGAGCGTCGGCTTCGCCGATCGCCTCCAGGGTGATCAGCAAATGAACGCCCGGCTCGATGACGACCGTGTGCTCGACGCCCGGACGCAGGCCGTAGAGATAGTCGATCGTCTCGACGACGGAGAGATCGCCGAACTGTTCGCGCACCTGCTCGAATTGCGTCGTCGGGCCCGCGAACAGCAAGCGGTTGAGCGCCGCCCGGCGCTCGGACGACTCGCCGTCGAGCGCCGCGATGTCGGCGGGCTCGAGCGGGGTCACGCCGATCTTGATCTCCCGTCCGGCCAGCACCTTGGAACGGAACGGCTCCGGCCAGCCTCCGGGCAGGTCGCCGAGTTCCCCGGCCATGAAGCCGATGACGGAGTCGGGGATGTCGTACTTGCCGGGGTTTCGCTCGAAGTCAGCCGCGTCGGCGTTCGAAGCCGCGAGTTGCAGGGCGAGGTCGCCGACGACCTTCGAGGATGGTGTGACTTTGGGAATACGACCGAGGATGCGGTTCGCAGCGGCGTAGTAGTCCTCGATCTTCTCGAACTGATTCCCGAGGCCGAGGGCGATGGCCTGCTGACGCAAGTTGGACAACTGCCCGCCCGGGATCTCGTGACGGTAGACCCGCCCCGTGGGACCGGGCAGACCGGACTCGAAAGGCCGGTAGGCGCGGCGCACGGCCTCCCAGTACGGCTCGAGGTCGCTCACCGCGTCGAGGGAGATGCCAGTGTCGCGCTCGGTGTGAGCGGTCGCGGCCACGAGCGCCGAGAGGCTCGGCTGGCTCGTCGTGCCGGCCATCGGAGCACTCGCGGCGTCGACGGCATCCGCCCCGGCCCGGGATGCCGCGAGCAGCGTCGCGAGCTGTCCCCCCGCGGTGTCGTGGGTGTGCACGTGCACCGGAACGTCGAAGTTCTCGCGCAGCGCGGCGACGAGTTTCTCGGCCGCACCGGCGCGCAACAGCCCCGCCATGTCTTTGACGGCGAGGATGTGGGCCCCGGCCGTCACCATCTGCTCGGCGAGTTTCAGGTAGTAATCGAGCGTGTAGAGCGTCTCGGCCGGGTCGAGCAGATCACCCGTGTAGCACAGCGCGACTTCGGCGACCGCGGTGCCCGTGCCCAGCACGGCGTCGATCGCGGGCCTCATCTGGCCGACGTCGTTGAGGGCGTCGAAGATGCGGAAGATGTCGACGCCCGTCGCCACCGCCTCGGTCACGAACGCGTCGGTCACCTCCGTCGGGTAGGGCGTGTAGCCGACGGTGTTGCGTCCGCGCAGGAGCATCTGGATGGCGACGTTCGGCAGCGCCTCGCGCATCGCGGCGAGCCGCTCCCACGGGTCTTCTCCGAGGAACCTCAGGGCGACGTCGTAGGTCGCCCCGCCCCACGCCTCGATCGAGAGCAGTCCCGGCGTCATCCGGGCGACGTGCGGCAGCACCGCGACGAGATCCGTCGTGCGCACCCGGGTCGCGAGCAGCGATTGGTGCGCGTCGCGGAAGGTCGTCTCGGTCACCGCGAGCGGAGTCTGCGCACGCAGGGCTGCGGCGAACCCGGCGGGCCCGAGTTCGAGCAGTCGCTGTCGCGAACCCTCGGGTGCCGGGGTCTCGAGGTCGATCGCGGGAAGCTTCAGGGCGGGCGAGAGGACTCCCTCCCCGTCGCCGTTGGGCTGGTTGACGGTGACCTCGGCGAGCCAGTTGAGGATCTTCGAGCCGCGGTCACGCGATTCCCGACCGCGCACGAGCCAGGGTCGCTCCTCGATGAACGCCGTCGAGAGGTCGCCCGCGACGAAGTCGGGGTCGTCGAGCACGGCCTGGAGGAACGGGATGTTGGTGGTCACACCACGCAAGCGGAACTCGGCGAGGCCGCGACGCGCACGACGAACGGCCGCGGCGAAGTCGCGGCCCCGGCAGGTCATCTTCACGAGCATCGAGTCGAAGTGCGGTGACACTTGCGCCCCGGCCGCAACGGTGCCGCCGTCGAGTCGCACCCCCGCGCCACCCGGCGAACGGTAGGTGGTGATCTTGCCGGTGTCGGGGCGGAATCCGGATGCCGGATCCTCCGTCGTGATGCGGCACTGCAGGGCCGCCCCGTGCAACTGGATCTGGTCCTGCGTCAGGCCGAGTTCGGCGAGGGTCTCTCCCGCCGCGATGCGCATCTGCGACTGGACCAGGTCGACATCCGTCACCTCTTCGGTGACCGTGTGCTCGACCTGGATGCGCGGGTTCATCTCGATGAAGACGTGCTGCCCGGCGCGCTCCCCCGCCGTGTCGAGCAGGAACTCCACCGTTCCGGCGTTGACGTAGCCGATCGACGCGGCGAACGCGACGGCGTCGCGGAACATGGCCTGCCGGATCCCCTCGTCGAGATTCGGGGCCGGCGCGATCTCGACGACCTTCTGGTGGCGCCGCTGCACCGAGCAGTCGCGCTCGAAGAGGTGGACAATCTCGCCGCTGCTGTCGGCGAGGATCTGCACCTCGATGTGTCGCGGGCGCACGACGGCCTGCTCGATGAACATCGTCGGGTCGCCGAACGCACTGTCGGCTTCGCGCATCGCCGCCTCGAGCGCTTCACGCAATTCGTCTCGTGAGTCGACGCGTCGCATCCCGCGACCGCCGCCCCCCGCGACCGCCTTGGCGAACACGGGGAAGCCGATCTCGTCGGCGCCCTTAATCAGCGCATCGATATCGGTCGTCGCCGGTGTCGACCGCAACACCGGCACTCCCGCCGATATCGCGTGCTCCTTCGCGGTGACCTTGTTGCCGGCCATCTCGAGCACGCTGCGACCCGGTCCGATGAACGTGATCCCGTTCTGCGCCGCCGCCTCCGCGAGGTCGGGGTTCTCGGACAGGAAGCCGTAGCCCGGGTAGATGGCGTCGGCTCCCGACTCCGTGGCGACCCGGATGATCTCGGCGACATCGAGGTACGCCCGAACCGGGTGCCCCTCCTCGCCGATCAGGTACGCCTCGTCGGCCTTCAGCCGGTGGAGCGAATTGCGATCCTCGTACGGGTAGACGGCCACCGTCTTGGCCCCCAGCTCGTACGCGGCCCGGAAGGCCCGGATCGCGATCTCACCACGGTTCGCGACCAGGATCTTGCGGAACATGGATTCCTCTCGAGCGGGCGACGGGACCGGCGGCGGTGACGCTCCTCTCAGGGTACTGAAGGTAGGCTCCCTATTCGTGCATGTGCTCAGCGTCAGCTCTCTCAAAGGGGGCGTGGGGAAGACCACGGTCACGCTCGGGCTCGCCTCCGCCGCCTTCGCGAGAGGGTTGTCGACCCTCGTCGTCGACCTCGACCCGCAGTCCGACGTCTCGACGGGAATGGACATCGACGTCGCCGGCCACCTCAACATCGCCGACGTGCTCGCCTCGCCGAAAGAGAAAGTCGTGCGCGCGGCGATCGCGAAGAGCGGCTGGACGAAGAGCCGGCAGGGCGTCGTCGATGTGCTCATCGGCTCGCCGTCGGCCATCAACTTCGACGGACCGCATCCCAGCATCCGCGACATCTGGAAACTCGAAGAAGCCCTCGCCCACGTCGAGCGCGATTACGAACTCGTGCTCATCGACTGTGCCCCCTCCCTGAACGCGCTCACCCGCACGGCGTGGGCGGCATCCGACCGCGTCGCCGTCGTCACCGAACCCGGCTTGTTCTCGGTCGCCGCCGCCGACCGTGCCCTCCGCGCGATCGAGGAGATCCGCCGCGGCCTCTCCCCCCGCCTCCAGCCGCTCGGCATCGTCGT
>CBFGZU010000025.1:0-22199 GCA_965653335.1 uncultured Pseudolysinimonas sp.
GCGACCGCGGCGGAGGTCGTGCAACTGGCCGGCTACATCCAGACCCGCGTGCTCGCCGAGTTCGGCGTCAACCTGCAGCCCGAGCCCGTCTTCGTGGGTGTGTCGCTGTGAAGCGGCCCGACGCCGTCGTCGGTGTTCAACTTTGAGCACGAACGTAGACTGACGGCATGTCGGCGCTCACGACCCGGATTCTGGTGCTGGGTGTCGTGCGCATCTTCGGCCCCGCGAACGGCTACCAGCTGCGCCGAGAGCTGCTCTCCTGGGAGGTCGAGCAGTGGGCCCACCTCAACCCGGGCTCGATCTACTCGATGCTCACGTCGCTCGAGCGAGACGGGTCGGTGGAGCGGCACGATCTCGTGATGGAGGAGGGCGGTCGGCCGGTCGCGGTCTACACCGCGACTCCGGCAGGGGTGGATGAGCACGATCGGCTGGTGCTCAACGCGATCGAGACGGTACCGGATCCGGGGGATGCGCTGCCGCTTCGCGTCGCGGTGACCTTCGCCCCGTTCCTCAGTCGCGAGCGCTACCTCGAAGCGCTCGACCGGCGCATCGCGGCGTTCGGTCTGGCCGTGCAGGCGATCCTCACCAAGCAAGCGCACCTCGCGGGCAACCGGAGTGTGCCGCCGCACGTGCTCGCCGAACTCGGGCTCGAGCTGGGGCTCGCGCGGGCCCAGGTGGCGTGGCTGGTCGAGCACGCCGCCGAGGTGCGCGCCGGTGCGCTCGTCTTCGCGGTTGACGGCGTCGTGCGCGACTGGGGTTTCGAGCCGCCGCCGGATGATCCCGGGTGGCGGATGGCGGCCGAGAGCGCCGAGTACGCCCGTCGCTTGGGGATCGATCGCCGGACTTGACCGCGAGGTGTTCAATCTTGAATAATCAAGTTTGAACAAGGGAGGTGAGATGGCGCACGCCAAGATCGACGTCAAGACGTCGATGGATTCGTACCGCGCGAAGGCGGGGGCGTTCCGCATCCTCGAGCTGCCTCCGCTCCGGTACCTCGCCGTTGACGGGCAGGGCGACCCCAACACGCAGCCCTACCGCGACGCGATCGAGAAGATCTACTCGGTCGCCTACCCGCTGAAGTTCGCGAGCAAGAAGGCCGGGCGTGACTACGTCGTCCCGCCGCTCGAAGCCCTGTGGTCGGCATCCGACATGGCCGCCTTCACCGATCGCCGCGACAAGGCGCAGTGGCACTGGACGATTCTCAACCTCGTGCCCGAGTGGGTCGACGACGACGCGGTCGCCGCACTGACGGTGGATGGCGTCAGACTCGAACAGCTCGACGAGGGGCTTTGCGTGCAGACACTGCATCGGGGACCGTTCGACGACGAGGGGCCGACGCTCGCGCGGCTGCACGACGAGTTCATCCCGGAGAAGGGGCTGACGATGACCGGCCGTCATCACGAGATCTACTTCAGCGACGCTCGCCGGGCCGATCCGGCGAAGTTCCGCACGATTCTGCGCCAGCCGGTGGCGCGGGTGATTCACGAGGAGAACGAATGATCCACGCACGCGGACTCGCGCGCAGTTTCCAGACCCGAAAGGGCCGCGAGAAGGTCGCCGTCAAGGCCGTCGCCGGCGTCGACCTCGACGTCGAGCGGGGCGAGATCGTCGGCTTCCTCGGTCCGAACGGCGCGGGCAAGACGACGACCCTGAGGATGCTGACGACGCTCCTCACCCCGACCGCGGGCACGGCGACGGTGGCGGGGTTCGACGTCGCGACACAGTCCGCCGACGTGCGCCGCAACATCGGGTACGTCTCCCAGTCGGGCTCGACGTCACCCGAAGCGCTCGCCGGTGAAGAGGTCGTCGACCACGGCCGGCTGTACGGCATCCCGAAAGCTCAAGCCGAGAAGCGCGGGCGCGAGCTGTTCGACCAGCTCGACCTCGAAGGGCTCTGGACCCGGAAGCCGGGCGCGATGAGCGGCGGGCAGCGTCGGCGGCTCGACATCGCGATGGGTCTCGTGCACGATCCGACCCTCGTCTTCCTCGACGAGCCGACGACGGGGCTCGACCCGCAGGCACGCGCCAACCTGTGGACGCACATCTCTGCCCTGCGCACCGAGCGGGGCGCGACGGTGTTCCTCACCACCCACTACCTCGACGAGGCAGACGCGCTGTGCGATCGCATCCTCGTCATCGACCATGGTGAGATCGTCGCGAGCGACACGCCCGAGGCACTCAAGCGACAGATCGCGGGCGACCTCATCGAGCTGACCGTCGCCGACGGCACCCAGGTGGGCGAGGCCGCGACCGCACTCTCGGCGCTCGTGTCCGGCGCGACCGCCGACGTCGTCGACCTCACCGTGAGCTTGCGCGTTCCCCGCGCCGGCACCGAACTCGCCGGTCTGCTGCGCGAACTCGACCGGCAGAAGGTCGCGCTCGACTCCATCGAAGTGCGTCGCCCGACCCTCGACGACGTATTCCTGACCGTGACCGGTCGCTCCCTGCGAGAGGACGCCTGATGACCACGCTCCACGACACCCGCCCGGCTGGTTCCCCGGCACAAGCCTTCCTCCGCGAGACCTGGGTGGTCTTCTGGCGCCAGCTGCGCATCGCGCTGCGCAACCCCGCGTGGGTGATCATCGGGCTGATGCAACCGATCCTCTACCTCGTGCTGTTCGGCCCGCTGCTCGAGCCGCTCGCGTCGCAGTTCGGGGTCGACAACGCCTACGTGATCTTCGTGCCCGGCCTGCTCGTGCAGCTGGGACTCTTCGGGGCGCTCTTCGCCGGCTTCGGCCTCATCGCCGAGTGGCGGGCGGGTGTGATCGAGGCCGAGCGGGTGACCCCGGCGAGCCGCACGGCGCTGCTGCTCGGCCGCATCCTTCGGGATGTCGTGCAATTGATCGTGCAGGGCGTCGTGCTCATCTCGCTCGGCTTCGCGTTCGGCTTGCGCGCGTCGGTGCCTGGGATGCTCTACGGGCTGCTGCTCACCGTGCTGCTCGGCGCCGCCTGTGCGGCCGCCTCCAACGCCCTCGCCCTCACGACGAAGAGCGAAGACGTCATGGCGCCGCTGCTCAACTCGATCGCGATGCCCGTGCTGCTGCTGTCGGGCATCCTGCTGCCGATGTCGCTCGGGCCGCAATGGCTGCAGACGATCAGCGACGTCATTCCGACGAAGAGCGTCGTAGAAGGCATCCGTGCGGTGTTCGTCGGCGACTTCGGGCAACCCGCGCTGTGGGGCACGATCTGGGCGGTCGTCATCTTCGTCGTGTTCGTGTACCTGGGACAACGCACCTTCCGCAAGGAGAACGCCTGACGGGTTGCTAACTCTCACTCAGACGACTCATCGACTCTTCTGGAGCGATAAAGGTCGTCGCGAGTAAGAGTTAGGAACCGGATATCACCCAGCGGCTGCAGCGAAAGCCTCCCGCAAGGCGGAGAGGATGTCGTCGACGTCAGCTGATCGGCACTCGATGATCGCGCGACGGTAGTGGTCGAGCAACGACTCGGGGGCACCGCCGAGATGCACGAGGGCGTCCACCTCCATCCCGCGCCGAGCGAGTTCGGCGTCGAACGCACGCGGGTCGGCCGGAGGATCGGCGAGCACGAAGCCGTCACCCGCCGGGAGGCCGAGCCGCCCCGCGAGAGCACTCGCGATGGTGGCCCGTTCCTGCGGTGTCGAGCCGGCGAGCACGACGCGGATCATGCCGCCACCGCCGTCGGGGTGGGCGCCACGTCGACGAGGTATCGGGTGTAGGCCGGGATGGTGAGGAACGGCGGGAAGTCGTCCTCGAGCGTCACATCGCGGAAGATCGCGGCAGCATCCTCGAATCGGTTGCCCTCCTCGCCGCTCGCTGTTGAGGGGCTCAGCCGGTCGAGCTCGTCGATGAGGATGCGCTCGATCCACTCCCGCGTCACGAGGGTGCCTTCCGTCGTTCTCACCCGTTGGGCCGCCCACTGCCAGAGTTGCGACCGGGAGATCTCGGCGGTTGCGGCATCTTCCATGAGACCGTCGAGCGCCACCGCGCCCGTGCCGCGCAGCCACGCCTCGAGGTAGCGGAGCGCGATCGACACGTTGGCGCGCACGCCGGCATCCGTCACCTCGCCGTCGATCGTGAGATCGACGAGGTCGGCGGCCGTGACCTGCACGTCGTCGCGCAGGCGGTCCACCTGGTTGGGCCGGTCGCCGAGCACAGCATCGAACTCCGCGTAGGCGGTCGGCACGAGGTCGGGATGCGCCACCCAGGTGCCGTCGAAGCCATCGGTCGCCTCGCGGCGCTTGTCGGCGGCTACCTGGTCGAGCGCGGCGGCTGTCGCCTCGGGGTCGCGGCGGTTCGGGATGAACGCGCTCATGCCGCCGATCGCGTGCGCACCGCGTTGGTGGCAGGTCGCGACGAGCAACTCGGTGTAGGCCCGCATGAACGGCGTCGTCATCGTGATCTGCTTGCGGTCGGGCAGCACGAAGCCGGCTCCCCGCCCGCGGAAGTTCTTGATGATCGAGAACACGTAGTCCCAGCGGCCGGCGTTGAGTCCGGCGCAGTGGTCCCGCAGCTCGTAGAGGATCTCCTCCATCTCGAACGCGGCCGTGATGGTCTCGATGAGCACCGTCGCGCGGATCGTGCCGTGCGGGATGCCGCGGTAGCTCTCCGCGAACGTGAAGACGTCGTTCCACAGCCGCGCTTCGAGGTGGTTCTCGAGCTTCGGCAGGTAGAAGTACGGCCCCGTGCCGCGGTCGATCAACTCGGCGGCGTTGTGGAAGAAGTACAGCCCGAAGTCGACGAGGGATGCCGATGCCGGCTGACGAGTGCCCGCCTGGTCGGTGTAGCGCAAGTGCTTTTCGACGAGATGCCAGCCGCGCGGGCGGGCGACGATCGTCGGGGTCTCGCTGCCGAGCCGGTACTCCTTGCCCTCGGGGGAGGTGAAGTCGACCTGGCGGCGGATCGCGTCGAACAGGTTGATCTGACCCTCGACGATGTTCGTCCAGGTGGGGCTCGTCGCATCCTCGAAGTCGGCCAGCCACACCTTCGCGCCCGAGTTGAGGGCGTTCACCGTCATCTTGCGGTCGGTCGGGCCGGTGATTTCGACGCGGCGGTCGTGAAGCCCCGGGCCCGGGCCGGCGACCCGCCACGATCGGTTGCGACGGATGTCGTTCTCATCGTCGAGGAACCGCAGGTTGCGCCCGTTGTCGATTGCCTGACGGAACAGCATGCGCCCCGAGAGGCGCTCTTGCCGCCGTCCGAGGAAGAGATCGTGCAGCCGGGTGAGGAACTCGAGCGCCTCAGGGCTGAGGATCTCGTCGTAGCGTTCACCGGTCGGCCCGTTGATCTCGATGCGGATATCCATGGTGTCTTGTCTTCTTCCGTTCTTCTCGGATCGAGGGGTCACAGATGGGGGAATCTCGAGGTCGAGAACACCCATTCCCGACCCCTCGGGTCTATCGGTGCTCAGTGGAACTGTTCCGACTCGGTGGAGCCCACGAGCGCGAGGGTCGCACTCGACGGGTTGAGGGCGGTCGCGATCTGGTCGAAGTAGCCGGTGCCCACCTCGCGCTGGTGCTTCGTCGCCGTGTAGCCGTAGGCCTCGGAAGCGAACTCGGCCTCCTGCAGTTCGACGTAGGCGCTCATCTGGCGGTCGCGGTACCCGGTGGCCAGCTCGAACATCGAGTGGTTGAGGGCGTGGAAGCCGGCGAGGGTGATGAACTGGAACGCGTAGCCCATCGCCGACAGCTCGCGCTGGAACTTCGCGATCTGGTCGTCATCGAGGTGCTGCTTCCAGTTGAACGACGGCGAGCAGTTGTACGCGAGCTTCTGGTTGGGGAACTCGGCGTGGATGCTCTCCGCGAACTCCCGCGCCAGCTCGAGGTTGGGCTTGTCGGATTCCACCCAGAGCAGGTCGGCGTAGGGGGCGTAGGCGTGCCCGCGAGCGAGCACCGGACCGATGCCGTTCTGCACGGTGTAGAAGCCTTCGGCGGTGCGCTCGCCGGTCGTGAACGGGCGGTCGCGCTCGTCGTGGTCGCTCGTCAGCAGGGTCGCGGCGAGGGCATCCGTGCGGGCGATCACGATCGTCGGCACGCCCGCGACGTCGGCGGCGAGACGCGCCGCGTTGAGGGTGCGGATGTGCTGGCTGGTCGGGATGAGCACCTTGCCGCCCATGTGCCCGCACTTCTTCTCGCTCGCCAGCTGGTCTTCCCAGTGCACGCCCGCGGCACCGGCTTCGATCATCGAGCTCATGAGTTCGTAGGCGTTGAGCGGTCCGCCGAAGCGGGCTTCGGCATCCGCGACGATCGGCACCATCCAGTCGCCGGCGGCCGGTGCCGCGTCCTCGATCTGCCCGGTGCGCAGCAACGCGTTGTTGATGCGCCGCACGACGGCGGGCACCGAGTTGGCCGGGTAGAGGCTCTGGTCGGGGTAGGTCTGGCCCGACAGGTTCGCGTCGGCCGCCACCTGCCAGCCCGAGAGGTAGATCGCCTTGAGCCCGGCGCGCACCTGCTGCACGGCCTGGTTGCCGGTGAGGGCGCCGAGGGCGGAGACCCACTCGTTCGGGTCGTCGTTGTCCTGGATGAGCTCCCAGAGCTTCTCGGCACCCCGTCGCGCGAGGGTGCGCTCTTCGCGCACTGGGCCGCGCAGGTCGATGACATCCTGCGCGGTGTAGTCGCGCTTGACGTCGCTCCAGCGCGGGTCGGCCGCCCACTCCGTCTCGAGGTCGGCGGCAGTCTGGGTCTGGTCGCCGGGGCGAGCGCCGCGGGCGGTGTGCTGTGTGTTCTGGTTCGAGGTCATGACCCCAGCGTGCGGGACCCGCAGTCGCTCTTTTGTGGGTTCTCCCGTAGAAGATTCTGCGTTCTTCTATTCCCCCGAAGGATTTGAGCCGTCAGGATGCTGTCATGGCCCTTTCGCCCGCAGAAGACCTCAACGATGAAGACATGCTCGATCCGCTCACCGTCGGTCGTCGCATCCGGCAGCTCCGCACCGATCGCGGGATGACGCTCGACGCGCTCGCCGCCGAACTCGGTCGCGCGCCCTCGCAGGTGTCGGTCATCGAGAACGGCAAGCGCGAACTCAAGCTCGGGGAGTTGCAGAAGCTCGCCCGCATCCTCGGGGTCACGCTCGACGACCTACTGAGCGCGGAACCGCCGTCGAAGCGTGCCGCCCTCGAGATCGCTCTCGAGCGCGCGCAACGGGGTCCGCTCTACGCGAGCCTCGGGTTGCCGGCGGTTCCCGCCCGGAAGACCCTCTCGGATGATGCGATCGAGGCGATTCTCGGACTGCACGACGAACTCAAGCGCGTTCACGAGCAGCGCGCGGCCACCCCGGAGGAAGCCCGGCGAGCGAACGTCGAGCTGCGCGCCGAACAGCGCAAGAAGGGCAACCATTTCGAGGACCTCGAGGCGATCGCCCGCGATCTGCTCGCCGCCGTCGGGCACCGCGGCGGTCCGCTCAGCCAGCGCGTCGCCGCCGACCTCGCGACGCATCTCGGCTTCACCCTCCACTACGTCGCCGACCTCCCCGAGACCACCCGCAGCGTCACCGACCACGCCAACGGCCGCATCTACCTCCCGGTGCGGCAGTCGACCGGCGGTGACCCACGGTCCGCCCTGCTGCAGGCGCTCGCCGCGCACGTGCTCGGCAAACAGGAGCCACGCGATTACGTCGAGCTGCTCCGCCAGCGCGTCGAGACGAACTACCTCGCCGGCGCCCTGCTGATCCCCGAGGAGAGTGCCGTCGCCTTCCTGCGAGCCGCGAAGGATGCCCGCGAGCTGAGCGTCGAAGACCTCCGCGACGCGTTCGCCGTGACCTACGAGACGGCGGCGCACCGGTTCACCAATCTCGCGACCGAGCACCTCGGGATCCCCGTGCACTTCCTCAAGGTGCATGCGAGCGGCACGATCTCGAAGGCCTACGAGAACGACGGGGCCCTGTTTCCGACCGACGTGCTCGGTGCCGTCGAAGGGCAGATCGTGTGCCGCTACTGGAGCGCGCGGCAGGTGTTCGCCGTCGAAGACCGGTTCAGCCCGTACCACCAGTACACCGACAAGCCGACGGGCACGTATTGGTGCACGTCGAGCATCCAAGGCACGGTGTCGGGCGCCTTCTCGGTGAGCGTCGGCACGCCGTTCGCCCACGTGAAGTGGTTCCGCGGCCGCGATACCGGGCGGCGCCAGACGTCGCGCTGCCCCGACCCGACGTGCTGTCGGCAGCCCGACACCGCCTTGGCCGCGCGCTGGGCCGACAAGGCGTGGCCGTCGGCGCGGCTCAACTCGTCGCTGCTCGCCGCGATGCCCTCGGGCACCTTCACGGGCGTCGACCTCACCGAGGTCTACGAGTTCCTCGACGCCCACGCCCCGGATTGAGCGGGCCCCGCCCTTCATTCATCGCGCGCGCGTAGGACGTTCATCCGCGCCAATCCGCGCGCGTGAAGCGTCTATCCGTGCAAATCCGCGCGCGTGAATGACGCTCGCCGGGAAGACAGCGATGGCGCAAGCTAGGCGAGTGAGCATCTGGTTCGGCACCCCCTCGATCGAGGCCGCGAATGAGAGCGGACGGGGCACGATGATCGGGCACCTCGGCATCGAATTCACCGAGCTGACCGACGAGGCGCTCGTCGGGAGGATGCCGGTTGACGAGCGCACCCGTCAGCCCGCCGGGGTGTTGCACGGCGGTGCCTCGGTGGCGTTCGCCGAGACGCTCGCGTCCTGGGCGGCGACCTTCGCCGTGGATCGCGAGAACTTCCACTGCGTGGGAATGGAGATCAACGCCAACCACGTTCGGCCGGTCGCCGCCGGGTGGGTGCGCGGTGAGGCGCGGGTGATCGCGCTCGGTCGCACGACCCATGTCTGGGAGATCCGAATCACCGACGACGACGGCAAGCTGGTCTGCATTTCCCGCTGCACGATGGCGGTGCTCGCGGTGCCGTCGCAGTACTAGCGGGCCACGTACACGGTGTTGGTCGACGTATCCGCGGTGAGGGGGTTGGCGAACGCGACGATGTGCGCAGCTGTCGAGCCGAACACGGCACCGAGGTCGGCGAGAAACACGTCGTCGGGCGGGTCGTCCGACCAGAGGGCGAACACGCCGCCGTCGCGCAGATGGCGGGCGAGGCTCCGCAGCCCGTCGGGGGTGTAGAGGTCGGCGTGGCCCGGGGCGAGGCTGTGCCGCGGCGAGTGGTCGACATCCAGCAGGATCGCGTCGTAGCGTGCAGCGTCGTCCACGAGGTCGCGGCGCATGAGGTCGAAGAAGTCGTCGCGCACGAGCCGCGTGCGCGGGTCGCCCGTCAGCCGCGCCGATACCGGCAGCAGACCGCGTTCGTGCCATTCGATCACGGCGGGCAGCGCGTCGACGACGACGAGTGACGCCACCGATGGATGCTCGAGCGCGGCGATCGCGGTGTAGCCGAGACCCAGCCCGCCCACCAAGACGCTCAGGTTCTCGCCCGACGCCGCGGCGAGCCCGAGGTGGGCGAGTTGCTCCTCCGCTTCGGTGAAGAGGCTCGACATCAGGTACTCGTCGCCGAGCTTCACCTCGTAGACGTTGATCCCGAGCGTCGGCTCGACCCGTCGGCGCAGGAACAGCTCCCCCATCGGGGTCTGCTGAAAGTCGAGCTCTTCGAAGCGCAGGGCCACGGCCTCACCCTAGGCCGCGCACGCGTCAGCCGGCGGCCGCCTCCGCGTAGCGCTCGCCGAGCGTCTTCACCGCCTCGACGAGCTCCGGCGGTTCGGTGACCCGGAACGGCATCCCGAGCATCCCGATGTAGACGGCGATCGTCTCGACGCTGTCGGCACCGGTGACGAGGACGCACTCGTCGTCGCCGATCGCCTCGACGACCCCGACGGCGGGGTTGATGCGGGCGAGCACGTCGCCGCTCGAGGCGAGAACGCGGATGCGAGCGTGCACGTTCCAGCCGGTTGACGCGACCTCGCGCACGACGAAGTCGACGTAGTCGCTCTCGGCCATCGGCGCCGGGGTGAAGCGGCGGCGGGTCGGCATCCGCAGGGTCATCCAGTCGAGCCGGAACGTCGCCCATTGCCGCGACTCGGGGTCCCGGCCGACGAGGTACCAGCGGCGCTGCCAGCTGATGAGCCGGTACGGCTCGACGACCCGGGGCTCGTCGCGGTAGTCGAAACGGATCCACTCCTCCCGCTGGATCGCCTCGGCGGTGCCGGCGAGCACGGCGGGGTCGATCTCGGGGTCCTCGGCCGGACTGTCGGTGTTGACCGGCCCCCGGTCGACGGCCGACGCGATCGCCTCGACTTTGCCGCGCAGATGCGCGGGCAGCACGTGGTCGATTTTTGCGAGGGCCCGGGCGGTTGACTCCTCGACCCCGGCGATCCCCGTCGCCGTGCGCAGTCCGATGGCGACGGCGATCGCCTCGTCGTCGTCGAGCAGCAGGGGAGGAAGGTGCGCGCCGACGCCGAGCCGGTAGAAGCCGGCCGGGCCGCGTTCGGCGTCGACGGGATAGCCGAGAGCGCGCAGCCGGTCGATGTCGTTGCGAATCGTGCGGCCCGTGACGCCGAGGCGGGCGGCGAGTTCGCTGCCCGGCCACTCGGGACGAGCCTGCAGAAGCCCGAGAAGTGCGAGCAGTCGGGCGGAGGTGTCAGCCATGCGAAAACTTTATCGACAAACAGGAACGAAACGTTCCTATACGGCTTCTACCGTAGGAGACATGACGAAGAAGACGGCCCCGGCCGACATCCGCCCCTTCCGCATCGAGATCGCCCAGGCCGACCTCGACGACCTCCAGGCTCGCCTCGCGCGCACCCGGCTCCCGCAGCCGGCGCCCGGCGACGACTGGGATTACGGTACTCCGAACGCCTGGCTGACCGAAGCCCTCGAAGCGTGGAAGACGTTCGACTGGCGCGCCGTCGAAGAGCGGCTCAACGCCCACCCGCAGTACCTCACCGAGATCGACGGGCAGACCATCCACTTCCTGCGCGTGCCGTCCAAGGAGAAGGATGCGACCCCGCTGCTGCTCGTGCACAGCTACCCCGGCAGCGTGATCGACTTCCTCGACATGATCGGACCGCTCGTCGACCCGGTCGCGCACGGAGGCCGCGCGGAAGATGCGTTCTCGGTCGTCATCCCGTCGCTGCCCGGCTTCGGTTTCAGCACCCCGGTCGTCGACCGCGGCTGGACCCTCGCTCGCGTCGCCCGCACCTTCGACGCGCTCATGCGCCGGCTGGGCTACGCGAGCTACGGTGCCCACGGCAGCGACGCCGGCTCGATGGTCGGACGCGAGCTCGGCATCCTGAACCCGAAGGGCTACCTCGGCTCGCACGTGCTGCAGGCGTTCTCGTTCCCGTCGGGTGACCCGAGCGAGTTCGAGAAGCTGGCACCTGCGGACTACGCGGCGCTCGAGCACATGCAGTGGTTCCAGTCCGTCGGCGGCTACAACGCGATCAATGCCTCGCGCCCGCAGACCGTCGCGGTGGGCCTGTCGGACTCGCCGATCGGCCAGCTCGCGTGGAACGAACTGTTCGTGAACTTCGGCAACGGCACGAGCCTCGTTCCGCTCGAGTCGATCCTCGCCGAGGTCTCGCTCGAATGGTTCACCAACACCTCCGCCTCCGCGGGGCGGTACCACTTCGAGGAGGGCCGCGCAGCGGGCGAGCCGGTCGTCAACCACGGCCGGATGGGCGTCGCCGTCTTCCAGGACGACTTCAAGAGCATCCGCACCTTCGCCGACCGTGACAACGACAACATCGTGCATTGGAGTGAGTTCGACAAGGGCGGCCACTACGCCTCGCTCGAGGTTCCCGAGGTCGTCGTCGGCGACATCCGGGCGTTCTTCGCCTGAGTCACCGCATCGAAAGAGCCCGGGCGTTTCGCGTCCGGGCTCTTTCGTGTGTGACTACCCGAAAAGTCTCTGCAGGCGGCTGACGCCCTCGATGATGTCGTCGTCTCCGAGCGCGTACGAGAAGCGCAAGTAGCCGCTCGGGCCGAACGCCTCGCCCGGCACCGCCGCGACCTCCGCTTGTTCGAGCACGATGTCGGCGAGTTCGAGCGACGACGTCGGAGTGACCCCGCCCCACTCGCGATTCAGCAGCCCGGTGACATCCGGATAGACGTAGAAGGCACCCTGCGGAACCGGGCAGTCGACGCCGGGGATGGCGTTGAGACCCTCGACGATGAGCTTGCGTCGGCGGTCGAACGCTTGACGCATCTGCTCGACACTGTCCTGGGGCCCGGTGAGGGCGGCCAGTGCCGCCCGCTGCGAGATGTTCGACACGTTGCTCGACAGGTGCGATTGCAGGTTGGCGGCGCCGGCGATCGCGTCGGCAGGGCCGACCATCCAGCCGAGGCGCCAGCCGGTCATCGCATAGGTCTTCGCGACGCCGTTGACGAGGATCGTGCGGTCGGCGAGCTCGGGGCACGCGTCGACGATCGACACCGCCTTGACGCCGTCGTAGGTCAAGTTCTGGTAGATCTCGTCGCTGATCACCCAGAGGCCGTGTTCCTGCGCCCACGCGCCGATCGCGGCGACCTGCCCGGGGGAGTAGACGGCGCCTGTCGGGTTCGACGGCGAGACGAAGAGCAGCACCTTCGAGCGCGGCGTGCGGGCCGCCTCGAGCTGATCGACCGTCACCAGGTAGCCCTGGTCGGCGCCGGCGAAGACATCCACCTGAACGCCGCCCGCGAGCTTGATGGCTTCGGGGTAGGTCGTCCAGTACGGCGTCGGGACGAGCACCTCGTCGCCCGGATCGAGCAGCGTCGCGAACGCCTGATACACGGCTTGCTTGCCGCCGTTGGTCACGATGACCTGCGATGGCGAGACCGCGAGCCCGGAATCGCGAAGCGTCTTCGCGGCGATCGCCTCGCGCATTTCGGGCAGCCCCGCCGCGGGCGTGTAGCGGTGGTTCTTCGGGTCGCGCACGGCCTCGGCGGCGGCGTCGACGATGTGCGCGGGCGTCGGGAAGTCGGGTTCCCCGGCGGCGAAGCTCACGACGGGCCGGCCGGCGGCTTTGAGTGCCTTGGCTTTCGCGTCGACCTTGAGCGTCGCCGACTCGGCGATGGACCCGATGCGCTTCGAGATGCGTCCCACGAGGGTTCAGCTTAGGGCCCCGAACACGCACGAAGCCGGAGTCGCCCGCTGGGAGGCCCGCGACTCCGGCTTCGTGTTTGCGCTACCGATTCACTCGACGGTCGTCACCGCCGGGCGGTTACGCCGGTAGCTCTCCCGCACCAGATAGGCGCCCGCCGCCAGCAGGGCGAGGATGACGGCGATGAGCGTCGCGATCCCCATCCCGGTGTAGGCGAGGCTGCCCGCCCCGGGTCCGCCGCCGCCCGGAGTTCCGGGACCGTCGGGGTCTTCCGGGTCGACGACCGACGTGATGTTCGGCCCGACGGTGGCTTGCGCCAGGTTGAGCGTCGCGAGGCTCGATCCGAGGACGCTCACGCGAACCGCCGTCTGGGTGAACAGGCTGCCGTTCGCGACGGCCATGCCGCTCGCCGACGCCAGGGTCGTCTCCTTGATGTTGACGCGCACCGACAGCACGTCGCGCAGAGCGTCGCCGACGGTGCCGTCGCCCGACCCGAGCAGCGCCTCCGTCGCGGGTGCGACGAGCGTCGTGTCGAGCGCCGCGATGAGGTCGGCGACGGCACCATCGCTGTCGAACAAGCCGTCGAGCAGGGAGCCGCCGAGGTCATCGAGCAGTCCGCCGATGCTGAGGCCGACCGGAACGCCGAGCACGTTCACGTTGGCCGTCGCGTCGGCGGCGACACCGTTGAGCAGTTGGTCGATCGTGGCCTCGACGTCGAGCGCGACGCTCGTCGTCAGCGGCAGCACCGGAGTGGATGTCGTGTTGCACACCGTGTCCTGCACCGTCTGGTTCACGAACCCGACGATCTGCTTGACGACGCCGTTCTCGTCGAAGACGAAGTCACCCACCCCGAGCAGTTCGTCGGTGAGGTTCCCGACGAGCCCGTTGGTGAGAGCGTTGATCCGGTCGACCAGGGTGACGTCGCCCAGCACGGGTGTCGTCACGATGCGGTCGACCAGCTGGCAGACCTCTTGCAGGATCGGCGACTGCGCGACATTCGTCGAGAGGTCGGCGTGGATGTCGACGGTCGCGTCGTGCAGCGCCTCCTCGACCTTGTCGACCACCTGGTCGGCGATCGTCGAAACGGTCGAGGTGATCCCGCTGAGAATCTGGTTCACGATCGCGTCGGTCAGCAGTTCGGTGTTCTCGGGCAGGTTGTTGAGATCTCCGCCGAGCAGGGCCGCCAAGTCGACGCGCACCTCACCGGTCTCGAGGTCGAAGGACACCGCCCCGTCGCCGTACTCCTCGGTGAGGATCGAGCTCACGAGCTTCTGAAGGTCACCCGTGTTGATCGTTGCCGTGACGTTCGCCGATCCGCCGACGAGGTTGAGCAGCGGGTCGATCCCCGTCAGCAGTGCGTTGACGTCGGCGATGAGTGCGCCGTTCGATCCGACTAGCTCATTGAGGGCATCCTGCACCTCCTCGAGTGCCGAGTTGACCTTCGGTGTGAGATCCGCGATGGCGGGGCTCGAGAAGGTCAGGTAGGCGTTGGCGAGGCTGTAGTCGCCGCTCGCGACGTTGCGGTCACCGTTGGCGGTCGCCGCGATCGCCCCCAGCTCGAGTTTGAGATCGACCAGGGTCGACGCGAACTCGGCCCCGAGCAGTGCCTCCAGGTCGAAGGTCGCGTTGGCGGGAGGCGTGCTCGTGTCCGAGCCGACACCGATCGCGCCGTCATCCGCCACCGCGCCGCTCGCCCCGAACGACGAGCCATCGTTGTGCGCTTCCGCGTACTGGGCGACCGGGCCGATCTGCAACACATCGCCGACATCGACTTGCGGAGAGGTCTCGGGTGCGATCTCGTAGTCCTCGAGCACATCCGCATCGAGCGGGTCCTTGCTCGTCTGCGTCGGCTGAGTTCCGTCGTTGCGCGCCTCGGCCGAGTCGAGGGCGAGCACGCGACCGAGGTCCATGCCGAGGAGCGTGCCGGAGAGGAACTGGCCCTCCGCGTAGGACTCCGGCCGATCGTCGGCCGTCGCGGAGAGAGGAGCGACGAGGGCGAAAGCCCCGCCGAGGGCGAATGCGGTGACGGTCGCGACGAGGCGCCGTGCCGTTCCGTGGTTGGTCCGAGCTGCCGATCCCCTTCGAGGAGTCGCCACGCGCGGGTATGCAGTGGTGAACACGTCTCTTGCCTTCCTGGTCCGATAGGGACGAGGAGGCTATGAGCAGGTGCGCCTGAGCGTGGCTACGGCTGGTTGGGCCGGGGAGCTTCGGCTATGCGCGTTCGACGACTTTTACGTCACTTCGTTTGAAACCTGATCACAGTCTCGTACGCCCGTATGCAGTTGTGGTGATGAGTTGGTGCGACCGGGCTGGTTAGGCCCCGTCACCAGAAGAGACTGTCGGCTCCGGCGCCTATGACGCGGATTCTCGACGCAAGTGAGGATGACGTACACTGATGCGGTTGGCTGAAAACGCCAAGCTTCGTCGTGCCCGCGCTCCGTTGAGGCGGATGGTCGGGTGCGAACCGAGGGCGGTGGCTCAATTGGTAGAGCAGCGGTCTCCAAAACCGCAGGTTGCAGGTTCGAGTCCTGTCCGCCCTGCGAATCTCTGGGCAAACCCGGGAATCACACAACGGCTCTGGAGCCGATGAAAGGTTGGATGTCGTGGCACGCAACGTGGTCGACGAGCCGAGCGAGGATCTCGTCGCGAACGCCAAGCGGGATCGCGCCGAGCGGCGCAACCCGTTCGCGCGCGTCGCCCTGTTCATCCGGCAGGTGCTCACCGAACTCTCCAAGGTCGTGCGCCCGACGCGGCGCGAACTCCTCAGCTACACGGGCGTGGTCATCGTGTTCGTCGTCATCATGATGGCGATCATCTACGGCCTCGACTTCGTGTTCGGCTGGGCTGTGGCCTGGGTGTTCGGTGACGGCGCCGCCTTCATCCCATGAGCCCCGAACCGCGACTGACCCCTGCGGAATCCGCAGCGATAGCAAGGAACCACAACGTGTCTGAACAAGAGCGCCGCGACATCGACCTCGCGACGGCCGCCGAGCAGTCGTCCGAAGAAGACGAGGCGCAAGAGGGCAATGTGCTCGCCCAGGAAGAGCACTCCGTCGACTCTGCCGAGCATGCCGCCATTCATATCGTCGACGACGAGCCGGACGGAGAGCAGTCGGTCGAGGAGGGACTCGAGCAACTGCTCGACGCCCTCGACGCAGCGAGCGACCCGGAAGCCGACGCGATCGTCGACGACGCTCTCGACATCGACTCGCTCGAGGAGGCGGATGCCGCCCTCGCCGCCGCGACCGACGAGGAGACCGTCGAGGCCGACGACGAGGTCGTGGTCGACCCGTATGAGGAGTTCCGCGGCGAGCTGCGCGGCAAGCCGGGCAAGTGGTACGTCATCCACTCCTATGCGGGCTTCGAGAAGCGCGTGAAGCAGAACATCGAGAGCCGCAAGATCTCGATGGCGATGGAAGACCACGTCTTCGAAGTCCAGGTTCCGATGGAAGACGTCGTCGAGATCAAGAACGGCCAGCGCAAGCTCGTGACGCGCGTGCGCATTCCGGGCTATGTGCTCGTGCGCATGGAGCTCAACGAGGACTCGTGGTCGGTCGTGCGGCACACTCCCGGGGTCACCGGGTTCGTGGGCAACTCGCACAACCCGACCCCGCTGCGCTTCGAAGAGGCTTTCAACATGTTGAAGAGCCTCGTGCAGGTCGTCGAGGCGCCGTCGAAGGGCGCGGCCGGTGCCAAGGGCGGCGGCAAAGGCCAGGCGGCCCGCGTCATCCCCGCCGAGATCGACTTCGAGGTCGGCGAGACCATCACCATCAAGGAAGGTTCGTTCGCGGGCCTGCCGGGCACGATCAGCGAGATCAAGCCCGAGAGCGGCAAGCTCACCGTGCTCGTCTCGCTCTTCGAGCGCGAGACCCCGGTCGAGCTGTCCTTCGACCAGGTGACGAAGCTCTGACCCACCCACCTCGGTGATCGAGTAGCCGCCGAAGGCGGCGTGTCGAGATCAGGCAATTCGGGCTACACTTGCCCGTTGGCTGGTTTCGACACGCGCCTACGGCGCTACTCAACCAGCGGTATCCACCCCACCACTGCCGGAATCAGTCCGGTTCGTGGAAGCGCGTCCGTGTGACGCACGACAAGAAGGAAGCACATGGCACCGAAGAAGAAGGTGACCGGCCTGATCAAGCTCCAGATCAACGCCGGCGCCGCGAACCCCGCCCCGCCCATCGGGCCGGCCCTGGGTCAGCACGGCGTGAACATCATGGAGTTCTGCAAGGCCTACAACGAGGCGACCGAGTCGCAGCGCGGCAACGTCATCCCGGTCGAGATCACCGTCTACGAGGACCGTTCGTTCACGTTCATCCTCAAGACCCCGCCGGCCGCGGAGCTCATCAAGAAGGCCGCCGGCGTGCAGAAGGGGTCGCCGACCCCGCACACCGTCAAGGTCGCCAAGCTCACGCGCGACCAGGTGCGTTCGATCGCCGAGCAGAAGCAGTCCGACCTCAACGCCAACGACGTCGAGGCGGCCATGAAGATCATCGCGGGCACCGCCCGGTCGATGGGGATCACGGTGGAGGCGTAATCATGGGCAAGAACTCCAAGGCATATCGCGCCGCCGTCGAGAAGATCGAGGCCGGCAAGTTCTACGGTCCCGACGAGGCCGTGCAGGTCATCCGCGAGACCGGGTCGAAGAAGTTCGACTCGACCGTCGAGGTCGCGCTCAAGCTCGGGGTCGACCCGCGCAAGGCCGACCAGATGGTGCGCGGCACCGTCAATCTCCCGCACGGCACCGGCAAGACCGCTCGCGTCATCGTCTTCGCGACCGGCCCGGCCGCGGAAGCCGCGCTCGCCGCCGGTGCCGACGAGGTCGGTGGCGCCGAGCTCATCGAGAAGGTCGCCGGGGGCTACACCGCTTTCGACTCGGCCGTTTCGACGCCCGAGCTCATGGGCCAGGTCGGTCGACTCGGCAAGGTGCTCGGCCCGCGTGGCCTCATGCCGAACCCGAAGACCGGCACCGTGACCCCCAACCCCGCGAAAGCGGTCGAGGAGATCAAGGGCGGCAAGATCGAGTTCCGCGTCGACAAGCACTCCAACGTGCACTTCGTCATCGGCAAGGCCGGGTTCAGCAGCGACCAGCTCGGTGAGAACCTGCGGGCCGCGCTCGACGAGATCAACCGCGCCAAGCCGGGTTCCTCGAAGGGCCGCTACATCCAGAAGGGCTCGGTGTCGACGACGTTCGGCCCCGGCGTCCCGCTCGACGTCAGTGTTCTCTGACCGGTCGTACCGACCGCGAGTTCTGTAACCACTCGACGACACGTTCCGTATCGAAACGGGCGGGCGACGCGGATGCCGCGTCCCCGCCCGTTTCGCTGCCCGGGGTCAGGCGCAGAGGGTTCCGTCGATCTCGAGGTCAGCCCTTGGCGACGGTGAGCACCAGCTTCCCCCGCGTGTGGCCGGATTCGATCGCGCGATGCGCGTCGGCGGCGTCGGCGAGGTCGAACACCTGGTCGATGTGTACCGTGACGGCTCCCGCATCGAGAAGTCGCGACACGATCGCGAGCGTCGCCCCGTCGGGCACCACTCGGTAGCCGGTCGCTCGCACCCCCGCTGCCGCGGCTTCGTCGGCCATCGTCGGCCATGACCCCGTGGGCGCGTTGACGATGAGGCCGCCCGGGCGCAGCACGCGCAGCGACCTCGAGCCCGTGTCGTCGGCGACGTTGCCGATGAGGTCGATGACGGCATCCACCGGGTCGAGCACCTCGTCGAACCGCACCGACGAGTAGTCGACCACTTCGGCGGCTCCGAGGTCGCGCAACCATGAGACGTTGCGCGTCGACCCGGTCGCGATGACGTGCGCCCCGAAGTACGCGGCGAACTGCACCGCGAAGTGGCCGACGCCCCCCGCGCCGGCGTGGATGAGCATCCGCTGACCCTCGTGCGCCTTCGCCGTCTCGACGACCATGCCCCACGCCGTGAGCGCCGCGAGCGGCACACCGGCGGCTTCGACATGGGTGAGCTTCGCGGGCTTGCGGATGACACTCATCGCGTTCACCGTCAGGTATTCCGCGTAGGCGCCCGGCATGCGCGGCACCATCCCCATGCCGAACACTTCGGTGCCCGGCTGCAGGGGGTGGGTCTCGTAGGGCGCCTCCTCGACGACGCCGCTGAAGTCGTTGCCGAGTATCGCGGGGAAGGTCGCGATGCCCGGATAGACGCCGCGGCCGGCTCGCGTCTTCGCGTCGATCGGGTTCACCCCCGCCGCGACGACGCGCACGAGCACTTCGGCGCTCACGCGAATCGGGCGTTCGACCTCGGCGAGTTCGAGCACCTCCGGTCCGCCGGCCCGCGTCATCGTCATGGCCCGCATCGTCGCCATCATTAGCTCCCTGTCTTCCGTCTCTCAGTAAAAGCCCTCGATGAGTCGCCGGTGTTACGCGGTTGTCTCCGCCTCGTGAAACGTGCGCCTCCGCTAGCATTCGTGCGGGGCGGGTGGCTCCAGGAATCGGGGTCGACCGTGCGCGCACTGTTCATCGTGTTCCGCCTTGCGGGCGCAGCGGGCATCGCCGCGGCGATCGTCGGACAGTACATCCATTCGCTGAACTTCCGCGCCGAGAACGGGATCGACGAGAACGGCGTCCCCGCGGTCAACTTCTTCAGCTTCTTCACCATCGAATCCAACATCCTCACGATCGCCGTTTTCCTCATTGGCGCGCTCCTGCTCATCCGGTCGGGAGGCACCGACCCGCTGTGGTTCGGGGTCGGTCGTGCCGCGGTGACGGCCTACATGGCCACCACCGGGATCGTCTACAACACCCTGTTGCGGGGTATCGAGGTCAGCGAAGGGGCAACCCTCGGCTGGTCGAACGAGATCGTGCACGTCATCGGCCCGATCCTCGTCGTGCTCGACTGGCTGTTCGCACCTGGCCGCCGACGGCTGGAGTGGACGCACATCTGGATCGTCGTGACCTTCCCGATCGTCTGGGCGGCGTACACGATGATCCGCGGGCCGTTCGTCGACGACCCGACCCAGGCGGTGCTCAACCCGGCGTACGCGGGCGGCTGGTATCCGTATCCGTTCCTCAATCCCGACACGTCGCCGCAGGGTTACGTGTCGGTCGCGTTCTACGTCGTGCTCATCGCGGCGGTCATCGGCGGGGTCGGGGCGGCCGTCATCTGGGTCTCACGACACGGGCGCTGGCCGCTCCGCGCACCGAGAGGCTGACCAGGAGGATGCTCGACCGCTTGGCCGCCGCGACGGGCACGTTGCTCGTGGTCGCGTCGCTCGCGATCATCTGGGTCGCTCGCCTCGGCGTTACCCGCGACCTCTACGTGAGCGAGCTCGGCGCGGATGGCGAGCCGACGGCCGCCTGGTTCGAGCGGGCGCTGCTGCTGCTCGTCGCGGGAGGCGTCGCGATCGCGTGGGCCGGCCGCCGCATCCGCTCGAGCGCACCCGTCTTGCGCTGGTGGCGACCGACGCTGAGTCTCGCCGCTGCGAGTGCGTTGTTCTTCGTCGCCTCGCAGGTGCCGTGTACGAGCGGGTGCCCTGTGCCGCGGTTCGGGCCGGGGTTGTCGTGGCAGGATCTCGGGCACGTCTCGGCGGCGTCGCTCGCCTTCGCGCTCGCGGCCTGGACGATGCTGCAGTGCGCCTTCGCGGTCGGGCATCGCGCCATTCGCTGGTTCTCGCTCATCGCCGCCGTCTCGGTGGCGCTCATCGCGGCGACCGGCGGGCTCATGTCGGTATTCGACTTCTATGCCGGGATCGGCAGCCACCTCGAGTTCGTGGCGACCACTCTCGGCATCTGCTGGGTCGCGGTCTACGGCATCGCCCTGGGGGCGCAGCGACGTTCAGCGCTCGCGGCGCATCGCCCGCAGCAGGTCGTCGGCGAGAACGATGAGCCGGGCGATCTCGGCGTCGTCGCGATCGACCCAGCGGCACTCGGGTTCGCTCGACACGGGGACGAATTCCTCGTGTCGCTCCCAGACGACGAGCGTTCGCTGCGCTCCTAACACGTACTGCTGCCACCAGACTTGGCGCAGATAGTTGCGGGGGATGCCGCGCCACGAGTGCGACGTCGTCTTGATCTCGCACAGCTCGACCCGGCCGTCGACGTCGCGCAGACCGTCGGGGGTGGCGAGGTGGTCGCGGTTGCCCTCGGCGTGAAACAGGGCGCTCGACGATCGCATCCCGTAGACGGAGCCCGCCCACCGGCCGATCGCGGGCTCGCGCAGCTTGCCGTGTTCGGTATAGGCGTTGCCGCCGAACCGGGACCCGAGCAGTTTCTCCACCGCGAGGGTCTTCACCGCGCGCTCGCTCGTCAGCCGGGCGACATCGGTCGCCGTCACGCCGCGCGCGCGGGCTTTGAGCCAGCCGATCCGATCGGTCTGATCGGCGACGATGCGATCGCGGTGGGACGCTCGCGGCTCCTCCCACAGCGGCAGCATGGGTTGCGCGATCGTCACCGGTCCAGTCTGCGTCACGGGGCCGACACTCTGCCGCTGACGCGCGGCTCGCGGTGCGACGCGGGCGCGCGGGCGACTCCGTGCCGACGCCAAGACGACGCATAGGCGATTCATAGCTGCGAGAGCAGAATCGAGCCATGACGACCCCGACGGCATCCGCTCCGGCTCGGCTCACCCGCCCCGACGGGTCGCCGGTGCGCGCGCTCGTCGTCGACGACGAAGCATCCCTCGGCGACCTGTTGCGCATGGCCTTGCGCTACGAGGGCTGGGACGTGCGAATCGCCGCGAACGGCCAGGATGCCCTCGCTCTGGCCCGCACCTTCTCGCCCGACGTCATCGTGCTCGACGTCATGATGCCCGGCCTCGACGGGCTCCAGGTGCTGCAGCGGCTGCGGTCGGGGGGAAGCGAGGCGCCGGTGCTCTTTCTCACGGCGAAGGATGCCGTCGACGACCGGGTCGCCGGGCTCACCGCGGGCGGCGACGACTACGTGACGAAGCCGTTCTCCCTCGACGAGGTCATCGCCCGGTTGCGCGGCCTGCTGCGCCGCAGCGCCCGCATCGTCTCGGCGGCGACCGACCCCGAAATCCGGGTGGGCGACCTCGTACTCAACGAAGAGACCTATGAGGTCGAGCGCGCCGGGGAGCCGATCTCGCTCACCGCGACCGAATTCGAGTTGCTGCGCTACCTGATGCGCAACCCGCGCCGGGTGCTGAGCAAGGCGCAGATCCTCGACCGCGTGTGGAGCTACGATTTCGGCAGCCGGTCGAGCATCGTCGAGATCTACATCTCGTATCTGCGCAAGAAGATCGACGA
>CBFGZU010000026.1:0-21942 GCA_965653335.1 uncultured Pseudolysinimonas sp.
GAACCGGTTTGCGAGTCAAGAGCGGGGACCCCTACCCCGATTGACTCGCAAACCGGTTCGGGTCACCCTCGCGGGGTCGCGCCGCTTCGGGTGGGCTAGCCTCTGCCACGCCGTCGATGTCGCTATCGGATGACCGTTGCTCCGACACGCCGATGACGCGCCGGGCGGACCACATCTGGTCCCCGGAGGGCGACACTTTGGCCCGCCGGGCCGCCGCCCTGCGTCGTGGCTCGGGATCACGATGCCGAGCTGGCCCCGCCCTTCATAGGACGGATGACGTCGCCGATTCGACGAACCCAGCGGAGTGCGAAGCGGAGGACTAAGAAGCAGCGCGAGCAGCCCGACGCGCCGCGAGTTCGTCGCTGGGGTCCTCAGACGGGGAGAACTCGACGTCGACGAGGTTCGACTCGACCTCGCGGAGGACCTTGCCGACGGCGATGCCGAAGACGCCCTGGCCCTGGCTGACGAGGTCGATGACCTCTTCGTCGGAGGTGCACAGATAGACGCTCGCGCCGTCGCTCATGAGGGTCGTCTGCGCGAGGTCGTTGATGCCGGAGCTGCGGAGCTGGTCGACGGCGACGCGAATCTGCTGCAACGAGATTCCGGTGTCGAGGAGACGCTTGACGAGTTTGAGCACGAGGATGTCGCGGAAGCCGTAGAGGCGCGACGACCCCGAGCCGGCGGCACCGCGCACGGTGGGTTCGACGAGCTGGGTACGCGCCCAGTAGTCGAGCTGGCGGTAGCTGATGCCGGCGGCCTTCGCGGCTACCGTTCCTCGGTAGCCCGCCGCCTTGTCGAGGTCGGGAAGGCCGTCGGTGAAGAGCACGGGCTCGGTCGCGTACGGCGACGCATCGCTCCGGGTTACTTCCGCCATGTCGCTTCCCTAACCTTCAGGTTGAACTTGAGGTTCAAGTTCGTTCGCGCTCTCACGCTACCTCTCGCCCCGACGCCCGACAATGACATCCGGGCGTGTCGTGGTCAGAATCTTTGCGGACGCACTCACAACTTGCCGAGTGCGCTGCGGATGAGGCTCGACCGGACGACCTCGAGCTGGCCGGCGATCTCGCGAGCCATCTCGAGAGCCTTCGCCCGCGACGAGGCATCCCGGCGGC
Organism: uncultured Pseudolysinimonas sp.; assembly: GCA_965653335.1. Lineage (GTDB taxonomy): Bacteria > Actinomycetota > Actinomycetes > Actinomycetales > Microbacteriaceae > Pseudolysinimonas_A. The sequence goes on from CBFGZU010000026.1 coordinate 1,113, forward strand.
GCGTCACCGGCGTGAGAGCGCTCTCGATGAGGCCGAGCTCGCGCTCCGCCGCCGCTCGGAACCCGCGCAGATGCCGCGGCTCGATCCCCGACCGCTGCAGTTCCACGAGGGCACGCAGCACGGCGAGCGCATCCTCCCCGTAGTGATCGCCGGCGACGACGAGCGACGCCGCGATCGCGTCGTTGAGGAGCATGGCGTTTGCGCCCGCCTCCTTGATCAGCTCCGCCCGGCTCAGCCGACGGTCGCCCGACAGCATCGACGGGGCCGAAACCGTCGCGCCCCCCGGCAACACGGGTTCCCGCCCCGCATCGAGATCGTCGAGGTAGGAACGGATGACCTTGAGCGGCAAGTAGTAGTCGCGCTGCATCGACAGCACGAGGCGCAAACGCTCGAGGTCGGCGGGCGAGAACTTGCGATACCCCGACTCCGTGCGGGAAGGCGTCACCAGGTTGCGCTCCTCGAGGAACCGCAACTTCGACGGCGACAAATCGGGGAACTCCGGGCTCAGCCGCGCGAGCACCTGGCCGATGCTGAGAAGGCTCGATCCCCCCGACGCTCGCGTCGAGGATGCGACTCCGGCCACTAGTGGCCCGTCGCCTTATCGAGGCGCGAGGCGTAGAACGTCAAACGGAATTTGCCCACCTGCACTTCGGCTCCATCGCTCAGCAGGGCGGATTCGATGCGGACGCCGTCGTAGTACGTTCCGTTGAGCGACCCGAGATCGCGCACCTGGAACGCCGTGCCCACTCGCACGAAGTCGGCGTGACGACGTGACACCGTGACATCGTCGAGGAAGATGTCGGCATCGGGGTGACGACCGGCTGTGGTCACGTCGCCATCCAGCAGGAACCGCGCCCCCACGTTCGGACCGCGACGCACGACGAGCAGAGCCGAACCCGACGGCAATGCCGCAATCGCCTCCTGCTCCTCGGGCGAGATGCCCGACTCGAGTGCGGCGAGCTGCGCGACGAATTCGTCGGTGAAATGCGCAGTCGTGTCGTTCGAGGGCTGCTCCCCGGGCGCCTCGTGCGGCTCGACCATCCTGACCTCCTAGCGATCCACAGTATCGGATGCGCCCGCTCGCGCCACCCGAACTTCGCGGATCATCCGGGCTGCTTGCACGATGTAGGCGACTCCCGCCCACCAGTAGAGGAACGCCCCCCAGATCGCCGCGGCCCAGCCGAGCGGCAGCGTCACCGTGGCGAGATCGGGGAAGGCCGACCCGAGCAGCAGCACAGGCATCGCGAACAGGATCGCGAAGGTCCCCATCTTGCCCAGATGGTGCACGGGCAGCGGTCCGAAGCGGTGGTTGGCGAGCACGACGCCGAGGATAAGCAGCAGCACGTCGCGCGCGACGATCACCCCGACGAACCACCACGGCAAGACACCCACCCAGCCGAGACCGGCGAGCGTCGAGAGGATGAACAACCGGTCGACGGCCGGGTCGAGCAACTGCCCGAGCCGGCTCACCTGGTTGAAGTGCCGGGCCACATACCCATCGACGAAGTCGGTGATCGCCGAGACCGCGATGAGCAGCAGGGCCCAGCCGAAGTGCCCGAGCACCAGGAGCACGAGGAAGACGGGAATGAGCAGCAGCCGCAACAGCGACAGGATGTTCGGGATCGTCACGATCCGCGAACTCACCGGCGGAGCCATCCACCACCTCCCTCGCACATCCTAGGCTCGATCACGTGCATCCCTGCTCGTCGTGACCGCGGTCGCCCGGCGCCATCACCGCCTTCTGATGGATCGCGTCGATCGCCATGCTGCCCGCGTTCATGGAGTACGAGCTTCCTCGGCGCGATGGTGCGCATCCACCGCGTCGCGCCCGCGCGGCACGTCGCGCCTGAGCTACCGTCGATCCATGTCGTGCATCCGGTTCAACACCCCGGCTCAGCGACGGCAGCTGGCGGCGATGGCGCCCGCGATGCTGTCGGCCGCCGAGGTCGCGGCGCGGCACCCCGCACCTCCCGTGACGCCGACGAAGATCGCGCGACTGCGGCTCCTCGCCGGGCACGAGAACCCCAGAATCCGGGAGAGCGTCGCGAGCAGCCACCACACGCCGCCCGACGTCGCCGAAGAGCTCGCGCACGACCCGGACCCGGGCGTGCGAGCCTGGCTCGCCCGCAACGAGACGACGTCGTGCGACATCCTGCGCGAGCTCGCGCGCGACGATTCGGAGATCGTGCGGGGCTGGGTCGCCGTGAACTACTTCGTGCCCGCCGATGTCATGGCCGAGCTCGCCGACGACCCCAGTCCTGTGGTGCGTGGACTCGTGGCGTGGAAAGCCTCGCTCGCCGGGCGCGAGCGATCAGTCACGCAAGAGCTCGTCGAGGCGTGACCGGAGCTCGGGCCAGCCGGCACCGAAACCCGAATGCAGCGGCAGGTCGGCCACGCCGCCGAACGGCACCCATTCGAGCGCTTCGCTCTCGGCGTCCCCGATGATCGGCGCGAACAGTTCGTCGGCGCGAGCGATCACCGTCGTGTACGACCAGTAGCCGAGGTCGAGCACCGAGGTTCCGAGGATCGTCACCAGCTCCGGCGGGACCCCCGCCTCCTCATCCGCTTCGCGCATGGCGGCGGCCTCGGGCGATTCGCCCGGCTTGCGCGCACCACCGGGGAGCCCCCAGGTGCCACCGAGGTGGCTCCACACCGCCCGCAATTGCAGCAGCACTCCGGCATCCGGGTGGGCGAGCAGCAGCCCGGCGGCACCGAAGGCGCCCCAATACCGGCCGCGCGGGCCATCGACCCAGACATCTTCCGGGCCTCGGGGGCGTCGCTCCGCCGGGTCGTGGGTCGCGCGGGTCACGCGTTCCACTCTATGAGCACGCGGGGTTTGCACACCCGGGTTAAGGTCGGAGCATGGCCGATCGCCTGGACGCGTGGATCTGGGCGGTGCGTCTGGTCAAATCTCGATCGGCGGCGACGGCGCTCGTGCGGGCCGGGCAGGTGCGCCTCAACGGGGACCGGGCCAAGGCCGCCCAGCCGGTGAAGATCGGCGACGAGGTGCGGCTGCGAACCGGCGACGTGAACCGGATCATCGTCGTGCGGCAGTTGCTCGCCAAGCGCGTCGGCGCGCCGCTGGCCGCTCTCGCCTACGAGGACCTGACGCCCGCTCCGCTCCCGCCCGAGGAGCGCGTGCTCGTCGCCACCCGCGAGCGGGGTGCTGGTCGCCCGACGAAACGCGATCGCCGAGCCATCGAACGGCTGACCCACCCCGTCGAGCGCTCAGCGGGCTACGTTGACGAGTCCGTTGAACCCTTCGGGAACGACGACGAGGTTGCCCGCCGCCGCTAGCTCTTTGAGCGTGTCGAGGTAGCGCTGCTGCAGGATCGCATCCGTCAGGCTCGCATTGAGGATCGCGTTGGCTTCCGCCTCGGCCTGTGCCTGCACGATCTTCTGCTGCGCCGACACCTGTACGGCCTCGAGTCGCGCTTGCTCGGTCTGCACGTTGATCTGCGCTTCCTGAGCGGCGGCGTAAGCGGCCGTGACGCTCTCGCCGTAGCGGATCTCCTGAAGCGCGACGTCTTCGACGATGATGCCATCGTTCTCCCAGCGCGCTTCGAGGGCGTCGAGGATGGCGTCCTGCACGGCGTTGCGATCGGTGAGCATCTCGATCGTGTCGAAGCGGCCCGGCACCGAGCGCACGACCGAGCGGATGTCGTTGAAGATCAGGCGAGTGCGCAGATTCTCTTCGTTGTAGTACGCGCTGTAGATGTCGATCACCGAGTCAGGGTCGAGGGAGTAGCGGATCGCGATGTCGACGTTCGCCGTGACGCCTTCCGCATCCTGCACGGTGATCTGCGGCCCATCCGGCGAGCCGCCGATGTTGTCGCCCTCGCCGAACGACTGCTCGGTCACGAACACGGCGCGCTGGTTGCGCACGTCGAAGGTGACGGTGTCGACCCACGGTGCCTTCCAGTGGAGTCCGGCCTGCGTTTCGTAGCCGACGATCTGACCCGTCCAGTCCCGCAGCACGTTGGCCTGACCGACGTCCTGCCTGAAGAACGAGCTCACGACCAGGAACAGCGCCCCGATCACGAAGAGCCCGACGGCCGACCAGCGCGCAGCCCGCGAGATGATCACGTTCGTCCCGCGGCGGAACGCGCTGCCGTTCGGAGTTTCGCCCGCAGCGACGACCCTCGACTTGGCGTTGGATGCGGCCACGATGAGGGCGACGACGCCCGCGGCGAGGAAGATCAGGCTGACGATGAACATGGGGTCAGGATACTGACGTCATGTTCTCGTGAGGAAACCTATTTCTTCACGACGGCTTGCGTGCCCGGCACGGGCGACGAGATGGTCAGGCCGCGTTCGATCGCCGCGAGCACCGCGGGGTCATCCGGTTGCACTTTGGGGCGGAAACGCGACACCGCACCATCCGGCGAGATGACGAATTTCTCGAAGTTCCAGGTGACCCTGCCGGTGTTGCCGTCGGAGTCGGGCTCGCGCGTGAGGGCCGCGTAGAGCGGATGCCGGCGTGCGCCGTTGACCCGGGTCTTGCCCATGAGTGGGAAGGTCACTCCGTACGTCGTGGAGCAGAACTCCTTGATGTCGTCGGCCGACCCCGGTTCCTGACCGAGGAACTGGTTGCACGGGAACCCGATGACGGTGAAGCCTTGATCCCCGTACCGCTTCTGCAGCTCCTCGAGCTTGGAGTACTGCGGCGTGAGTCCGCACTTCGAGGCGACATTCACCACGAGCACCGTCTTGTCACCGAATGCGGCGAGAGAGGTCTTGGCTCCGTCGATGGTTCTGAACGGAATCTGTCGCACCCTCGAGTCGATCGCCATGCGTCGAGGTTAGTTCGCGCCGATGGGGCTTCGCTGGGAGGCATCCGAAACGAGGAAAGCCCGGTGCGGGGGCACCGGGCTTTTCCGATCACATGGGGGGCGTGTTCGGCTGATCCTCAGAAGAGGGGGAGCGGGGGGCCGGTATCTGGGGGGAAACGCCGGCCCCTCCGCTCATCCGGGTGACTGTCGAGGAGATTCGGGTTCCTCGCGGGGGTTGCCACCCGATGACGGTCCGCCTGGGGGGGGTGCGTTCCGTCTGAGATCAATCTGGCGTAGCAACCTCAAGATGCCACCCCGGCAATGCTCAAGATTCGCCAAAGATCGCGGCGTAGCCTGAAGGCGTGAATGAGATCGCCCATGAACCCGACGCTCAGCGGTACGTGATGCGGCGCGGCGGTGAACTCGTGAGCGTGCTCGAGTACCGCGACCACGGCACCGGAACCGTCATGCACCACACGGTGACCGTGCCGAAGTTCCGCGGTCATGGCTTCGCCGGCGAACTCGTCCAGTTCGCCGTCGACGACGTGGAGTCACGAGGTGCCGGCCCGATCATTCCCACCTGCTGGTACGTCGCCGACTGGTTCGCGACGCATCCGGATCGTCGCCGCCTGCTGCGGTGAGGTGAGCCCCGGATTCACGGCAGCCGAGTCGAAGGCCGCGGAGTGAGACGGAACACTCGTAGCGTGCGGCCGGCCGCGACCTCGTAGCGGCGGTATCCAGGCCAGTTGCGTTCCAGTTTCGGCCAGGCGAGTTCGCGTTCGACATCGTCGAGTGGGGTGGCGCGCACGTCGATGCGGCGCCCGCGCACGCTCACCGCGACGTCGGGATGAGCGAGCAGGTTGGCCGTCCAGGCCGGATGCGCGTCGCGCGCGAAGTTGCTACCGACGATGAGCATCTCCGACCCGTCGGGGCAGTACATCAGCACCGTGTCACGCTCGAGTCCCGTCCTCGCTCCGACGGTGTGCAGGACGAGGGTCGGAACTCCGAGCCCACTGAGCTGCACCCGACCCCCGGTCAGCCGGGCCATCACGCGTTCGAGAGGTGGCATGATTCGCGGTCCAACGCGGCGGAAGAGCGCGGTGCGCGACAGCCAGGCGACGGGCGGTCGGAGGAGACGCGGAAGAACCACCCCGCCACTCTGCCCGATCTTTCGCGCGCGGATGCGGGAATGCGCGCCACTCCCCCGGCGCTGCACCCAGGGTGAAACGCATCGGCTTCCTGACTTTCGGCCACTGGGCACCCGGTCACGGCTCGCTCGTCGCGACAGCCGCCGATGCGCTACAGCAGACCCTCGAGCTTGCGGTCGCCGCCGAAGAGGTGGGCGCCGACGGAGCATTTGTGCGCGTGCACCATTTCGCGCGTCAGCTGGCGTCTCCGTTTCCGCTCCTCGCCGCGATCGGGGCGCGCACGTCACGCATCGAGATCGGCACCGCGGTCATCGATATGCGCTACGAGAATCCGCTGTACATGGCGGAGGATGCCGCGGCCGCCGATCTGCTGAGCGGCGGGCGACTGCAATTGGGCATCAGCCGCGGCTCCCCCGAGACGGCACTGCGGGGCTCGGAGTCGTTCGGCTACGTGCCCGCAGACGGCGAGACGGACGCCGACCTGGCGCGCCGGCACACCGAGCTGTTCCGAGCGGCGATCGCGGGAGCGGGGGTCGCGATGTCGGATCCGCAGATGACCGGCGTCGAGCAACCGCTGCCGATCGAACCGCGCTCCCCCGGGCTGCCGGACCGGATCTGGTGGGGTGCCGGAACTCGCGCGACAGCCGTCTGGGCTGCCGAGCAGGGCATGAATCTCATGTCGTCGACGCTGCTCACCGAGGAGACCGGAGCCTCGCTCGCCGATCTGCAGGCGGAGCAGATCCAGATGTACCGCGACGCGTGGAAGGCGGCCGGTCACGAACGCGAGCCGCGCGTGTCGATCAGCCGCAGCATCCTGCCGATCATCGATGACGAGACCCGGCACTACTTCGGACTGCGGGCGCAGGCCGACGGTCAGGACCAGGTCGGTCACCTCGATGGCGGACTCGCCCGATTCGGGCGTTCCTACATCGGGGCGCCGGACACGATCGCCGCGGAGCTCGCCGCGGATGCCGCGGTGCAGGCGGCGGACACGATCCTCGTCACGGTGCCCAACCAGCTCGGCGTCGAGTTCAACGCCCGCATCCTGGAGTCGATCGTGCGCGACATCAAGCCGCACCTCCCCTCGGTGGTCGAGTAGCCGCCGAAGGCGGCGTGTCGAGACCACTAACCTCGAACCCGTGACGATCCCCGGACCCTGGCTGCGCACCGCGGCAGGGGCGGGTCTCGTCGGCGCCGACGGCTCAGTCGGGGCGACGATCTTCGCCGAGATGAGCGCCCTCGCGGCCCGCACGGGTGCCGTGAATCTCGGTCAGGGCTTTCCCGACAGCGACGGGCCGCCCGAGGTGCTCGACGCCGCGAGGCAGGCGATCGCCGAAGGTGTCAACCAGTACCCGCCCGGTCGAGGGATGCCGGTGCTGCGCGAGGCGATCGCCCGCCACCAGCAGCGCTTCTACGGGATCGCCGTGGACCCGGAGTCCGAGGTTCTCGTCACCGCGGGCGCGACCGAGGCCCTCGCCGCGACGCTCCTGGCCCTCGTGGAGCCGGGCGACGAGGTCGTGACCTTCGAGCCGTACTACGACTCGTATGCGGCTGTCGCCGCGCTCGCCGGGGCCCGCCTCGTGACGGTTCCGCTCGAGTGGCCCGCGTTCGCTCCCGATCCCGATCGCATCCGGGCGGCCTTCTCGGCGCGCACCCGCATCGTGCTCGTCAACGATCCGCACAACCCCACGGGCTCGATCCTCGACCGCGCGACGCGCGAACTCGTCGTCGAACTCGCGATCCGCCACGACGCGTTCATCGTCACCGACGAGGTTTACGAGCATCTGCGATTCGGCACGTCGCACGAGCCGATCGCGACCCTTCCCGGCGCGGCCGAGCGCACGATCACGATCTCGTCGGGCGGCAAGACGTTCTCGACGACCGGCTGGAAGATCGGCTGGCTGACCGCTCGTGCGGACCTCGTGACAGCAATCCTCAGCGTCAAGCAGTTTCTGACCTATGTGAACGGAGCACCGTTCCAGCCGGCGATCGCGGCCGGCCTCGACCTGCCTGACGCGTTCTACGCCCGGATCGCCGCCGACCTCGGGGCCGGTCGCGACATCCTCGTCGGCGGACTGCGGCAGGCCGGGCTCGCGGTGTCGGTTCCCGAGGGGTCGTACTTCGTCGTCGCGGATGCCGCGCCGCTCGGGGCGAAGGATGCCGCGGCGTTCTGCCGGGAGCTCGCGACGACCGCGGGGGTCGTCGGTATCCCGGTCTCGGCATTCGCGGCGACTCCCGACGCCTACCCCGGTCTCGTGCGGTTCGCGTTCTGCAAGCGGCCGGAGGTGTTGCGCGAGGCCGCGCAGCGCCTGGCGACGCTGTCCGGGTAGTCGAATCTATTGTTTTTCGATCGGTTTACATCGATAATCGATAGATGACCGCTCCTGCTCCGCTCGAACTCCCGCGTCCTTGGCTCCCCGTCGTCGTCGCGAGCTACGTCGCGCTTGGAATTCTCTTCCTCGGCGTCGGGGCCGTTCAGTACGGTCTCGTCTCGTTGTCGTCCTACTACGCCGATGTCTTGCTGCCGGAGTATGCGCGCTGGCAGGTGCCGATGCTCATCCCCGCTCTCGCCTTGGGCGTCTGCATCCAGGTAAGTGTTGTGGCGACGGTCGTTCTCGTCGCACGCGTGCGCTCGGGTCGTGTCCTCGAAGCCCGCGCGGTGCGATGGGTGGACGTGCTCGTCGGAGCGGTGACCGTCGCCGGGCTGCTCACGGTCGTTCTGCTCGTCGTGATGCGCCTGGCCGACGCGGTACCGCCCGGCGTGATGCTCGTGCTTCTGCTCGGTGGAGTCAGCCTGCTGGTTCTGGATCTGCTGCTGCTCGTGCTGCGCTCGCTGTTGCGGCGTGCGATCGTGATGCGCAGTGAGCTCGACGAGGTGGTCTGATGGCGATCCGCCTCTCGATCGACCGCATGCTCGTCGAGCGTGGAATGAGCGTGGGGGACTTTGCTGACGCCATCGGCATCACACCCGCGAACGTGGCGGTGCTCAAGAACGGGCGGGCGAAGGCAGTGCGCTTCACGACTCTCGACGCGATGTGTCGGGTTCTCGACTGCCAGCCCGGTGACCTGCTGGCCTACGACCCCGACTGAGTCGGGATCAGCCCCGCTGCTCGCGCTGGCTCCGCGTAGGCGGCGGCGAGCGTCGCGATGGTGTCATGCGCGTTGAGCCCGCTCGGGTTCGGAACGACCCACAGCCGTGCGCCCTCGATGCCGCCGGGCTGCTCGCCTGTCGTGGCCTTTGGCTCGTCGAAACCGGCACGATACGCCGTGACACCGACGACCGCGACGACCGCCGGATGCGAGCGGCGCACGGTCTCGCGCAGACGTTTGGCTCCCGCCCGCAGTTCCTCGCGCGCGAGCTCGTCGGCGCGGGCGGTCGCGCGATTGACCAGGTTGCTGATGCCGATGCCGCGCGCGACGAACTCCGCGCGTTCGGCATCCGTCATACCCCGCGCGAAGTCGGGGAGCACGTCGATGATGCCGGCAGCGAGCAGCGCCGGGTAGAAGCGATTGCCCGGGTAGGCGAAATGGGTTTGCGTCGCCGCGGTCCACAACCCCGGGTTGATGCCGACGAACAGCAGCCGCAGTCGTTCGCCGATCAGGTCAGGTACGGCGACGTCGCGAAACTCCTGAAGCTCCGCGCGCGTGAAACCCATCAGCGCAGCGAAGCCAGCGCGTTCCAGATCGCGTCGGCGACCGCTTCGCGCGGCGCGTCGCCGTCGACGTCGATCAGCCGCCCGAGCGGCACGTCGCTCGCGAAGGAGTGCAAATACAGGTCGCGGGCCTTCTCGAGCGCCGAGGCCTGGTCGAATGGACCGGTGTTGAACTCGCCTCGCGCGGCTAAGCGGGCGACGCAAGCATCGACCGAGGTGTCGACGAAGATCGTCGCATCCGGTTCCATCGCCCGGGAGTTGAGGGTGCGCACCCACTCGAAGGGCAGCCCCTGCGAGGTCTGGTACGCGAGCGACGACGCGACGTAACGGTCGCTCACCACCCAGGTGCCGGCATCCAGCAGTTCCCGGATCTCGACGGTGTGCTCGATGCGGTCCGCGGCGAAGGTGAGGGCGACTGTCTCGGGTTCGAGATGCAGGTCGCCGTCGGTGAAGGCCCGCGCGATCCGGCCGATCGCGCCGTCGGTCGGCTCCTTCGTGAGCTCCACCGGAATGCCGTGTTCGATGAGCCGCGCCGCGAGGAGCGCGCCCTGCGTCGTGGTGCCGGCCCCGTCGAGGCCCTCGAGCACGATGAACCGACCTCGACCACTCCGCACCTGACGATGCTATCGACGCGAATGCCGCAGACTGAGCGCGGAGGCCATCCATGAGCGATGCGCTGTTCACCGCAACGTGGGTGTTCGTGCTCGGCAGCGTCGGCGGTGTGCTCCTGGAGCGAGTCTGGATGCGACTGCTCGAAGGGCCCGACGTCGTCGATCCGCGCAGCGGACTGCTCTATGTGCCGTTCAATCCGCTGTACGGATTCGCCGCCGTGATCGGGTCTCTCGTGCTGGCACCCCTCGCGTGGTCGCCTCCGTTCGTCTTCCTCGTCGCGCTCGTGGTCTTCACCCTCGTCGAAGGGATCGCGAGTCTCGTGATGGAGCACGCGTTCGGGGTGGTGTTCTGGGACTACAGCGACAGGCGGCTCAACCTGGGAGGCCGGGTCTGTTTGGAGTACGCGCTGCTTTGGGGCGCGCTCGGGCTCGTGCTCGTCTACTTCATCGACCCCGCCCTCCGCGCGATCGTCGAGCTCCTGCCCCGACCGGTGAGCGACATCGTGGCCGTCGTCATCTTGGCGGTCGTGACGACCGCTGCCGTGCTCACCCTCACCGGATTCGCCCGATTGAGGAGCACCATCGGCGGATGGACGTCGACCGCCGCGACACCCGAGGCCGACTGGGATCGGATCATCGATCGCCTCGCACCTCCGGATGCGGTCGCCGCCGCCTTCCCGAACATGAACCTCAGCGTGCGATACCGGCGTCTGCGAAACGCCCGGTCGGCCGGACCAACCCTTCCCCGGTGACGCCGGCCACGGCGACCGGCAGAATCGGGACATGTCGCTCGTCGCCCCCATGCTCGCCAAGTCCGTCGAGACGGTTCCCGAGGGCAACCTGTTGTACGAACCGAAGTGGGACGGCTTCCGTGGCATCGTGCAGGTGACCGCTGAGGGCGTCGAGATCGGCAGTCGCGGCGACAAGCCGCTCACCCGCTACTTTCCGGAACTCGTGGATGCCTTCGCCCGCCTGCTGCCGCCGTGCGTGCTCGACGGCGAGATCGTCGTCACGATCGAGTGGGACGGCAAGCGCCGGCTGCACTGGGATTCGCTGACCCAGCGCATCCACCCCGCCGAGAGTCGGGTCACGAAGCTGTCACAGGAGACTCCCGCCTCGTTCGTCGCGTTCGATGTGCTGTCGATCGGCGATCGCGACCTCGCCGGCGAACCGCTGTCGGTGCGTCGTGTCGAACTCGAGAAGCTCTTCGCGGGCGTGCCCGCTCCCCTGCATCTCACCCGCACCACGCGCGACGTCGAGGTCGCTCGGCGCTGGCTCGACGAATTCGAAGGCGCAGGATTGGATGGCGTGATCGCCAAGCCGCTCGACGAGCCGTACCACCCGGGCAAGCGCGCGATGTTCAAGATCAAACACAAGCGCACCGCGGATGTCGTGTTGCTCGGCTACCGCATCCACAAGTCGGGCGAGGGCGTCGGCTCGCTGCTCCTCGGCCTCTACCATGACGGGCAGCTGCGACCCGTCGGCGGTGTGTCGGCGTTCAGCAACGCGCGCCGACTCGAACTAGTCGACGAACTCGCGTCGCTCGTGGAGCGCGACGGCGACGGCGCGGCGGTCACGGGCGAGAAGGAGCGCAGCCGGTTCTCGTCCGGCAAAGACGTGTCGTTCGTGCGGCTGGAGCCTACGCGCGTGCTCGAGGTGCGGTACGACCAGATGGAGGCCGGACGGTTCCGGCACACCGTGCAGTTCGAACGCTGGCGGCCCGACCGCGACCCCGAGTCGTGCACCTACGACCAGCTCGATGTGCCCGTCGCCTACGACCTGGACGACGTGCTGCAGTAATCAGATGGGGTTGCCGTCGGCATCCCAGTTGTCGGTGTTCTTCTTGCTGGGCTGAACGCGCGGCGGCTCGCCGGGCATCTTCGGATAGTCGGGCGGGAATGGCAGCTCGCCGAGGCCCGCGTCGAGGTCGTGCTGCCACCAGTCGAGCAGCGTGTCGATGCGACCCGGGGCGGCGTGGAAGTCGGCCCAGGGGTCGCCGACCGTGGCGAGGCGCTCGGGCACCGTCAGCACCGTGAACTGCTTCGGATCGCAGGTTTCCAATTCCTCCCACGTGATCGGCGTCGAGACGGGTGCATGGGGCAGGGCGCGGGGGCTGTAGGCACCGGCGATCGTGCGGTCACGGTTGGCCTGGTTGAAGTCGACGAAGACGCGCCGACCGCGCTCCTCTTTCCACCACGACGTCGTCACGGCGTCCGGCATCCGCCGTTCCAGTTCGCGCGCGGCGGCGATGACGGCGTGCCGCACGTCGAGGAACTCCCACGCCGGTTCGATGGGGGCATACAGGTGGATGCCGCGGTTGCCGGACGTCTTGATATACGCCGTAAGCCCGGCGTCGCGCAGAACGTTCCGCATCTCGAGCGCGGCGGGAACCGCATCCTGAAAGTCGGTACCGGGCTGGGGGTCGAGGTCGATGCGCAACTGGTCGGGATTGTCGGTGTTGGCCGTCCTCGATGGCCACGGGTGGAAGATGATCGTGTTCATCTGCACGGCCCAGACGATGCCCGCCGGTTCGTCGAGCACGACGAGCGGATGCGAGCGCGCGCTCGGGAAGGTGACAGGCACGCTGCGCAGCCACTCGGGGGCGCCCTTCGGCGGATTCTTCGAGAAGAAGCTCTCGCCGTCGACACCTTCGGAGTAGCGCTCGAGCGCGACCGGTCGGTCGCCGTTCGCGGCGAGGAACGCGCTGGCGACCGCCATTGCATAGTGCGCGAGGTCGAGTTTGGTGATGCCGATCTCCGGCCACAGAATGCGGTCAGGACTCGACAGACGCACTTCTCGAGATCCCGAGGGGCCGGGCACCTCGAGCACGACGGCGGCAGGCATCAGGCTGCGTCGGCGGAGATGTTGACCATCCAGTTGACCCCGAACCGGTCGGTGAGCATCCCGAAGCTCGCCCCCCACGGGGCCGTCGCGAGCGGCTCGACGATCGTCGCTCCTTCGCCGAGCTTCTGCCAATAGCCGCGCAATTCGGTGTCGTCGTCGCTCGCTCCGCTCAGGGAGATCGAGAACTGGTTGTTCCCGGCGGAGAACTCCATGTGGCTGGGCACATCGGACGCCATGAGCGTAAACCCGGCGGGGGTCTCCAGCTGGCCGTGCATCACGAGCCCGCGTTCGGCCTCGGGCACGTCGTCCATCCCCAACTCGGCGAACGAACTCACGGTGAGTTCCCCACCGAAGACGGCGTGATAGAACTCGAGCGCCTCCTTCGCTTGGCCGCGGAAGTTGAGATAGGGGTTCAGCACGCTCATGGGGCCATTCTGCGCCGGGCCGCCGACCCTCGCCAGCCCCTGGCGAGGAGATGTGAGGATGGGTGGGTGCCGCTCGCGATCGAGGACTACGCCCTTATCGGCGACTGCCACACGGCCGCGCTGGTCGGAACCGATGGCAGCATCGACTGGTTGTGCCTGCCGCGCTTCGACTCGGCGTCGACGTTCGCCGCCCTGCTCGGCGACGAAGATCACGGCCACTGGAGGGTGCGCCCGGTCGGCGCCGAGCGCTGCACCGAACGTCACTACGACGGCGACAGCTTCACGCTCGTCACCCGCTGGGTGACGGAGAGCGGCGAGATCGAGGTCGTCGATCTCATGCCGATGGGCGGCCGCCGCGCCGATCTGATCCGCCGCGTGCGGGGCATTCGCGGCACGGTGCGCGTCGAGGAGGTGCTGCGCATCCGTTTCGACTACGCCGAGGCGATGCCGTGGATCCGGCAGTCCCGCTCAGAGCGCGGCCCGGGCGATCACGATCACGCGCTCATCGCCGTTGCCGGGCCCGACTCCATCGTCGTCCGCGGGCCGCGTTTGCAGGCCGACGGCTTCGCCCACCGAGCCGCTTTCGACGTCTCCGCGGGCGAAACGGTCGACCTCGTGCTCACCTGGTTCGCGGCTCACCGGCCACCACCACCGATGCCCGATGTCGACGCCTGTCTCGCCGAGACGCTGGCGTGGTGGACCCACTGGGCCGAGAATCTCGACGGCAACGGCCCGTACGCCGCTGCCGTGAGGCGCTCGCTCCTCGTGCTGCGCGCGCTCACCCACGAGGAAACCGCGGGCGTCGTCGCGGCCCCGACGACGAGCCTGCCCGAGAGCTTCGGTGGAGATCGCAACTGGGACTACCGCTACGTGTGGCTGCGCGACGCGTCACTCACCCTGCAAGCGCTCATGCTGCACGGGTTCGCGGTCGAAGCCGAAGAGTGGCGTGATTGGCTCCTACGGGCGATCGCGGGCGACCCGGCGGACGTGCAGATCATGTACGGCCTGGGCGGCGAGCGGCGGCTTCCCGAGTGGGAAGTGCCCACGCTGCCCGGCTACCGCGGCTCGGCGCCCGTGCGCGTGGGCAACAGTGCCTACACCCAGTTTCAGGGGGATGTCTTCGGCGAGATCATGCTCGCCCTCGAGCAGGCTCGGCTCATCGGGGTTGGCGAGGATCGTGTCTCCTGGCCGCTGCAGGTCGCGCTGCTCGGCCACGTCGAGGCGAACCTGGAGCGCGACGACCACGGCATCTGGGAGATTCGCGGGATTCCCCGACGGTTCACCCAGTCGCGCGCGATGATCTGGGCGGCCTTCGAGTGCGGCATCCGCGCGGTGCGCGACCACGGATTGCCCGGCCCGGTCGATCGCTGGGAACGTATCCGCGACGAACTGCGCGACGAGATCGAGCGGCACGGGTTCGACGCGACCCGCGGGACGTACGTGCAGTACTTCGGCGGCACCGAGGTCGACGCTTCGCTGCTCACGCTCGCGCAGATCGGGTATGTCGAGCATGACGATCCGCGGATGCTGGGAACCGTCGCCGCGATCGAGCACGACCTGCTGCACGACGGGCTCCTGTTGCGCTACCGCGTCGAGTCCGGGGTCGACGGGCTGCACGGCCAGGAGCATCCGTTCCTCGCCTGCTCCTTCTGGCTCGTGCAGCAGTACGCGCTCTGCGGCCGGCTGACCGACGCGGAGAAGCTCATGGACCGTCTGGTCGGCCTGGCGAACGACGTCGGTCTGCTCTCGGAGGAGTACGACACCGAGAACCGGCGACACGTCGGCAACACCCCGCAAGCCTTCTCGCACCTCGCCCTCGTGCGCGCCGCGGACGCCATCGCCCGCACGCGCCGACGCGACGACACCGGACCGCTCCGACTCGAGAATCCGAGGCCCGCCTAGCGCCCACCGCCACTATTCAGTGTTGCTATCTACCGGTACTCAGTGTTACTTTGTACCGGTACTCAGCACCACTGAATAGATGAAGGGAGGGGGCATGGCCAAGCAGATCACCGAAATGCTCAAGGGCACCCTCGAGGGCATCGTTCTCGCGATCCTGGCCGGACGAGCCGCGTACGGATACGAGATCACGGCCTGGCTGCGCGACCAGGGCTTCACCGACATCGCCGAAGGCACCGTGTACGCGTTGCTCGTGCGGGTGGAGCAGCGCGGTCTCGTCGACGTCGAGAAGGTGCCCTCGGAGAAGGGCCCGCCGCGCAAGGTCTACTCGCTCAACGACGAGGGGCGCGTCGCCCTCGACGAATTCTGGGAGACGTGGGGCTTTCTCGCCGCGCGCCTCGACCAACTCCGTACCGAAGGGAAATGACATGGCCAAGAACTTTCTCGAGCTGATTATCGGCTCGTTCGACGACAAGAAGCGCTGGAAGACGTACAAGGCGCGCGTCAAGGCGCTGCCGACGGAATACCGCACCGCGGTCGACGCCGTCGAGCGCTACCTCATGCGCTCGGGCGACACACCGAGTGACTGGAATCGCGCCGCGCAGATGTTCGATGACCTCGCGGAGCTGTTCGAGCAGGCCGCGGCCGACGGCACGCCCGTGCGCGACATCGTCGGCGACGACCCGCTGGAGTTCGTCGAGACGTTCGTGCGCACCTACTCCGACGGGGGCTGGATCGCCAAGGAGCGGGAACGTCTGCGCAAGTCGATCGATCGCGCGAGCGGTGAGGAGGAGAAGGACGTATGACGACGCCGGCTATCACCGTCCAGGGACTCGAGAAGTCCTACAAGAAGCTTCACGTCTTGAAAGGCGTCGACCTGCGGGTCGAGCGTGGCAGCATCTTCGCCCTGCTCGGCTCGAACGGCGCCGGTAAGACGACGGTCGTGAGAATCCTCGCGACCCTGCTCGCGGCGGATGCCGGCACCGCGAGCGTCGCCGGGTTCGACGTTCAGACCCAGGCGGCGGATGTTCGCGGGGCGATCAGCCTCACCGGCCAGTTCGCCGCCGTCGACGAAGTCCTCACCGGTCGCGAGAACCTCCTGCTCATCGCCCGGCTGAGGCACCTCAAGGATCCCGGCGCGATCGCCGACGATCTGCTCGCCCGGTTCTCGCTCACCGAGGCGGGCGCCCGCAAGGTCGCGACCTACTCGGGCGGCATGCGCCGCCGCCTCGATATCGCGATGAGCCTCATCGGCAACCCGCCGGTCGTGTTCCTCGACGAGCCGACGACCGGACTGGACCCCGAGGCACGCCTCGAGGTCTGGGCGACGGTGAAGCAACTCGCGCAGAACGGCACGACCGTGCTTCTGACGACGCAGTATCTCGAGGAAGCCGAGCACCTCGCCGACCGCATCGCGATCCTGCACGAGGGCCGGATCATCGTGAACGGCACCCTCGCCGAGCTGAAGGCGCTCCTGCCTCCCGCCGAGAAGCAATTCATCGAGAAGCAGCCGAGCCTCGAGGACGTGTTCTTCGCCCTGACCACGGGGGCACGGCCGGGCCGAAAGGATGCCGCATGAGCGCCGCACACGTTGTCGGCGACACCGTGACCCTCACGGGCCGGTCGTTGACCCACATCCTGCGCAGCCCCGACACGATCATCACGACCGCGCTGATGCCGGTCGGGTTCATGCTGCTCTTCGTGTTCGTCTTCGGGGGCGCGATCGACATCGGGAACGGTGCCGGCGAGGGATCGTATGTGACTTACCTGCTGCCCGGCATCCTGCTCATCACGATCGCGTCGGGGATCGCGTACACGGCCTACCGGCTGTTCCTCGACCTGCAGGGCGGTATCTTCGAGCGGTTCCAATCGATGCCGATCGCGCGGTCGGCGACCCTCTGGGCCCACGTGCTCACGTCGGTCGTCGCGAACCTCGTGTCGGTCGTCATCGTCGTCGGGGTCGCCCTGCTGCTCGGCTTCCGGTCGGGCGCGGGCATCCTCGAGTGGCTCGCGGTGACGGGCATCGTGACGCTCTTCACGCTCGCCCTCACCTGGCTCGCGGTCATCCCGGGGCTCACGGCGAAGACGGTGGATGGCGCGAGTGCGTTCTCGTACCCGCTCATCTTCCTGCCGTTCCTGAGCTCCGCGTTCGTGCCGACCGAGTCGATGCCGGGGCCGGTGCGCTGGTTCGCCGAGAATCAGCCGGTCACCTCGATCGTCGACGCGATCCGCGCGCTGCTCGCTCGGGAGCCGGTTGGGACGGAGATCGGGGTCGCGCTCGCGTGGTGCGTCGGCATCCTCGTCGTCGCCTTCGTCGTCGCGTCGCTCGTCTATCGGAGCAAGATCCGCTGAGCCGCGGAATACGGGGACCACTCCCGCGTTACAGTTCCATGCAAACGCATGTACATGGAAACGTCAGGAGTGGTCCCCATGCAGTTCGGAGTGTTCTCGGTCAGCGACATCACGCGCGACCCCGTCTCGGGCGAGACGCCCAGCGAGGCGGAGCGCATCCAGGCGGCGGTCGCCATCGCGAAGAAGACCGAAGAGGTCGGCATGGATGTCTTCGCGATCGGCGAGCACCACAACCCGCCGTTCTTCTCCTCCTCCCCCACGACCCTCCTCGCGCACATCGCGGCGCTCACCGAGCGGCTCGTCGTCTCGACGTCGACGACCCTCATCACGACGAACGATCCCGTCAAGATCGCCGAGGACTACGCGATGCTGCAGCACCTCTCCGGCGGCCGGATGGACCTCATGCTCGGTCGCGGCAACACCGCGCCGGTCTACCCGTGGTTCGGTCAGGACATCCGGCAGAGCCTGCCGATGGCGATCGAGAACTACAACCTCCTGCACCGCCTGTGGCGCGAGGACGTCGTCGACTGGCAGGGCTCGTTCCGCACGCCCCTGCAGGGCTTCACCTCGACGCCGCGCCCGCTCGACGACGTGCCGCCGTTCGTCTGGCACGGCAGCATCCGCACCCCCGAAATCGCCGAGCAGGCCGCCTACTACGGCGACGGGTTCTTCGCCAACAACATCTTCTGGCCGAAGGAGCACTACGTGCGGCTCGTCGACCTGTACCGTCAGCGCTTCGAGCACTACGGGCACGGCACGGCGAAGCAGGCCATCGTCGGCTTGGGCGGTCAGGCGTTCATCGCGAAGAAGTCGCAGGATGCCTGGAATGCCTTCCGCCCCTATTTCGACGAGGCCCCGGTGTACGGGCACGGTCCCTCGATGGAGCAGTTCGCCGCGAGCACTCCCCTGTCGGTCGGCAGCCCGCAGGAGGTCATCGACAAGACGCTGACCTTCCGCGAGACCTTCGGCGACTACCAACGGCAGCTGTTCCTCGTCGACCACGCCGGGCTCCCGCTGCCGATGGTGCTCGAACAGCTCGAGCTGCTCGGCGGCGAGGTCGTACCGGTGCTGCGGCGAGAGCTCGCCGCGGTCCGTGATCCCGAGGTGCCCGACGCGCCGACCCACGCCTCCCGCGTCGCCGCGAAGTACGGCGACCGGGCCCCGCGTCAGCCGCGGCCGAACGCGAACCGTGGCGACAACGTGACCGGTGGGTCTCCGTATTTGAGCGAGCAGGGCCAGGACACCGACGGCACGGAGGCGGCCTGATGCCGAGCCGGGCCCGACTCGCGAACGACGCGTGGGAGTCGCTGCTCACCGTGCACGCGACCTTCATGAAGTCGTTCGCGGCGACGCCCATCTGGAGCGACGTGTCGATGAAGGAATACGACGTGCTGTACTCGCTCAGCAAATCGGATGAGCCGGTGCGGCTGACCGACCTGCACCAGCGCGTACTGCTCAGCCAGCCGGCCCTCTCTCGGATGGTCGACCGGCTCGTCGAGCGGGGTCTCGTCGAGCGCTGCGATGATCCGGGTGACCGCCGCGCCGTGCGGCTCGCGCTCACGGACGCCGGGCGTACGTGCCAGCGCGAAGTCGGCCGGGCGCACGCCCGCGACGTCTCGGCGGCGATGACAGCC
Organism: uncultured Pseudolysinimonas sp.; assembly: GCA_965653335.1. GTDB lineage: Bacteria > Actinomycetota > Actinomycetes > Actinomycetales > Microbacteriaceae > Pseudolysinimonas_A. The sequence continues at coordinate 20,451 of CBFGZU010000026.1, forward strand.
CAGGTGACCGATGCCGATCTTCACGAACTCACGAGAATCACCCGAGCCCTGCTCGGATCGAAGTAGACACCCCGAACTCCCTCGTCGTCATCGATGCCGGGCGACCCGGCAACGACCCGGATGCTCGCTCCTCATCCCGCACGGGAGCTGTGACACGATGGCCGTCATGACCGACCGCCTCATGTTGCTCGACACGGCCGGGATCTACTTCCGCGCGTTCTACGGCGTTCCCGACACGGTGACTGCTCCGGATGGCACCGTCGTCAACGCGGCCCGCGGCACTCTCGACATCATCGCCCGGCTCGTCTCGCAATTCCCGCCGACGCACCTTGTCGCCTGCTGGGACGACGACTGGCGCCCGCAGTGGCGGGTCGATCTCATTCCTACGTACAAGACGCACCGCGTCGCCGAGGTCGTCGAGGTGGGGCCCGACGTCGAGGTCGTTCCCGACCCCTTGAGTGTTCAAGTGCCGATCATCGCCGAGTCGCTGCGACTGCTCGGCATCCCGGTCATCGGTGCCCCCGAGCACGAAGCCGACGACGTCATCGGCACGCTCGCATCGACCGCGACGATGCCCGTGGATGTCGTCACGGGCGACCGGGACCTGTTCCAGCTCGTCGACGATGACCGTCAGGTGCGCGTCATCTACACCGGCCGCGGGATGGCGAACCTCGAGATCCTCGACGGCGCGGCCATCGAGGCGAAGTATGCGATAACGCCCGCGCAATACGCGGCCTTCGCGGCGATGCGCGGCGACCCCTCGGATGGACTCCCCGGTGTCGCGGGCGTCGGCGAGAAGACGGCGGCGGGACTGCTGCGCGAATTCGGCGACCTCGATGGCATCATCGCGGCCGCTGCCGACCCGTCCACAGCCCTGTCGGCGGGCGTGCGCGCGAAGCTGCTCGCGGCATCCCACTACCTCGCGGTCGCTCCCGCTGTCGTCAACGTCGTGCGCGACCTCGACCTGCCGTCGACCGACGCGACTCTGCGTCCACTCTCGTCGGACCGGGTCGCGGCGGCCCGCGCGTTCGCCGAACGCTGGGGACTCGATTCGGCGATGGCCCGCATCCTCGCCGCGCTGACGGCGACCTGAACCTGGCTAGCGAGTGCGTGGCGCGGCGACCGCCCGGGCCTCCTTGAAGGCTCCACGAAGCACCGTGAAGCACCCCAGCACGCCGAACAGCATGATCGCGGCATCACCGCCGATCGCGGCGAGGCCCTCCGGAGAGAAGACGATCTCGAGCGCGAGCGACAAGAACCCGGGCGAAACCAGTACCTGGAATCACGACAACCCGCTGTCTTGCGAGTACACCGTCGCGATGTCGGAGATGTTGGCGAAGATGAACGCCGCGATCAGCGTGCCGACGGTCACGAGAGTCACGACGAGTGCACCCTGAGCGACACGCGCCCGCCGGATCCGAGTCGGTAGCGGTTGTACCGGCTCAGGACGCCTCGTCGGCGGCGGCGAGCTGGCCGCACGCCCCGTCGATCT
>CBFGZU010000027.1:0-21881 GCA_965653335.1 uncultured Pseudolysinimonas sp.
CCGCTCAGTTGAGCGGCGGGGTGTCCTCGGGGATGACTCCGTCGCCGTAGAGGTCGGTGCCGAGGTCGCGCAAGGCGCGCAGCGCGACCCGTTGCGTGAGCGGACCATAGGAGATGCGGGCGACGCCGAGCGCTTCGTACTCGGCGGCGGTGAGGGCTCCCGGGAGCCCGAGGATGGACACTTTGCCCCGGCCGATGCCGGCGACGAGTTGCTCGGCGATGTCGCGCGGGTGCCCACCGGGCACGAACACGAGGGCTGCGCCGTTGTCGAGGAACGCCTTCCCGCGGGCGATGGCTTCGGCGATCCTCTGCTCGGGCGAGAGATCCTTCCCGCGGGGAGTGAGGGCGTCGGTGCGGGCGTTGAGCTGAAAGGCGATGCCCTCTTTCTCGGCGGCGGCGGTGACCGCGGCGACACGTGCGACAGCGTCGTCGAAGGGCCGCATCCGGTCTTCGACGTTCGCGCCGACGATGCCGAACCCGATGGCCCGCCGGATCGTCTCGCCCGGGTCGGCATAACCATCGTCGAGGTCGGCGGTCACGGGAAGGTCGACCGCTTCCGCGATGACGCGTGCACCGTCGAGCGCGAGCTCGAGCGGCATCCCGCCGTCGGGGTAGCCGTGGCTCGCGGCGATCGAGTGCCCCGCTGTCGCGATCGCCTTCGTGCCGGGCAGGTCGGCGACGACTTTCGCGGTGATCGCATCCCAGACGTTGACGACGCGCAGGATCTCGGGTGCTTCGTGCAGCACCTTCAGTGCCAGCGCCTTCTCGTTCGTGCTCATCCTTCGAGGCTAGCTCGCCTGCCTGAGCGGCTATTTGCCCGACTTCGTGCCCATTTCGCCATGCGAAGGCACGAAGTCGGGCAAATAGCGATCGTCAGAGCGGTCGGGCGGGCTACGTCGAGAGCCGGTAGCGCCAGAACGGGATCGCCGACAGCAGGCAGGATGCGGCCGGCACGAGCGTGATCGCGAGCCACACCGTGTGCTGCATCCCGGGGGTCACGACGACCCCCTCCTCGTACCCGGCGAGCACGACGAAGATGCCGAACAGCAGCACCGAGAGGGCGCTCATGACCTTCGTCACGAAGGTCAGGGTCGCGAACGAGATGCCGTCGTTGCGTACACCCGTGGTCTCCTCCGCGCGATCGACGGAATCCGCGATCATGGTCGTCTGCGACACCAAGAAGATGCCCAGCAGCAGCCCGGTGACGAAGATGAACGCCGTCAGCACGAGCAGGTCGGCGAAGCCGACGAGGTACATGGCGACGTAGACGGCCGCGCCGGCGAAACAGGTGACGAGGATGAGGGAGCGCCCGGGGATGCGGCGCATGAGCAGCGGGGTGATGAAGGATGCGATCACCATGCCGAGGATGATGCCGGCGCCGACGATCGTGAACACCGTCTCGTCGTCGTAGGCGATGACGACGAACACCGCCCCACCCGACTGCACGACGTACCGGCCGGCGCCGAGCACCGACCCGGCGAGGACCGACAGCAGCGGACGGTTGGCGAACAGGGCTGCGAAGAGCTGCCGGAACGACAACGTATCGGCGGGAAGCGTCTTCTCGCGGGGCACGAAGAAGGCGAGCAGGAACAGTCCCATCCCGATTACCGCGATGGTGGTCACGGCGAGCGTCCACCCGGTGCCGGTCGTCTCGGGACCGGAACTCAGCGCGCGGGCGAGATACGGCATCCCGAGCGTCGAGAGGCCGAGGGCGATCGCGCCGAAGGCTCGCACGTTGCCGATGACGCGCGCGCGGCGGTTCTTCTCGGGGAAGGCGGAACCGATGAGGCCCCAGAGCGGCACGTCGCATGCGGCGTAGACGAGCCCCCAGATGAGGTAGCAGATCGCGAAATACCAGAGCTGCGCGGGCTCGGCGGCGTCGGGCACCGCGAACAGCAGCGCCGAGAAGATGGCGACCGGAGCAGCGGAGAACAGGATGAACGGCCGCAGCTTGCCCCACCGCGTGCGGGTCATGTCGATGAGGCTGCCGACGACGGGGTCGGCGATGGCGTCGACGATGCGGGCCACCGTGAGCACGACGGTGACGACCGCGATCCCGGCGGTGCTGATCTTCGCGTATTGCACGAGGTACAGCAGCAGGAAGGTCGTGACGGTGGCGTAGACGAGGTTCTGCCCGAAGGCGGCCGTCACGATCGCGACGCCCTGGGTGCGGCTGCTCGGTGCAGTGCTCAATCTCGCTCCAGGTGGACGGTGAGGATCTCGAAGGCGCCGAGTTCGAGCCGCTCGAGGTCGGCGGGTTGCTCGGGGCGCTCGAGCAGGTCGGTGATCGTCGCGCGGGTGTGCACCGCGGTGGTGCGCAGGGCGGTCACGGTGGGGCGGCCGAGGCTCTCGTACATCCGCACCACCACCCCGTTGCCGTTCTCGGCCGGCTTGACGGTTTCGATGATGACACCGGGGTCGCTCGATGTCGCGAAGGCGGGCAGCGACAGCCCCGGACCGACGTGGAGCGGGTTGTTCAGCCGGTAGCCGTCGTGGATGACCGCGGTCAGGTCGCCGGCGGCGAACGGGCGGAAGGCGTAGCCGAAGGTGTGCTCCCCGCGGTCGGCGGTCTTGTCGGGGAAGGTCGGAGATCGCAGGAGGGTGAGCGAGAGCAGCCCCGACTTCGCCCGGTGCCCGTACTTCGAGTCGTTGAGGATGGCGAAACCACCGTCGGGGGTTTCTGTTGCGATCCACTTGTGCGCGCAGATCTCGAACTGCGCCGTCTCGATGGCATCCTTCTCCGTCGTCGGGCGCTCGATGTGGCCGAACTGGATCTCGCTCTTCGAGGTGTCGCCGTAGTACGTCGGCCGGAAGTCGGCGCGCAGCATCCGGTGGGTCTCGTGCCAGTCGACGCGAGTCTCGAAGCGCACGAGCTCCGACCCGGCTTCGATGATCACGCGCTGTTCGATGAGCGACCGGCCGAACCGGTACACCTGGGTGCGCACCGCTGTGGGACCATCGATCCCGGTCGTGACGGTCGTGGGGCGCAAGACGCGCGGCCGGCGCTTGAGGTAGCCCTGCCCGATGTCCCACGCGTCCCACGGCCACTGGTACGGGTCGCGGTGCAGCACGAGACGGTTGAGCCCGTCACGCGCGTGCTCGGTGCCGGCGGCGTCGAGGCACGACACGATCTCGCCCGTCGCACCGAACCGCAGCGTCAGGATGCCGTTGCCCAGCCGGTCGCCCTCGGCGACGAGCTCGGGATACTCGGCCGCCATCTCGAGAGCCGCCGCGGCATAGGGATCGAGCCGGGCGCGGAACCAGGATTCGCCGACTCGCACGTGCTCGTCGCGGGGAACCCCGGTGAGGTTGAGCGCGGACGGCTCCTCGCCCGACCGGGGCAGGCCGGCGAGAAGCGGGGCGGCGTAGGCATCCAGTTCCCCGGTGATGCGCGTGAGCTCGTCGACCGTCTCGCGGCTCACGCGCGCGATCGACGAGCCGGGCAGGATGTCGTGGAAATGCACCAGCAGCAGGTCGCGCCAGAGCTGCTCGAGATCGTCGCGCGCGGGCCGGCCGATGATCGCGGCGAGGGCCTCCGCTTCGTGCAGCTTCCGCTCCGCGATGCGGTTGTGCTTCTTGATGCTCCCGTTGGTCGTGTAGGTGCCCTGGTGCAGTTCGAGGTACAACTCGCCCTCGTGCCGATGCGTCACGTCGAGGGTCTCGAGGGTGCGGAAGAAGTCGTCGGCTCGCGAGTATTCGAGTTGCGGCAGTCCGCGCAGATCCTTCTCGCGGGACGTCACCTCAAGGTGGATCTCGCCCGGTCCGCCCCCGCCGTCGCCCGATCCGTACACGAGCAGCGCCGCGCCGAGGTCGCGTTCCGGGTAGCGCTTGAGGCCAGTGAGCAGCCCGTCGGCGGCGCCGCGCGAGTTGTAGTCGCCCTCGGGCGGCATGTGGACGAGAACGGTCGAGCCGTCGATCCCGGTCCAGTGAAAGGTGCGGTACGGGTGGTCGTTGAGCTTGTTCCAGGCGAGCTTGATCGTCTGGAACCAGTCCATTCCGCACTTCTTGAGAATTTGCGGCAGGGCCCCGGTGTAACCGAAGGTGTCGGGCAGCCAGCACAGCCGCAGGTCGTCATCGGTGAGCCCGAACTCCTCCTGCAGGAAGCGCCGGCCGATGACCGCTTGCCGCACGAGCGACTCGCCACCCGGGAGGTTGGTGTCGGTCTCGACCCAGAATGAACCCTGCACTTCGAGGCGTCTGCCGGCGACAGCGGCCGTGATGCGCCGATAGAGGTCGGGATGCCGCTCCTTCATCCACTGCATCTGCTGGGGCTGCGAGGTGCCGAAGATGTAGCCCGGGTGGTCGTCGATCGTGGCGAGGGCGCGCGAGTAGGTGCGGGCCGATTTGCGCTTCGTCTCGCGCATCGGCCAGAGCCAGGCCATGTCGAGATGGCCATGTCCGACGGCGCTGTAGATGAAGTCGTCGGTCGACGGGTGCGCGAGCGGTACCGCGAGCACGGCGCGCGCCCCCCGGATGTCGCCGGCCTCGACGTCGGACCAGGCGGCGTCGAGCGCACGACGCAGATCGCGGGCGAGAGCCGTGTCGTCGGTGGCCTCGGCGAGCACCGTCAGGGTGAGGTAGTCGTAGTAGAGCCCGAAGGCGTCGTCATCGCGGGTCGCGAGGTGCGCGCCATGAAAACGGCCGCGCCCGACGGGGTAGATGATGAACCCGTTGTACGCCACGTCCGCATAGAGGTCGACCTCGCCGGAACTCAGGTCGACACGGCGCACCGGCCGGAATTTGCCCCCGCTGTGGGGCAGGTCGCCCTGTTGGAACACCGTGGTGACGCCATCGAGGATCTCGCCCGTCGGTGAGTAGACGAGCCCTTCGCCGCGGAGGCCGAGCATGACGAGGGGGTTCGTGATGCCTTCCGGAACCGTTCCGGTGATGTGAAGCCAGGCGCAATCGAACATGCCGCCCCACGAGTCGCCCGGCCGGATGGGGCGGAACGCCGAGTGCGGGATCTCGTCGAACGGAATCGGTTCGGGGCTGCGCACGACCTCAACGCGGAGCGGCGCGACCCGACGGTAGATGCGGCGGCGGATGCGCAGCAGCCGGGCGAATTCCCGCGGTTGTTGCGCGGCGAGCCCGAACAGCCATCCGGCGAAGTGAAGCACTCCTCAAGGATGTCGTACTCGGCCCGCGGTGTCAGGTGGGACGCGACATCGTCGGCGCGCAGGTATCGCCGACGTATCGAAATGAGCGAACCTCCTGGCAACATCCGATTGCGTTGGCTGGGAGGCATGGCGACACGCGAATCGGCCCTCATGGATGTCACGATCTACGGCACCGATCGGGACGAAGCCGCGCTGTTCCGCGAGAAGGCCCCCTACTTCGGCATCACTCCCGTCATCACCGCGGCGGCCGTCTCCGACACCACGACCGAGCTCGCGGCGGGGGCCCGCTGCGTCAGCGTGAGCCATCGGTCGCCACTCACGAAGAGCCACCTCGCCGAGCTGAGCCGGGTGGGCGTTGGCTACGTGTCCTCTCGCAGCATCGGACTGGACCACATCGACGTGGAGTTCGCACGGAGCGTCGGGATCAGCGTCGAAGGCGTCGCGTACTCCCCCGACAGCGTCGCGGATTACACGCTCATGCTCATGCTCATGGCCGTGCGTCAGGTGACATCGACGCTCCGTCGCGCCGATGCGCACGACTACCGGCTCGCCGAGACTCGTAGCGCCGAGTTGCGCGACCTGACCGTCGGTGTCGTCGGCACCGGACGCATCGGGGCGGCCGTGATCGACCGGCTCCGCGGCTTCGGATGCCGCATTGTCGCCCACGACCGGCACCAGAAGACGTCGGCCGAGTACGTCGCGTTCGACGAGCTGTTGGCGCGCAGCGACATCGTCACGCTGCACACGCCGCTCGACGCGACCACCCGCCATCTCATGGATCGGCGGGCCTTCGAGCGACTCAAGCCCGGGGCTTACCTCGTCAACACGGCCCGGGGGGCGCTCGTCGACACCGATGCCCTTGTCGCGGCGTTGCAGAGCGGCCGGCTCGCGGGAGCGGCACTCGACGTCGTCGACGAAGCGGACCGGATCTTCTACTCCGGTCATCGTCACCGATCTGTCGACGGCACGGTCCTCGCGCGGTTACGCGACCTGCCGAATGTGATCGTCACGCCGCACACCGCCTACTTCACCCAGCGCGCCCTTCGCGATGCCGTCGTGAACAGCCTGGTCAACTGCCTCCGGTTCGAGAGGGGACTGCGTCATGACTAAGGTCACCGTCGGAATCGTCTTCGGGGGGCGGTCGGACGAGCACGCGATCTCGATCAAGTCGGCGCGCGAAGTCGCGGCGAGCCTTGATCTCGAGAAGTTCGAGCCGATCTGGATCGGCATCACGCGCGACGGTGATTGGCGGTTATGCGCCGGTCCCGATGACGACCTGGATGAAGCCAGCCCCCCGGCGGTGCTCGCACCCGACCCGGGAATCCATGGTCTCGTCGTTCTCGCTCCCGGCGCCACCGAGGTCATCCGGCTCGATCTGGTCTTTCCCGTGCTGCACGGCACGCACGGCGAAGACGGGGCGATGCAGGGTCTGCTGGAGCTCTCCGGCATCCCTTACGTCGGATGCGACATCCCCAGTTCGGTTCTCGCCATGGACAAGTCGCTCGCCTACGTCGTGGCAGGGCACGCGGGCATCGCCACGCCCGAGTTCCGGGTGGTCGCCGCGGGCGAACAGGTCGATCCCGGCGGGCTCCGTTATCCCGTCTTCGTCAAACCGGCACGCTCGGGGTCGTCGTTCGGCGTGACAAAGGTCGAGCGTGGCGCGGAGCTCGCCGCCGCCGTGGAGACCGCGCGGCGATTCGACTCCAAGGTGCTCATCGAGCAGGCCGTGGCCGGCAGCGAGGTGGGGTGCGCCATCCTCGGGGAGGGTGCCGAGCTGGTCGCCGGCGAGGTCGACCGCATCGCGCTCTCGCACGGCTTCTTCCGCATCCACCAGGAGAACCGGCCGGAGCAGGGATCCGACAACTCGACGCCGATCGTTCCCGCCGACATCCGCCCGGAGGCGCGTGACCGCGTGCGCGAGACGGCGAAAGCGATCTACCGGGCGCTCGGCTGCCGAGGGCTCGCCCGGGTCGACATGTTCCTGCGGCCCGACGGCACCGTGGTGCTCAACGAGGTCAACACGCTCCCCGGCCTGACCTCTTACAGTCGCTATCCGCGAATGATGGCCGCCGCGGGGCTTCCCCTCGGGGAGGTGATCGACAGGCTGGCTGCTCTCGCGCTCGCCCGGGCGTCATGAACGGCGACCTGGTCTTCGTCGACGAGGTCGTGCCGGGAGTGCGCTGGGACGCGAAGTACGCGACGTGGGATAACTTCACCGGCACCCCCGTCGACGGTTACCTCGTCAACCGCATCGCGGGTACCCGGGCGCTGTGCGCGGCTCTCGCCCATGCCCGCGACGTCGCGGCATCCCGCGGCTTCGGTCTGCTGCTCTGGGACGGGTACCGCCCCCAGCGTGCCGTCGACGCCTTCGTGCGCTGGTCGCAGCTCCCGGAAGACGGTCGCACGAAGGCGCGGCATTACCCGAGAATCAGCCGGGCCGAGATGTTCGAGCACGGCTACGTGAGCGCGCGGTCGGCGCACACCCGCGGCAGCACCGTCGACCTGACTCTCTACCGTCTCGACGATCACGAGCTCGCGGCGATGGGCGGCGATCACGACCTCATGGATGTCGTCTCCCGTCACGACGCCCGCGAGATCACGCCGCTCGAGAGCGCCAACCGGCGGCACGTGCGCGCCGTCATGGAGGCGAGCGGATTCGGCGCCTACGAGGGCGAGTGGTGGCACTACACGCTGACCGACGAGCCGTTTCCCGACACGTACTTCGATCTCCCGATCGTTTAGCCCCTCAAGCGGCTGGCAGCTGCACCGCGACGCGGAGCCCGCCCTCGGTCCGGGGCGCGAGGGTGAGGGTGCCGTCGTGGGCCTGCGTAATGCTCGCGACGATGGTCAGGCCGAGGCCGACCCCGGCGTGATGCGAGCGAATGCGCTCGGCTCCGCGCTGGAAGGGTTCGGTGAGGGTCGCCACCAGCTGCGGTGCCAGCTTCGGGCCGGTGCTCTCGACGGTGAGCGTGACGCCCTCGGCGCCGGCCACCGTGGCGATCCGCACGCTTCCGTGTTCGGGGAGGTTGTGGACGATCGCATTGTGCAGAAGGTTCGTCACGAGTTGACGCAGGAGCGCTCGCGAACCGACCGCGTGCGCGGGTTCCCCGGAGGTCTCGACCGTGACCCCGCGTTCCTCCGCGAGGTGGATGAGCGTTTCGAGGGCCTCCTCCACGACGAGGGACAGGTCGACGGGTTGCCGGACGAAGGATCGCTGGTCGGCCTGACTGAGCAGCAGGAGTGCCTCGGTGAGGTCGATCGCGCGGCGGTTGACGGCGTGAAGCCGCTCGAGCAGTTCGTCATCCGAGCGGCGCGGATCGGTGCGCGCGACCTCGAGGAGCGTTTGCGTGATCGCAAGCGGAGTTCGAAGCTCATGGGAGGCGTTCGCGGCGAACCTCTGCTGTTCGGCGACATGCGCTTCGATGCGGGCGAGCATCTCGTCGAAACTGTCGGCGAGTTCGCGGAACTCGTCGTTGCGACCCTCGAGCTCGATGCGGTGAGACAGCGACCCGCTCGCGGTCCTGCGCGTGGCACGGGAGATCCGGGACAGCGGCGAGAGCATTAAGCCGGCGAGGATCCATCCGCCGAGCAGGCCGAACGCGAGCAGGAAGATCAGGGCGAGCGTGGCCGGCGGCACGAAGGCGCGAATGAGGTCGTAGCGGTCGGGAAAGGCAGGTCCCGGGATGCCGTCGGCGTTGGCCGGCACGTAGCGCAGCAGAAAGACCCACACCACCGCGAGCAGGAGGGCCCCCGCGACCATGAGGAACGCGGCGTAGCTAAGGGTTAGCTTCGCGCGCACACTCAGCCCGGGCGCCCGGCAGACTTTCGTGGTCACGAATGGCCGCCGTCGTCGATGCGATAACCCGCCCCGGGAACGGTCGCGATCAGCCAGGGCTCGCCGAGCCGCTTGCGCAGTGCGGAGATGGTGATGCGCACGGCGTTGGTGAACGGATCGGCGTTCTCGTCCCACGCCCGTTCCAGCAACTCTTCGGCGCTGACGACTCCGCCGCCCGCAGCGGCGAGCACTTCGAGGACGGCGAACTGCTTCCTGGTCAGCGCGACGTAGCGACCTTCGCGGTAGACCTCCCGGCGGAACGGATCCAGCCGCAGGCCGGCGATCTCGAGCACGGGCGGTCGATTGTGGCGGCGCCGCCGATTGAGGGCTCGGAGCCGGAGCACAAGCTCTCGCAACTCGAACGGCTTGGTGAGGTAGTCGTCGGCTCCGAGCTCGAACCCCGATGCTTTGTCGTCGAGCCGGTCGGCCGCGGTGAGCATGAGCACCGGCATTCCGCTTCCCGACGCGACGATCGTCGCGGCGATCTCGTCACCGGACGGACCCGGGATGTCGCGATCGAGCACCGCGATGTCGTAGGAGTTGATGCTCAGAAGTTCCAGGGCCGTGTCGCCGTCCCAGGCGATGTCGGCGGCGATCGCCTCGAGGCGTAGCCCATCGCGGATGGCCTCGGCGAGGTACGGCTCATCCTCGACCACCAGCACGCGCATCCTTCGATGCTACGAGGGGGCGCATATCGTGGGCGTACCGAAAAGCGCTAGAGGTCGACGATCTCCACCTGGCGCAGTACCGAGGCGGCGACGTCCCGCTGGATGCCGGCGAGCAGATCGTCGGGCACGGCCGAGTCGAGAGTGAGCACGGCGAGCTGGTCGGCACCGCGATCACGGCGCGCCATCTGCATCCCGGCGATGTTGATGGCGGCATCCCCGAGGGCTTTGCTGTAGATCGCCACGATGCCGGGCCGGTCGGTGTACTCCATGACGACGAGGTGGCGCGCCATCGGCACTTCGAGGTCGTAGCCGTTGATCTCGGTGATCTTCTCGGCTTGCTTGGTGCCGGCGAGGGTGCCCGAGACGGAGATGCGGGTGCCGTCGGTCGCGGTTCCGCGGATGCTGAGCACGTTGCGGTAGTCCGCCGCGACGGGGTCGGTCACGAGGCGCACGGAGATGCCGCGCTGTTCGGCGAGCAGGGGCGCGTTGACGTATGAGACGGTCTCGGTGACCGCTTGCGAGAAGACGCCCTTGAGCGCCGCGAGTCGCAACACGCCGACGTCGAGTTCGGCGATCTCACCGCGCACCTCGACGTCGATGGACTGCAGGGGAGCGTCGGCGAGGCCCGCGAACAACTGACCGAGGTGTTCCATGAGCGGGATGCCGGGGCGCACGGTCGGATCGATGACGCCGCCCGCGACGTTGACGGCGTCGGGAACCAGTTCGCCGTCGAGGGCGAGCCGCACCGATCTGGCGACGGAGACGCCCGCACGTTCCTGGGCTTCGTCGGTGGAGGCACCGAGATGCGGCGTGACGACGATGTTCGGCGCGCTTGTGAGCACGTCGTCGGTCGGCGGCTCGGAGGTGAAGACGTCGATGCCGGCCCCGGCGATCTCGCCGTCGCGAAGCGCCGCCGCAAGCGCCGCTTCGTCGATGAGTCCGCCGCGCGCGACGTTGATCACGAACGCCGACTTCTTCATGCGCTTCAGTTCGGACGCGCCGAGCATCCCGGTCGTCTCCGGCGTCTTGGGCATGTGGATCGTGACGAAGTCGCTTGTGGCGAGCAGGTCGTCGAGTGACAGGAGCGTCGCTCCGAGCTGCTGCGCGCGGGCGTCGGTGATGTAGGGATCGTAGGCGACGACATCGACGCCGAACGCCTGCAGTCGCGCCGCGATGAGGGCGCCGATGCGGCCGAGACCGATGATGCCGACGCGCTTCTCGTACAGTTCGACGCCCGTGTACTTGGAGCGTTTCCATTCTCCGGCGGCGAGGCTCGCGTGCGCGGCGGGGATCTGGCGGGCGAGCGAGAGGATGTGCCCGATCGTCAGCTCGGCGGCGCTGATGATGTTCGAGGTCGGGGCGTTGACGACCATGACGCCGGCCGTCGTGGCGGCCGCGATGTCGACGTTGTCGAGGCCGACGCCCGCGCGCGCGACGACTTTCAGGAGCGGGGCGGCGGCGATCGCCTCGGCGTCGATCTGAGTGGCGGAGCGGATGAGAACCGCGTGAGCGGTTGGGAGGGCGGCGAGGAGGGCGGGCCGATCGGTTCCGTCGACGTTGCGGATGTCGAAGTCGGTTCCGAGGGCATCCACCGTCGCGGGGGAGAGCTCTTCGGCGATGAGGACGATCGGCTTGGGCACTCGGCTTCCTTTCGGACGCTCCGGCTCAGCGCCCCCGGCGAGCCTACCGGGGGCGCTGAGCCAGCGAGGTGTCAATACGCGGCGGTGAACCGGCGGCGGTGGTGCGCAGGCTTCTCGATCTCGTCGACGATCGCGAGAGCGAGGTCGGCGGCCGCGATCGTGGACACGCCGTCGGCATCCTTGAGCAGTACGTCGCCACCGAGTCGGTAGCGGCCGCGCGAGGGCGTCCCCAGCCAGGATCCGAAGTCCTCGGGCGGGCTCACGTAGAACCAGTCGAGGTCGTCGGGCGATGCCTGCAGGGTTGCGAGCACCGCGAGACCCGTCTCGACTTCGGGCAGAACGTCGGCGGGGATGTGCTCTTTGGTGACGTCGAACACGGTCGGGCCGCCTTCTTCGGTGCGCAGCGACGATGCGCCGCCGACGTATCCGAACCGGGTCGTCGTTCCGGCGAGGCGGGCCGTGAGCTCGTCGACGACCGCCTCGATCTTGCCGGCCATGTCGCCGCGTGGCGAGAGCGCCGAGATGACGACATCCCGACCGGGCAGCGCGGCGTCGAGCGTCGGGCTGTCGAGGGCGGATCCGACGAGGTAGTCGACACCGTCGACCCGGGCGGGTGGCTCGGATCGGCTGACCGAGGTGACGTCGTGTCCGCGCTTCGCCGCTTCCGCGACGATCGCCGCGCCCGCGTAGCCGGTGCCGCCCAGAATCGTGATTCGTGCCATGTCGTGCTCCTTTACTCTCTTTCGGTAACTGAGTTACCGTATGTCACATGAACGGAGTGCGGAAGTACGCACTTCGAGGTAACGGAGGTACGTCGAAGTGAGCCTCAAGCCCTGGGACCCGTACGAGCGGAACTGCCCGTCGCGTCGGCTTCTCGACCGCATCGGCGACCGCTGGACGGTGCTCATCGTCGTCGCGCTCGACCCGGGCCCGCAACGCTTCTCGGCTCTGGGGGCGCGGGTCGGCGGAATCTCGCAGAAGATGCTCACGCAGACGTTGCGGTCGCTCGAACGCGACGGTTTCGTGACGCGCACGATCTACCCCGAGATTCCCCCGCGAGTCGAGTACGAGCTCACAGCCCTCGGCCGGTCGCTGCTTGAGCCGCTTCGCGCTCTCGAGTCCTGGGCGGTTGCGAACATGTCGGAAGTCGCCGGGCACCAGCAGGAGTATCAGGCGACTCACTGACCAGGAAACGCCGCGGCCCCGGAACCTCGGCGCCGCTTGCACCTCTCGCGGCCCCGCGCTATCGTGCATCCTGTACAAAGGTACAGGATGTGGACTCGCCCGCCTGTCCCACCCGACGTGGGGTCATCCCGCAGCCGAATCATCGAACAAAGCCGTGGATGAAGGAGCAGGACATTGCCAGTCATCGGCCAAGAGATCTTTTACGACCCCTTCGACTATGAAATCCAGAAAGATCCCTACGAGGTATTCCGAGACTTGCGCGACCACGCTCCGCTTTACCATGTCGCGGAACACGATCTGTGGGTCCTCTCGCGTTATGAAGACATTCGAACCGTCATCTTCGATTGGGAGACATACTCCAATCGAGAGGGTGTCGACATCGATAAGACGGACACGTTGCTCTCTCCCGGGAATATGGACGAGAAGGATGGCGCGCAGCACGACAAATACCGCCGCCTCGTTCACCAATGGTTCGGACCGAAGCAGATTCGGGAGAATCTGGTCGAGCTTCTGCGCAAAGAAACCGAGGTTCTCGTCAGCGCGTTGCGGGCTCGCGGAGGGGGCGACGTCGTCGCCGAGGTCGCGTGGGAGTTGCCGACCCTCGTTCTGACGATCATGTTCGATGCCCCCGACGCAGATCGGGCCAAGCTGGGCTCGTTCATGAAGCCCGTCTTCGAACGGATTCCGAACGACCCGGTGCCGCCGGCGGCAGCGTTCGAGTCGGGCGAGAAGATCACGCAGTGGTGTCTGGACCTGATCGAGAAGCGTCGAACGGAGCCGCTCACGGGTCGCCGCGACATCTTGAGCATGCTGATCCGGTCGGAGCTGGACGGTGCACCCCTGGACGACCAGCAGATCCTGGGCATTGTGAGCCACCTCATTGTGGCGTCGAGCGGCACGACGCAAGATCTCATCAGCAACGCGGTGTGGCTTCTCGGAAACTACCCCGACGAACGCGCCAAGCTCCTCGCCGACCCGAAGCTCGCCGACAAGGCGATCGAGGAGTGTCTGCGCTTCGAAGCGGTCGTGCAATCCGTGTCACGGATCACGAACCGCGAGGTCGAGATCTACGGACAGACCATTCCGAAGGGCGCGACCGTCGTGAACCTTCTCGGCTCGGCGAATCGTGACGAGCGGAAGTGGCCGGAGCCGGACCGTTTCGACATCACCCGCGAACCCAACGGCCTCCTGTCGGACGTGCCGGTGATGACCGGCGGTCACCTCTCCTTCGCTGACGGCATTCACATGTGCATCGGGCGGCCCATCGCCCGTCTCGAAGCGAAGCTGGTGGTCGAAGAGTTCCTCCGCCAGATGCCGGATTACCGCCCGTCGGCACCGCCGGTGCGAGCGGTGTCGCACGTTGCGCGCGGCTTCGAGCACGTGTATATCGAGTCCGGACGGTAGCGAGTTCCTCGAGGAAGCCGCCATAGGGTATGAATCTCGTCATGACGACAGACACGACGTCGACGCCTTCGGTGCCGAGCGCGAGTCGTCGTGAGCGCATCGCGGCGGCGGCTCTCGAGGTGATCCGTCGGCGTGGAGTCGACGGGCTCACCCACCGCGCGGTCGCCGCCGAAGCGGGCGTCTCCCCGGGGCTCACGACCTACCACTTCGACACGCTTGAAGAGATCCTCGAAGCCGCCTTCGATCTGGCGATGGAGCGCGACATCGCGGCCCTGGTCGCCTGGAGCGACACCCTCCGCCCCGGCGCCGATCTGCCGGCGGAGCTCACGCGGCTGGTCTTCCGGATGACCGAGCACGAGGCCGAGGCGGTGTACGTCAACTTCGTGCTTGTGCTGGCCGCCGTTCATCGTCCCCATCTGCATGGGAAGGCCTCGACGTGGGCGAGCAGTCTCACTCGGCTGATGGAACAGCGCCTCTCGCGCGACACCTCGGTGGCAGTGGCGACTGTTTACGACGGCACACTATTGCGCCAGGCGATGACGGGAAGTGTCGGCCTTCGGCAAGAAGTCGAGTCGAGCTTCCGCAAGGCGTGCGGTGAGGAATGGCAGTGGATTAGTCGGCCGCAGGCTGACCAGTAATCGATAAATATGTATTCGTTAGTGAAGTGCTAGGCGTCCGATTGCGGCGCAGCACTTTGCCGTGACAGCTAAAGGGGAACCGCAATGCCGATGCCAGTCGGGCTCGAGTCCAGCCCTACGACTGTACGCCCGCGTGCGACCCGGAGCGCCCTCGCGTGAGGTCGTGCCACGGGCCCCGCCCGACATCCGACCTGACCTTCTGAGCACATGCCGAATCCCCTCCTTTTCCGGCCCTTCGAGTTGCGCGGGCTATCGGTCCGCAATCGGCTGTGGGCTGCCCCGATGTGCCAGTACTCGGCGCTCGCCGAAAGCGGACCGGATGAAGGGGTCCCGGGCGACTGGCATGTCCAGCATCTGGGGGGGATGGCGAGGGGCGGCGCCGGGCTGGTGATGGTCGAGGCGACCGCGGTGCTTCCGGAAGGTCGTATCTCGCCGGGTTGCCTGGGTCTGTACTCCGATCGGCAGGAGGAGGCGTTCGCCCGCCTCGTGCCTCAGGTCACGGCGCACGGCGCTCGGGTCGGCATCCAGCTCGCCCACGCGGGCCGGAAAGGGTCGATCTACCGCGAACTGCCGGGTCAGCCCGAAGCCTCGATTCCGATCGCGGATGGCGGATGGCAGACGGTGGCGCCATCAGCGGTCCCGTTCGATGATCTCGCGGTGCCGCGAGAACTCTCCGCTGCCGAGATCGTCGACGTCGTCGACGCTTTCGTCCGCTCCAGCCGCCGCGCCGTTCGGGCCGGCTTCGACGTGATCGAAGTGCACGCCGCACACGGCTACCTCCTGCACGAGTTCCTTTCGCCGCTCAGTAACCACCGCAGCGACGCCTATGGCGGCAGCCTCGACAACCGCGCCCGCCTCGTTCGCGACGTGGTACGCGCCCTGCGCGCCGAACACCCGGCACTGCCGATCATCGTGCGCATCTCGGTCGATGAATGGGTGAATGACGGATTCGTGACCGAGGATTCCATCCGGCTTGCGAGGTGGCTCGCCGACGACGGGGCCGACCTCATCGATGCCTCGTCGGGTGGGAACGTTCCCGCCGCTCCGATTCAGGTGGGGCCCTCCTACCAGGTTCACTTCGCCGCCCGCTTGCGCGAGGCGGGTCTGCCCGTCGGTGCCGTCGGGTTGATTCGCAGCGCCGAACAGGCGGAGAGCATCCTCGTCACCGGGCAGGCCGACGTGATATCGCTCGCCCGCCCGCTGCTCGCCGATCCGCATCTCCCGATCGCGTGGGCTCATCAGCTGCGAGCCGATTGCGCCGCCGAACTGGTGCCGCCTCAGTACGCGTTCGCGTGGCGCAACGTCCGCTCTGCCATTCCCTGACCCGCCCGCTTGCGTCGCGCTGTCTCGAAGCGATCGGCAGCCCACTCAAGAGAGTGGACCGCCGATCGGTCAATCGAGAGTCGGGATTACGACGACACCCGGTCGTGATCCTCGTCCGGCGATGCGGTCGCGAGCATCCCGACCGAGAAGGTGTACAGGCCGCCGATGAGCAGAACGGAGCAACATCGCGTCGACCGCGTCACCGCGGGGGGATGAGGCGCCGGTCGCGCTCCCATTGGAGTTCGCGTTTCTCGCGGTGACGAAGGTTCTCGACGAGCCGCACGACGTCTTCTCGTGGCCGCCTGCGCTCGCGGCGACCGTACGTGATGAGCAACAGACCGATACGCAGAGCCAAGCGGTCGAGGGCGCTGGGCCGACGTGACGCGGGTCGCGGGGGCATCGCCTCGACCCGCGGAGGCGTCGAGCCGGTCGATTGCGGCGGATGGGTGGACAGGGTCGAAGACAAGGTGGTTTCCTCACGTGCGTGATCGGAGTGGTGGTCGATCCATCGGCGGCCACGAGGCCACGGATCAGAGCTGCGTCGGCGCCGCCACCGGGACCGGCGGCGCGAGAGGGTCGCTCAGCCGAGTCGGCAGGTGAGGACGCCGTCGAAGCCGGCGCTGCGAATGGGGATGATTCCCGTGAGCATCGCGTTCATGTCAGCCGGCCTCCTTTCCTATTGGCGTCGCGCGGAATCGCGCATCGCCCACGCTAGCGGGGCGTCGCCAAGCCAGACAAGGGCAACTCGCGAGAACTCGTCGCGATTCGATATCGGATCGGTAACGGTCGGGGGCCGGAGGTCTTGGGCCGCCGTGCGCGGGTCAGGCCGCGGGAATCGTCTGCGGCTCGACGCGGGCTTCCGGCTCCGGGATCAGGTGCAAGCCCGCGGTCGTGTTGGCCGAATCCATCAGCTCGTCGAGCCATTCGCGATTGATCTCATGCGCCGTCGAGGCGAATTCGAAACGAAGCGTCGACGACGGGTTGATCCAGATGGCCGATCGCCCGCCGGCGGCGGTGTCGATCGTGAGGGCGAAGCTCTCGTTGCGACGCAACTTCGCGACGACGACGAGCTCGACGTGAGCGAGAGCTCGGTCGTCGAGTTCGAATGTCGCCGGGGGCGAACCGTAGTGCAACGATCCCATCCCGTCGATCCTATTCGGCGAACTCGCTGCGCTGTGTACCCTGTGCGGATGGCCATCGTGAACCGGCTCACCGTCGACGGGCACGAATATTTCCTCTCTGAACCGGCCGACGAGGTCAAGGCGCAGATCCTCGCCGCGATCCGCGCGGGCGGTGACTACGTCACGATCACGAGCCTGACCACGGGGTCGTCCGTCGACATCCTCTTCTCTCCCGGTCTGCCGGTGGCGTGGTCGCAGCTCGACGTGGGCGGCGACGCCGACACGACATCGGATTCGGAGGAGCACGCCGGGTCGTCGCATGACGACCACTACGGGATCTGAGCTCGCCCGCACGCCCTTCGTACCCCGTTCGGGTGACATTCTGGGATCGTCGCGGGTTATCGTCAGGGGATGGGGACTCTGACGTACGACTCCAAGCTGGCGGTGTCCTTCGATGATCGCGTCCTGGCTCACCTGCAGGTCGTGATCTGGTCGAAGCTCCGGCGCGGCGAGCACTTCTCGTTCACCTGGACCGAACCGTCGCGCAGCGGGTTCGGCCGCACCTCGATCTGGCTCTCCCCGACGATCCCGCTCACCTTCGAGTACTTCGGCGGTCGGCAGCCGCGGCTCAACGCGCAATGGGTGCATATGCTCACCAAGTCGGCGAACTCTCCGGGTGGCCTCATCCTCACTGCTGAGCCACCCGAGAGGGATCCCGCGGCAGGGTAGCGATCCGCATGCCCGTCACGCTCATCGACCGACTCGCCGACGAGGTGCGGGAGTGGGCGCTGGCCCGCGGCTCGACCGTCGCGGTCGCCGAGTCGCTCACGGGCGGGGCGCTGAGCGCAGCCCTCGCGAAAGCCGGGGACGCCGCCGACTGGTTCGCGGGCGGGGTCGTGGCATACCGGAACGCGACAAAGTACCGCGTCCTCGGCGTTCCCGAAGGGCCGGTGGTGACCGCGGATGCGGCGCGCGCGATGGTACGCGGCGTGATCGAGCTCACGGGAGCCGACTGCGCGATCGCCGTGACCGGCGTCGGCGGGCCGGGCGCCGAAGAGGGACATCCGGCGGGAACCGTGTTCGTCTGCGTCGCCACACGATCGCAGTCCCGGGACGCCGAGTACGCATTCGACGGCGAACCCGACGCGGTGGTCGAACAGACCATCGAACAGGCGCTCCGCTTGCTCCTCGCGTTGTGACGGGCATCAGCCGAGCAGCGAGACCGCACGCGCGATCACGAGCACGAGAATGACGAACCCGCCGAACGCCTGCAACCCGACGAGCACCTTCGTGCGGGGTCGCAGCGCCATCGCGTCGGGCGGGCTGAACGCCATCGTGTTCGACAGCGAGAAGTAGGCGTAGTCGACGAACGACGCCGTCCAGTTGACCTTGGCCGACGATCCCGCCGCCACTTCGTCGATCGCGTCGTGGTCTTCGTCCTGCGGGAAACGCAGGTCGGCGAGCGGCAGATCCTTTCGTTGCGCGGTCGTCCGGATGACGGGACCACCGCGATCCATCTCCCAGTAGATGAGCGCGTAGACGATGACGTGAGTGACCCACACCTGGGTCGCGGCGAGTAACAGGGTGCCGTCGGCATCCGACTTCGCCTGCACCAACTGGATGACGAGCTGCACGAGCGCGACGTGGTTCGCGACGGCCAGCACCGCCGTGCCGGCGATCGAGGCGCGCCGCGACACCACCGTCTGAGTGGTGAAGCGCACGGGGTTGATCGCGATGACCGGAATCAGCAACAGGATGCAGATCGCGATGACGCCGATGCGCAGCGGCAGCAAGAAACTGCTCGGGAGGAGGGCATAGAGGGTGAGCGCGACGAGCACGGCCGCGACCGCCGGCCAGCGGTGTTCGGCGCGCTCGCTGTTACTCGCCACGTGTGCCACCTGCCGGACGCTAGTCACGCGCCGACGCCAGCGCAACCGGTTGACGAGCCCCCGCCGTCGGATGATCCCTCGTGGGGGCGTCGCTGGCTAGCCGACGACCTTCTCGAGCATCGTGCGCAGCTCTTCGCTCGTGTGCACCTCCTGGTCGAGGTTGGCGTGCAGCAGCTTCACCGCGTCGGGTACCCCCATCGTCTCGAGCGGAATGATGAGACCCTCGTAGGCCGAGATCTCATAGTGCTCGTTGCCGAGGGCGCATGACAGCACCACCTGATCGCGGAGCGGGGGCGCCGACTTGGCGATGAGCGATTCGGCCTGGCGGGTGATGCCGGTCGTGCTCGGCGAGGGCGCGGTCGTGTCGCGCAGATCGAGGATGCGGAACACCTCGTGCAGGTTCGCGATCTGCTCGCGGGTTTCGGTCGCGTGGTGCTTGAACATCTTCGCGATCTCGTTCGACTTGGCTGCCTTGGCCAGTTCGCCGAGCGCCGCGAGGGAGTGGTCTTCCATCGTCAGGGCGGTACGCAACTGGTAGTGCAGCAGCTCGGCGGGCGACTTGAGGGTCATGGTGGGCATCGACGTGTCTCCTTCGTTCGGGGTCGTGGTTCGACGCTAGATCGGCGGCCAACCGGCTTCGAGGGCTTGCGGGTTTCGGGCCCGAGTGCAAGGGGTCGAGCCGGGCCGCACGCGCACCTAGCGTCGAAGCATGAGGCGACGCATCCTGATCACCGGAGCTACCGGAGGACTCGGCGGCGGCGCGGCGCTCGGTCTCGCCGCCGGTCATCGCGTCACGGCGTGTGGGGAGACCTGGTCGCAAGTGCGCGACTTCCGTGAGCGCGCGCGGCGCGAGGGAGCCGACCTCGAGGTGATCAAGCTCGATCTGCTCGAGCCTCTCGATCTCGAGCACGCCGCCGACCGCCGGATCGACGTGCTCGTTCTCAACGCCGGCATCCAGGAGTCGGGGTCGATCATCGATGTGCCGATGGAACGGGTGCGGGCGTCGTTCGAGGTGAACGTGTTCCGGCATCTCGAGCTCGCCCGGATGGTGCTGCCGCAGATGCTGAAACGGCGGCGGGGCCGGGTGGTGTGGATGTCTTCGCTCGCCGGACTGCTGACGCCGCCGTTCCTGGGCACCTACGCCGCGACGAAGCACGCGATCGAGGCGATCGCCGCGGCGATGCGCATCGAGCTCGCGGGCCGCGGCGTCAGCGTCGCGACACTGAACCCCGGTTTCTATCGCACCGGCTTCAACGACTCCGGAGCCGAGAGCTCGCGGCAGTGGGCGACGGCGCGCGGGGAGCAGGCGCGGATGCCGCCAGCCGATCCTCTGCTCGCGCTGCAGCACGACCCCCAACCGATGATCGACGAGATGGTGCGGGTGATCCCCGACCGGGGAAGCGCCTACCGCACGATGCTGCCCGCGGATGCTGTCGCCGAGGCGAAGGCGGCCCAAGAGCTCGCGTGGAGCGCCGACTCTCTCGGTCTGCCCTAGCTCCTGTTTTCTTTCCGCCAGACGATCTTGAGCGCCGACCAGTCGGCGTCGAGCGCGGCGACCTTCACGTCGACGAGCCCACGCAGCAGGGCGGTGTCGCGTACGAGGTTCTCGTCGACGTCGCTGACATGGCCGGCGGCTTTGCGCGGCCACGCGATCCACAGGGCCCCAGCGGGGAAGATGCGCCGCTCCTGTTGTTCGACGGTGCGTCGTACGTCGGCTGCCGATCGCACGAACGCGAGCACGACATCCGCGTCTCCGTCGTGACGCAGGGCCGCGTCGGGGGCGGTCTGGAATGCCCAGCCGTCCGGGGCGTCGACGACATCCCAGGTCGTGCTCGACGTGAGACCGAGCTTCGTCGTCTGCGGGGTTCCCGAGTAGCCGGCCGAGGCATCCACGCATCCGAGTATGGCGCGCGCGCGGCCGGTACGGGATGCTGAGCGCACGTCTTCTTGCGGCGACCGTCAACCGAACGTGTCGCGTCCCGCGTCGAGGAAGTGTGAGCATCGCCGTGACCGAAAGGACCCAGGTCGACCTGGATGCTTTCGTCGCGCACGAGTACCCGAAGGTGGTCGCCGCAGTCGGACTGATCACCGGCAACCGGCAGGACGCCGCGGACGCCGTTCAGGATGCGATCGTCGGCTTCCTCGCGAAACCCCCGACCCGCGAGATCACCAACGTCGCGGCGTGGATCACCGTCGTCGCGAGCAATCGCGCGCGCGACCTGCAGCGTTCGCGAGGAGCCGAGTCGCGCGCCTACGCGAAGGTCGGCACCGACGACGAGAGCTACGACTCCGCCCTCGCCGGGCTCGACGTCGACGTGCTCAAGGCGCTCCAAGCGCTGCCGCGGCAGCAGAAGGAAGTGTGCGTGCTGCACTACCTGCTCGACCAATCGGTGGAACAAGTTGCCGAAGGCCTCGGGGTGAGCACCGGCACGATCAAGACCCAGCTGCACCGTGCCCGCAAGGCGCTCGCGGCGCGACTGAGGAAGGAGGATCACCATGGCTGAGTTCGATGGACTCGACAGCCGTCTGCGCGACGCGCTCGCGAAAGCGGCGGAGCAGGGTGACTCCGCCGGGGTCGCCGACGCCATCCGTTCTCGGATCGCCGCCGGTGACTCCGGTACTTCCGTCGCCGGCGGCACCGCTCCTGGCTGGGGCGGCGGGGCGTTCTCGTGGCTGCCGTGGCTCGGGCTCATCGTGCTCGCGGGCATCGGCGGCACCGCGCTCGGCGCCTCCGGCGTCGTCGCGAGCGAACCGCGCGAGATCCTTGCGGGCTACACCGCGGTGCTCGACGACTCCGCGCCTGCGGCCTCCTGCCCCGGCGGGCCCGTCATCGGCGAACTGTTCGCCGGCGACCGGGTGCTCGCCGTCGCCCGCTCGGATGATTCGGGCTACCTCGGCGTGCGTGATCCCAACGACTTCGCCCGCACCCTGTGGTTCGAGCGTGCAGTGGTCGTGGTCGATTCCGGGCAGGCGGATGTCGCCACCCTTCCGGTCGCGGCGTGCCCCGTTGCGACTGTCACGGTCGTCGAGCCAGCCCCCGTGCCGACGGAAGGCCCCGTGCC
>CBFGZU010000028.1:0-20813 GCA_965653335.1 uncultured Pseudolysinimonas sp.
CGACGAGGCTGACGACGACGAGGCCGACGACGACGAGGCTGACGGCGATGAGCCGGCTCAGCCGCTCCGCTAGTCGCTGAGCCGGGATTGCACGTCGGCGATCGCCGTGATCGCCGCGTCGGATTCGCCGGAGCTGCGCCACAGTTCGAGCAGTTCGGAGTCGCCCGTGAGCACGAGGTGCACGGCGTGCCGGGCGCGGTCGCGCAGCGCCGAGTGCTCGAGGATCCCGGGCGCGAGATCGGCGAACAGAGCGCTCGCCTCCTCGGGCAGCAGGTCGGCGCGTCCGTCGTAGGCGGCCGCGATGATCGCCGCGGCGGCGACCGCGAGGCTCTCCGCCCACGCTTCCGCTCGGCCGGGCGCGTCGATCACCCGGTCGAGTGCCTCGCGTAAGGCGTCGAGGCCGCCGTCTTCGACATCCGTCAGAAAGTCGATCGTCTCGTCGTTCTCGAAAACGCCCGCACCCCAGGTGCCCACGTGTCCTCCGATGCTCGAGAGTCGAGTCTGCCGCATCGCCCCGACCACGCCGCCACCTTACGACGTAAGTGTAGGATGTACGCTGACGGAATGAGTCCCCGACGACCCGCCACCCGTGAGCTACTGACTCGCGAGCGAATCCTCGCCGCCGCCGTGGCACTCGCCGACGAGCACGGTCTCGACGGCGTCAGCATGCGGCGGGTCGGCGACGCGGTCGGTTTCGAGGCGATGTCGCTCTATCGTCACGTGCGCGACAAGGACGACCTTCTCGACGGAATGGTGGAGACGATCGTCGCCCGCTTTCCGGTGATCGACGAGACACTCGACTGGCGGGAGTCGCTCAGCGATCTCGTGCGTGGTGCCCACCGGGTGCTGCTCGCCCACCCATGGGTGGCAGCCCTCGCGACGAGCCGTCCGGCCGTCGGTCCCGCCCGGTTGCGCTTCGTCGACACCGTGCTGGGTCTTCTGCTGGCGGGTGGATGCTCACCCCAGCTCGCTCACGATGCCATGCACGCCGTCGAGGTACACGTCTTCGCCTTCACTCTCCAAGAGCTGCGTCTGCACGAGGACGCCTCGGCACACGGCTACCAGCTGGATGTCGTGAGCGACGATTCGACCCGGTATCCGCACCTGGCCGTCACGCTCGCGACCGCCACCCACGATCACGCCGCCGAGTTCGAGTTCGTCTTCGAACTGCTCATCGCCGGCATCGAGAGGGCGCTCGCCGCGTCGGCATCCGAGTGACGGTCGGCTACTTCAGCAGCCGGCTGAGCACCCGGTCGGCGAGCGGCTTGCCCCCGGTCTGACACGTCGGGCAGTACTGAAACGTCGAGTCGGCGTAGATGACCTGCCGCACGGTGTCGCCGCACACCGGGCACGCTTCGCCGTTCCTACCGTGGACGCGCAGGTGCGACTTCTTCTCGCTCTTGAGCTCGGAGGCCGCGAGCCCCTCCGACCGGGCCACGGCGTCCCGAAGCGTCGACCGGATCGCGTCGTAGAGCACCCGCACATCGGCGGGGGCCATGTCGGCGGGCTTGAACGGCGACATTTTCGCGACATGCAGGATCTCGTCGGAGTACGCATTGCCGATGCCTGCGATCAGCCGTTGGTCGCGCAGCACGCCCTTGATCTGCGACCGGCCCGCCGCCGCGAGGATGCCGGCGAGCACGTCGACGGTGAACGCGTCGGAGAGCGGGTCGGGCCCGAGCGTCGCGACCCGCTCGACATCCTGCGGGTCACGAACGACATGGATGGCGAGACTCTTCTTGGTGCCCGCTTCGGTCAGATCGAAACCGGCGCCGTCGTCGAGCACGAGTCGTGCCGCGAGGGGGCCGGCGCCGCGACGAG
The DNA here is from genome assembly GCA_965653335.1 of uncultured Pseudolysinimonas sp. GTDB lineage: Bacteria > Actinomycetota > Actinomycetes > Actinomycetales > Microbacteriaceae > Pseudolysinimonas_A. The sequence goes on from CBFGZU010000028.1 coordinate 1,822, forward strand.
CCGTGCCGCCGGGTGCCTTGTCGCGCCAGCGCAGCCAGCCGGCGCGGGCGAGATGGATGACGACGTGGAGGTCGCCCGCGCGGATGTCGAGGTATTTGCCGTGCCGGTCGACGCCGGTGATCGTGAGACCGTCGAGGGCTGACACGGGCGGGTCGTAGGTCTTGAGCGCCGCGAAGGCGAGCACGTCGAGCCGGGCGATCGTGCGACCCGTCAACCGACCGGTCAGGTCGATCACCAGGGCGTGCACCTCGGGCAGTTCCGGCATGACGCACAGTCTCGCTCAGCTGCGCGTGAATCGCACCGCCCGGTCGCGATATCGAGCCTAGGGAAGCCGCAGCGCGTCGCCGTCGGGCACGACGAGCCCGTCCTTGCGGAGCCCGTCGACGGCTCGGGCGAGTTGCGCGGCATCGGGCCACAGCCGCGCGATGGTGTCGGCGGGCACCGGGGTGTCGCTCGACCGCAGTTCGCGCAGCACGAGCCCGCGCACCTGACGATCCGAGCCTTCGTATCGCTTCTGCGTCCCAGCCCGCGGCCCCTCGTATGTCGGGTATCCGGCGGCCCGCCAAGCGCACGCCTCGCGAAGTGGGCACTCCTGGCACCGCGGTGACCGTGCGGTGCACACCGTCTGACCCAGTTCCATCGTTCCGGCGTTGACCAGTCGCGCCCGCGGGGGATCGACGGGCAGCACGGCATCCATCTCGGCCAGATCGGCCGTGCTGCGAGCGGGACCCGCCTCCCCGTGACCGCGCACCGCGCGCGCCAGCACCCGCCGCACGTTGGTGTCGACGACGGGCGTTCGCACCCCGTAGGCGAAAGCCGCGACGGCGCGCGCCGTGTACGGTCCGACCCCGGGAAGGGCGAGCAAAGCGTCGACGTCCGCGGGAACCTCGTTGTCGTGCCGGCGCGCGATCACCGTCGCGGCGGCGTGGAGCGCGAGCGCTCGCCGGGGGTAGCCGAGCCGCCCCCACGCCCGCACCGCATCCCCGGGCGGCACGCTCGCGAGCTCGGCGGGGGTCGGCCACCGCGTCAGCCAGCTCTCGAGGGCCGGGATGACGCGCGCGACGGGCGTCTGCTGCAGCATGAACTCGCTCACGAGCGTGCCCCACGCGGTGAACCCGGGCTGTCGCCACGGCAGCTCGCGATGCCCGGCGGCGTACCAGTCGGCGACGAGCTCGCCGAGAACGCGTTCGGGTGTCACAAAGCGAGGCTAGCTAGGCTGGCGCCGAGGTGATGCAGCTGTGGTGTCGTGGTCGAAGATCGCCCCCGTGCGGCGCGCGCTGCTCGAGTCGCTCGTCGCCGAGTTCGCGCATCACTACGCGAAGGGCCGCACGACCCTCGCGGTCGACGGGCCGGACGGCGCCGGCAAGACGCGGTTCGCCGACGATCTGGCGCTGGCGTTCCGGCGCGCGGGTTTCGAGGTGTTCCGGGCTTCGGCCGACGACTTCCACCACCCGCGTGAGCACCGCTACCGCGCCGGTCGGCTCTCGCCCGAGGGCTACTATCGCGACGCCTTCGACGTCTCGTTGCTCAGGAGGGCGCTGATCGAGCCGTTCCGGATGGGCGGCAGCACGGGCTTTCAGCTCGCCGGCTTCGACCTCGAGCGCGATGCTCCCGTCGAATCGGCGTGGGTGACCGGGCCGGCCGACGCGATCCTCATCATCGACGGGGTGTTCCTCAACCGATTCGAGCTGCGGGGGGCGTGGAACTTTTCGATCTGGCTCGACGCCGACCCGGTCGTGCGTCACGCTCGCATGGTCGAGCGCGACGGCGCGGACCCGGATCCGGAGGCGGTGTCGAACCGACGCCATTCCGAGGCGCAGCGCCTCTACGTGCGCGACGCTCATCCGAACACAGCGGCAAGTGCCATCGTCGACAACACCGACGCCGAGGCGCCCCGGCGGCGGTTCGCCGACTACTGCACGATCGCCCCGGCCCCGAGGTAACGCTCAGCGCGGGATGCGCTGCGCCACCTCGGCCGGCGTGAGGAACGCCCCCGTGCGCTCGACCTCGTGCACGAGATCGACGAGTGCGGCGTTGATGGGGGCCGCGAGTCCGTGCTCCCGGGCGACCCGGACGACCGCCCCGTTGAGAAAGTCGATTTCGGTGAGTTGCGCGCGCCGGATGCTTTGCAATGTCGACGCGGGGTTGGGCACGTCGCCCATCCGCTTCGCGAGCACGCGCGGCAGCCGGGCGGCGAGGGCGAGCGGGCCGCGACCGAGCCAGGGGAGTGTCCACCCCGGGATTCCCTGCAGGCTCGCGAACCGGATGCCGATGCGATTGGCCACCCGCACCGTCTCGCGCAGGCTCGCGGCCAACACCCGAAGCAAATCCGGATGTGCCACCGTGTCCTGCACCGAGAGCCCGGTGATCGCGGGAAGGGCGTTGACGTGATTGACGAGCAGTTTCGTCCACTGCGCGCCCTCGAGGTCGTCGACCGTTTCGACCGGCAGCACCTCGCTCAGCAGGCTCGCGAATCGCTCGACGATGCGCGCATCGGTGCCCGGTGCCCCGCCGAGCACGATGGGAAGCGCCGCCGTGACGGTGACCCGGCCGGGGGAGAGGTAGGAGACGGCGAACAGGGCGAGGCCGCCGACGAGCGGGCTTCCGGGGAGGATCTCGGCGGCCACCCGGATGCCGCCGAGCCCGTTCTGCACGACGAGCAGCGGGACGCCGGCGACAACGGCGGCGTTCGCCCGGAGGGCGGGCTCGGCATCCTGCCCTTTCGTCGTGAGGATGGCGAGCTCGGGCCGGGTGCTGAGCGTTTCGCCGGCGGTCGGGTGCGCGACGTGCGCGCCGTAACCGCCCTCGAGAACGATCCCGTTCGCTTGCACGGCCGCGAGCTGCTCGCCGCGAGCGGTCACCGCGACTTCGTGTCCCGCGCGATCGAGCAGGGCGGCGAGCAAGCCGCCCACCGCGCCGGCACCGATCACCGCCACGCGCATACGGCGAGCCTACGGTTTAGCATGACGAGGTGACGGCGGCCCGAACCTCCGCGACCAGCGGCATCCTGCTTCTCGACAAGCCGCAGGGTCCCACGAGCCACGACCTGGTGTCTCGTACCCGACGGGCGATGTCGACCCGCAAGGTCGGCCATGCGGGAACCCTCGACCCGATGGCGACGGGACTGATGATCCTCGGGGTGGGGAGTGCGACCCGTCTGCTGACGTATCTCGTCGGGCTCGACAAGGAGTATCAGGCGACGATCCGGCTCGGTCAGGCGACGACGACGGATGACGCCGAGGGCGAGATCCGCGCGTCGGTCGACGCCGGCAGGGTGACGGGGACGGCGATCGCCGACGCGATCGCGGCGCTCACCGGCGAGATCGCCCAGGTGCCGAGTTCGTTCAGCGCGATCAAGATCGATGGCCGGCGCTCCTACGAGCGCGCGCGATCCGGAGAGGATGTCGTGCTGCCGGCGCGCACCGTCACGGTGTCGGCTTTCGACGTTCTCGCCACCCGCGCGGAGGACGCCCTCATCGATCTCGACGTGCGGGTCGCCGTCTCGTCGGGCACGTACGTGCGGGCACTCGCCCGCGACCTCGGGACCAACCTCGGAGTCGGGGGTCACCTCACGGCCTTGCGGCGCACCCGCATCGGCCCGTTCGGCATCGCCGAAGCCGTCGACCCCGACGGTGACCTCCCGCCGGCGCTGCTCGCGCCCGCAGCCGTCGCCCGACGGCTCTTCCCCGTCGCCGAGTTCGACGCCGACGGCGTTCGGGCACTCAGCCAGGGCAAGCGGGTTCCCGCGCCCATCGCCGACGCCGCGACCGTTGCGGCACTCGGTCCCGGCGACCGGCTCGCGGGACTCGTCACCGTGCAGGGCGGTGTCGCGCGGGTGCTCGTCAACTTCCCCGCCGACGAGGTGCTCGCGTGATCGAGGGTTTCACGATCCTTCTCGTCGGGGTGTCGGTCGTCGTCGGGATGCTTTGTCTCGTGCTCGGGTTCGCGGGCCGGTCGCCCGCCGATCTCACGATCCTCGCGGTCGCCGCCGTCGAAGTGCTGCTTCTCGCGCAAGTCGTCGTCGCGCTCGTCGCGCCGCTCGTCGGCAACCACCCCACCGGCAACCTGGGCGAGTTCTGGATCTATCTCGCGTCGGCGTGCCTCATGCCGCCCGCCGCGATCGCCTGGGCGCTCGCCGACCGGTCGCGCTGGAGCACCGTCGTCCTCGGCGTCGCGGCCCTCGCGATCGCCGTGATGGCCTACCGCATGAACCAGATCTGGACGGTCCAGGTGGCGTGAGCGTCCGGCGGACCCGGTGCGCTGGCATATCCTGAAAAGGATGTCCACCCTCGCCGTCACGTCCGGTCCCGGCCGCATTCTCGTCGCCGTCTACGCCGTGCTCGCGGTCGCCGCGACGGGGCGCAGCGTCTTTCAGATCATCGATCGTTTCGACGAGGCGCCGATCGCGTTCTCCCTCTCCGCGGTCGCCGCGATCGTCTACCTCGTCGCCACTCTCGCGCTCGCCCGGCGATGGGTGACGATCGCGTGGGTGACGATCGCCTTCGAACTCGCAGGCGTGCTCGTCGTCGGTACGCTGAGCGTCGTCGCCCCGGGCGTTCTCGGCCTCGACGGCGTCGATCCGTTCGGGCGGGAGGCGACCGTGTGGAGCGCCTATGGTGCGGGCTATGTATGCGTCCCGCTCGTCCTACCGGTCATCGGGTTGCTCTACCTGTGGCGCGGTCGCCGCGTCGCCGCGAGCGCATCCTGATGCGGCTCTTCACGAGACTCGAGGATGTGCCCGCGGATTTCGGGCCGAGCGCGGTCACCGTGGGCAAGTTCGACGGCGTGCACCTCGGGCATCGCGGGGTTCTCGCGCAGCTGACGGCGCTCGCTGCCGATCGCGGGCTCGAACCGGTCGTGGTGACGTTCGACCGGCATCCCTTGGCCTTGCTGCGACCCGAACGGTGCCCGCCCTCTCTCGTGTCGAACGACCAGCGCACGACGCTCCTCGCCGAGTCGGACGTCGCCGCGACCCTCATGCTGACCTTCACCCGTGAGCTGAGCGAACTCGAACCCGACGAGTTCGTGCACCGGATCCTGCACGACACGCTCCGGGCGAAACTGGTGCTGATCGGCGCCGACTTCCGGTTCGGGCACCGGGGCGCCGGCACGATCGACACGCTCCGCGAGCTCGGCACCGTGTACGGCTTCGAGATCGCCCTGCTCGACGACGTCACGCTCGATGGCGCGAGGGTGTCGTCGACGAAGATTCGTGCGCACCTCGCGGCGGGGGAGGTGCGTGAAGCGGCCCGGCTTCTCGGAAGATATCCGCGCGTGCGGTCGACGGTCGTTCACGGCGAGGCGATCGGTCACGAGCTCGGGTTTCCGACGGCGAACCTCGACCCCGCGATCGACGGCTTCCTGCCGGCCGACGGCGTCTACGCCGCCTGGGCCTGGATCGAGGGCACCCGATATCCCGCGGCCGTGTCGATCGGCAACAATCCGACGTTCGCCGGGGTGCCGGACCGTCGCACCGAGGCGCACCTCCTCGGGGTGACGCTCGACGCGTACGGCAAGGGGATCGTGCTCGACTTCGTGGAGCGCATCCGCCCGATGATCAGATTCGACGGGGTCGACGCTCTCGTCGCGGCGATCAGTGCCGACGTCGACAACATCGGCGGGATCCTGCATCGCGAGGCCGACCGGGCGAACGACGCACCCCGTCCCTAGAATCACTGCATGCCCGGGCTGATTCGTCGAAGCGATATCGACGAAGTCAGATCTCGCACCAACATCGCCGACATCGTGGGCGACTTCGTGACCCTCAAGAGCGCAGGCGTGGGTTCGCTCAAGGGTCTGTGCCCCTTCCACGAGGAACGCAGTCCCAGCTTCCACGTGAGGCCGCAGGCGGGGCTCTACCACTGTTTCGGCTGCAACGAGGGCGGCGACGTGTTCTCGTTCCTGCAGAAGATGGACCACGTCACCTTCGCCGAAGCGGTCGAGCGGCTCGCCGGCCGGCTGGGCTACGAGCTGCACTACGAAGACGGCGGACAGGCGAGCGACCACGGCAACCGGGCCCGGCTGCTCGCGGCGAACGCGGCGGCCGAGAAGTTCTTCCAGGCTCAGCTGGCCACCCCGGCGGCGCAGATCGGCCGCGACTTCCTCGGCGCCCGCGGCTTCGACGCCGCCGCCGCCGACCGCTTCGGCATCGGCTTCGCGCCGAAGTCGTTCAGCGCACTCGGCGATGCCCTCAAGAAGCAGGGCTTCACGCCCGACGAGCTCACCGCCTCCGGGCTGCTCAGTACCGGCGACCGCGGTAACGCGTACGACCGGTTCCGAGGGCGGCTGATCTGGCCCATCCGCGACGTGACCGGGCAGACCATCGGGTTCGGCGCACGCAAACTGCTCGGCGACGACGATGACAAGGGTCCGAAGTACCTCAACACCCCCGAAACGGCCGTGTATCACAAGAGTCAGGTGCTCTACGGGCTCGACCTGGCCCGGCGCGACATCGCGCGCGGCAAGCAGGTCGTCGTCGTCGAGGGTTACACCGACGTCATGGCGTGCCACCTCGCCGGTGTCACGACGGCGGTCGCGACGTGCGGCACGTCCTTCGGCGTCGACCACATCAAGATCATCCGCCGCGTGCTCGGCGACGTCGACAATTCCGACACCGCGGGCACGGGCGAGGTCGTCTTCACGTTCGACCCCGACGAGGCCGGGCAGAAGGCCGCGAGCCGCGCGTTCGCCGAAGAGCAGCGCTTCGCGGCCCAGACTTTCGTGGCGGTCGCCCCCGACAACCTCGACCCGAGTGATCTGCGAACCCAGCGCGGTGACGAGGCGGTGCGCAAGCTCATCGCCGACCGTAAGCCCATGTTCGAGTTCATGATCCGGCGCGTGCTCGCCCGGTTCGACCTCGAGACCGTCGAGGGCCGCGTCTCCGCTTTGCGCGCGGCCGCACCGGTCGTCGCGGGAATCCGTGATCGATCCCTCGGTGCCGGATACGTCCGCAACCTGGCGGGCTGGCTCGGCATGGACCCGGCGGAGGTCGGGCGGACCGTGCGTGCGGCGACGTCGACCCGCCCGTCATCTCCGGCATCCGCCCCCGAGACGGATGCCGAGGGCACCCCGGCGGCGGCGCGGCTGCTCGATCTGCCGGCCGATGTGGAGACGCGCATGGAGCGCGACGCTCTTCTCGTCATCCTCCAGCGGCCGCAAGCGATCGGCCGGGAGCTCCTGGAACGTGCCGTTTCCGTCCGCATGCGCAGTTCGATCCTCGACGTCGTGCGAGACGGTGTGGCGACGGCGATCGACACCTGGGATCGACCCGATTGGATCGCCCGCGTCGCCGACGCCGTGCCGTCACGCTACGCCGGCCTCGTGGAGCAGCTCGGGGTCGCCCCGATCCCGGAGACCCGGGAGGCGAACCTCGATCGGTACGCCCGCGCGCAAGTCGCCGACCTCGTCGCCGTCGATCTATCTCGCCGTAAAGCCGATCTGCAGGGCGCGTCGCAACGAGCCGCTGCCGAGGGTGACACGGAGCGCGCCCGCCGCATTCAGGTCGAGATCGCCGCTCTCGAAGTCGAGCGGCGCAAGTTGCGCGCAGGCTGATTGTGTTATGACTGGTAGCGCCCGCTCAGCCGTTGAATTGTTTCACCACGATGCGCGGACATCCACCCGAGGAGCCATGAGATGAGCCGGAGTCTGCCGCGACTCGCGATCGCCGTTGCGATCGCGATCACCGTTGTCATCCCGCTCGGCGCGTGCGCGACGGGTGGCGCGTCGAGCCCGATCCGGCTCGGCTGGAGTGGGAAGGTCCCGCCGCTCGACCCCGCGGCGAGCGACTCGCCCGAGACGTTCGACTTCCTCACCCAGATCTACCCGTCGCTGCTCGTCGTCGAGGCGGAGGAGGCCGATCCGGTGCCGGAGATCGCGGAGTCGGCCGGGTGGACGGCCGACGGGGTGTACACGGTCGTGCTGGAGCGCGGGCTCGAGTTTGCCAACGGCAACAAGCTCACCACCTCGGATGTGAAATTCAGTCTCGAGCGCCAGCTCGCGTTGCAGCCCGCGGATGGCGCGTGGCGCGGCCTCGCCGGTCTCGACGGGATCGAGGTCATCGACGACACGACGATCGAGTTCCGCATCGGCGCGGCGATCGACACCGGGCTGGCGTTCGTGCTCGCCGGTCCTGCTGGCCTGGTGCTCGATGAGGAGTCGTTCTTCGCCGACGAGCTGACCGCCGACGACGACATCGTCGAAGCTCAGCCTTTCGCAGGGCCGTACGTCCTCGAGTCCCGCGGCGACGATCAGCTGAGGCTGACCCCGTTCACCGGGTTCGGCGGGTCCCCCGGGGCGAGCTCCGTCATCGAGCTGCGAACGGGGTCGGGTGCCGGGTTCGCCCAGGCACTGAGCGACGGGTCGATCGACGTGCTCACCGGACCGCTGCCTCTCGAGTCGCTTCGGTCACTCGTCGACGACGAGGAACTCGATGTGACCCGGGCGGTGTCGGGTCAGATTCGGGTGCTCGCTTTTGATTTCGCGCACATGCCGTTCGGGTCGCGCACCGAGACTCCCGACGCGACGAAGGCGGGTGCGGTCCGCGCGGCGATTGGCGAGCTCATCGACCGTGAGGCGTTCGCCGACTCGGTCGCCGCCACCTGGGTGGATCCCGCTTTCGGCTACATCGCCGATGGCGTCCCGGGATCGTCGGATGTGTTCTCCGATCGATACGGGGATGGCGAGGGCGGACCCGACCTCGAGGCGGCGACCGCCGTGCTCACCGCGGCCGCGATCGCCACGCCGGTCGACCTGAGCATCCACGTGGACGTCTCCCCGGCGAACGAGCGCGGTAGCGCCGAGGCCGCGGCCCTCGCTGAACAGCTCGACGAGAGCGAACTGTTCAGCGTCACGACGGTCGAGACGGATGCCGAGGGTCTCGGAGCGGCGTTCGTCGCCGGCGAGGTGCAGGCGGTTCTCGCGAGCGTGATGCCGGTCACCCGTGATTCGCGCGCGTACCTGGAGCCGTTCCGTTCGACGGGGTTGCTGGCGCCGGGTTATGCCGACGCGACGGTCGACGCGTTGCTTGTCCGCAGCAGCACCGAGGCCGATCCGACGGTGCGCGCGGCGACGTTGCTCGAAGCGCAGTCGGCGATCGCGGGGGCGCTTCCGGCCATTCCGCTGACACAGGGCGTGCGCGCGGTCTTCGTGCGGGGCGCGATCTCGGGGTTCGGCCTGGTCGACGCGTTGCCGTTCGACGTGAGCCGGTTGCGTCGCTGACGCAGGCGAGTCCGGGTAGCGTGGCAGGGTGAGCGTGGTCGCGGTTCGAGCCGACGACCTGACCCTCGGCTACGGCGACGACCGTCCCGCGGTGAGCGGTGTCTCGTTCGAGATTCCCCTCGACGGCATTCTCGGCGTCGTCGGGGAGGCGGGTTCGGGCAAGAGCACTCTCGCGCGTGCCGTCGCCGCGCAGTCGGTGCCGGGGGAGCGGGCGGCGCCGCACATCATCGGCGGTCACCTGCAGGTTCTCGGTCGCGAGATTCGCGACCTCTCGCCGCGTCGCCGCGACAAGCTCGTGGGCAAGGTGGGCTATTTGCCGCAGGACGGCGGCAGCACGCTCGAGCCGCACCTCACCGTCGGTGAGAACGTCGCCGCCCCGATCTACGAGCGCGATGAGAAGTACGATCGCAAGCTCGCCGGTGCGCTCGTGGCTCAACTCGTGGATGCCGTCCGTCTTCCGCTCGGCGTCATGGCGAAGATGCCGCACGAGCTCTCACGGGGCCAACGGCAGCGCATCGCGCTCGCGCGCGCCCTCATCCTCGAACCCAACCTGCTCGTCGCCGACGACCCGACGATGGGCGTCGACGTGCTCGTGCGCGGCCGCATCCTCACGGTCATCTCCGACCTGCAGCGGGAGCGCGCGTTCTCGGCCCTCGTGATCGGTCACGATCTGCGTGAACTGCGCACCATGACCGACCAGATCGCCGTCATGCATGAAGGCATGTTCGTCGGTTTCGGCCAAGCCGACGAGGTGCTCGACAACCCGTTGCACCCGTACGTCGAAGCCCTCGCCGCCGTCTCCCGCTGACGCGGCTGTCGCTCCCCGGTGACCGCCCGCGCGCCACGCCGCCGCCGCGCCGGGATGCCAGGCAGAGGTCATCCGAGGGCGACGGATTCGGGGTCGTTGTCCGGATGCGATGGGCGAGAGCTGCGGTTCAGGTTTGCTACGCTGGACCGGCTGTTCACCCAGCTAATCCTCCATAGCTCAATTGGCAGAGCAATCGGCTGTTAACCGATAGGTTCTTGGTTCGAGTCCAAGTGGGGGAGCTTTCTACTCCCGCGGGACGACGACGACGCCGCCGGCCGGCCCGTAGCATCGGGGCATGCGGCACCCCGGGTGGCAGGGTGGCGGATGGCACGGGCCGCCGCCTCCGGACTGGCGGGCCCCGAGCTGGGTCACCCTCTGGGTGCCGGTGATCGTCTCGTTCCTCGTGCAGGTGCTCGCCGCCGTGTGGCAGATCCGGGTCGGCACCGTCCCCTCCCGGGAGGCGTTCGGCATCCTGGGGCTCGCGGCGGTAGGACCGCTCGCGCTCATCGCGGCGCGGCGCTTTCCCGGGCCGGTCGTCGCCGTCGTCTCGGTCGCGGCCGTGCTCGACCTCTTCGTGAATCCGCACGGCGGCCCGCCGTATGTGGCGCTCGCGTTCGCGATCGTGTCGGCGATCGTGCGCGGGGCGCGGGTGTGGGCCTGGGTCGCGGTCGGCGTCAGCTGGATCGCCACCGTGGGTGCCGCGATCGCGATGGGACGGGAGGAGTGGACGCCCGGCCGGATCGCGGCGACGACTCTCGGCATCCTCATCGTCTTCGGAATCGGTGAAGGCATCCGCAGCCGACGCGATCACGCCGCCGAGTACTGGCGCCGGGCGGGCGAGCGGGAACGCACCGAGGTGCAGGCCGAACGCGTGCGGATCGCCCGCGAACTGCACGACGTTCTCGCACATTCGCTCAGCCAGATCAACGTGCAGGCCGGCGTGGGCCTTCACCTCATGGACCGTCAACCCGACAAGGCGGCCGAGGCCCTCGCGAGCATCAAGGAGACCAGCAAGGCGGCTCTCGACGAGGTGCGGTCGGTGCTCGGCGCGTTGCGTTCGGCGGGAAGCCCGGATGCCCCGCTCGTGCCCGAACCGGGACTCGACCGGCTCCCGGCGCTCGTCGGCGCGATCCGCGGAGTCGAGATCACCCTCGACGACCGGATCGCTGACGCCCCGACGTCGGTGCAGCTCGCCCTGTTCCGCATCGTGCAGGAGTCGCTCACCAACGTCACCCGGCACGCCGACGCGAGACGGGCCACCGTGCGGTTGTGGACTTCAGGCGGCGCCTACCGCCTCGAGGTCGTCGACGACGGGGTCGGTGCCGCGACGACGGCGAGCGAGACCGGGGGACGGGGCCTGCTCGGGATGCGAGAACGCGCCGAACTGCTCGGCGGCCGCCTCAGCACCGGCCCCGCCCAGAACGGACCAGCGCAGAACGGACCAACGCGAGGCGGCGGGTTCCGGGTCTCGGCCACGATCCCGATGGACGGCGGCGTCACATGACCGGTCGCGGCATCCGCGTCGCCCTCGCCGACGACCAGCACCTCATCCGCGCGGGCTTCAGCAGCCTCCTGGAAGCCGAACCCGACCTCGATGTCGTGGGCGACGCGGCGACGGGCCGTGAGGCCGTGGCGCTCGTGAAGCGCACGAAACCGGATGTCGTGCTCATGGACATCCGGATGCCGGACGGTGACGGGCTGTGGGCGACCGAGCAGATCGTCGCCGACCCCGCGCTCGCCGGAACCCACGTCGTGGTGGTGACGACGTTCGAACTCGACGAATACGTCGCGCAGGCGATTCGTGCGGGGGCGAGCGGGTTTCTTGTGAAGGACACCGAGCCGGTGGAGTTGATCCGGGCGGTGCGGGTGGTCGCCGGCGGGGAGGCCCTCCTCAGCCCGAGTGTGACGAAGCGGCTGCTCGAACGCGTGGCCGGCTCTCTCAACGCTTCACCCGACACGACGCCGCTCGAACCGCTCACCGCACGGGAGCGCGAGGTGCTGACGCTCGTCGGTCAGGGGCTTACCAACGTGGAGATCGGCGAGCGCCTGTTCCTGAGCCCGCTCACGGCGAAGACCCATGTGTCGCGCATCATGTCGAAGCTGCTTGCCCGCGACCGCGTGCAACTGGTCGTGATCGCGTACGAGACCGGCCTCGCAACTCCGGGTTCGTCCTGAGGGAGTAGCCGGCAGACTCCCGCCGGCAGATTCGCTGCCGCGTCACGCGGACGAGTGTGGGTCTCATCGGGTCCCATCCGGGGATCCGAGGAAACGGAGTCACTCGTGTTCACCGCTCTCGCTCTGAGCGCAGCCGCCTTCCACCCGTGGCACGGTGGTGGATTCTGGTTCGTGCTCATCCCGCTGTTCTGGATCTTGTTGATCGTCGCGCTGTTCGCGATCTTCGGTCGCCGGTGGCGTCGCCATGCGTATGGCCCGAACGGCTACGGATATGGCGACGGATACGGCCATGGTCCGCACGCCGGGCACGCGGCTCAGGCCGCGGGGAGTGCCGAATCGGTGCTCGCCCAGCGCTACGCCAACGGCGACATCGACGAGAAAGAGTTCCGCGCCCGGCTCGAGGTGTTGCGCGCCAGCGGGCCCGTTCCACCCGCGAAGTAGCGCGATTCCGCCCGCGACGTAGCGCAGGCGCGGCCCCCGATCGCGATAAGCTCACCGGTCGGGGGCCGCGGCCAAGCACCACCGCGGATCTGGAGGCACCACGTGGACGTGATCACCGGCATCCTCGCCGCGACCTCCGTCGCGCTCGCCGTCGTCGCGCTCGTTCTGCTCGTCCTGTGGCGCCGCGCCCGCCGGGCGGCGTTCCGCAACGAATTCGATCGCTCGACCGCGGATCGCGAGCGGCTCGACCTCGAGCTCACGCTCGCCGAACAGACCAGCAGGCTGCGCATCGTGCGCGAACTCCACGAACTCGTCGTGCACTCGGTCTCGGTGCTCATCAGCCACGCCGATGGCGCCCGGTATGCGGCATCCCAGGATCCGTCGGCTGCGGCGCGCAGCGCCGCCGTCATCGCCGACACTGCACGCGCGACACTCGCCGACCTGCGTCGGGTCATGGCACTCACCCGCGAAGGGGAGGCGGCTGCCGGCCCCCAGCCTCAGCTCGCGACGTTGCGCGACCTGTTCACGGTGATGCGGGGTTCCGGCCTCGAGGTCGAGTTCCGCGAGACGGGCGAGCCGCTCCGCCTCAAGGAGGGCGCCGAGCTCGCGATCTACCGCATCCTGCAGGAAGCACTTGAGAACGCTCGCGCCCACGGCGGGGCGGGCACCTCCGTGCTCGTGTCGTTCACCTGGAGCGACACACTCGAGATCGTCGTCGCTGACGACGGGGCGCGCGCCGCATCGCGCCGGGAGGGGCTCGACCCCGACGAGGTCGCTCGCGGGCGGATCACCAGCCAGGACGACGACCTCGCCGCCCTCACCCGGTCGCCGACGGGTCGCGGCATGACCGAGATGCGCGAGCGGGCCGAACTCTACGGCGGGATGCTCAACACGATCGTCACCCCCGGTGTCGGGTTCACGGTGACCGCTGTCTTCCCGGCGCTTCACGCGCACAACGGCATCGAAGGCGTCAAGCTGGGCACCGAGTGAGCACCGCCGAGTCGCGCCCGCCCGTGCGGATGCTGCTCGTCGACGACTCCGCGCGGCAACGCGAAGGCTGGGCGCTGCTGTTCGGCTCGCAACCCGACCTCGTCGTCGTCGGGCAGGCCGGCGACGGCGCCCAGGCGCTCGCGCGGCTGCGCAAGGAGCGGGTCGATGTCGTGCTCATGGACATCCAGATGCCCCGGGTGAACGGCATCGTCGCGACGGAGCGGATCCTCGGCGATGAGGCGGTGCTCGGCAACGGCCCGGCGCCGCGCATCATCCTCGTCACCGGTGTCGATCTCGACGCGCACGTTGCGGCCGCCGCCCAGGCGGGAGCGTATGCCGTGCTCTACAAGGATGCCGAGCCGGAGGCGCTGTTCGAGGTGATCCGGGAGGCTGCCTACCGCCGCATCGAGTTCGGGTCCGCCTAACCCTCCGGGTGGTCGACTCCGGGCATCCACGACTGACCGGGGGTGCCCCAGCTGTTTTTGCGGATCGCCTTCGCGACGCCTCTGTCGTGCGGATGGGTCAGCCGGTCGGCGTAGAGCACCCCGTCGAGGTGGTCGTATTCGTGCTGGAAGATGCGGGCGAGCCAACCGGTGGCCCGGATCTGAAAACGTTCCCCGTCGAGGTCGGTCGCGGTGAGCAGGGCTTCGGCCGACCGCCGCAACGGGAAACGTTCGCCGGGGATCGACAGGCAGCCTTCCGACTCCTCGTCTTCGTCGAGGTCATCGAGGGTGAGGGGCGCGATGAGCAGTTCGGGGTTGATCGCCGTGCCGCGGTGATGCATTCCCGCGTCGTCGATCCACGACCAGACGAAGACGCGCAGGCCGACGCCCACTTGCGGGGCCGCGAGCCCCACCCCGGGCGCGGCCGCCATCGTCTCCTCCATGTCGCGCACCAGTTCGCGGACGGTGTCGTCGATCGCGGCGACGGGGGATGCGGGCGAGTGCAGCGCGGGATCCCCCGTGATTCGAATGGGTCGGACGGCCATTCGGCCAGGATATCCAGGCAACGACCGCTAGATTTCTGGGGTGATCGAGATCGACGTCCTCGGGCAGAGCGCGACGGGTCAGCTCGCTCCCGTCGGCATCCTCATCGCGATCATCGGTGCCGTCTTCTTGTCGCTCGGGGCGCAATTCCAGCACCGCGGGGTGGAGGTCATCGAAGAACGCCACGGGTCGGGCGCGAAGGCGGGGCTCAGCGTGAAACAGCTGATGCATCTGCTCGCGCGACCGTCGTGGGTCATCGGCACGGTCCTGCTCGGTCTGGCGATTCTGTTCCAGCTGACGAGTCTCGGCTTCGCTCCGCTCATCGTGGTGCAGCCGATCGGCGCGGTCGCCCTGGTGATCACCGCGATCGTCAATGCACGCGTCACGAAGACCAAGATCGACGCTCCCGTACGTCGCGCCATCGCCCTCTGTGTGGGCGGCATCGCCCTGTTCGTCACCGTCGCGACGTTCGTCGCCGAAGAGCAGGTCATCGGCGAGACCCAGCTGGTGATCATCCTCAGCATTCTCGGCGGGGTGATCGTGCTGCTCGCGCTCACCTTCGCGTTCGCCCGCAAGAAGGCGGGCGCGTTGTTCTACATCGTCGCCGCCGGGGTGCTCTACGGTTTCGTCGCGACGCTCGCCAAGGTCGTCATCAACCGGCTCGGCAACCTGCTGGCGGGCGTCGTCGGCGGGGAGTTCGAGTGGCTGACGATCGGCTGCATCTTCGCCCTCGTCGTCGCCGGGGCGCTCGGCGCCTACTTCGTGCAGACCGCCTACTCGCTCGGGTCACCCGATCTGGTGATCGCAGGCCTCACCGTCGTCGACCCGTTGCTCGCGGTCGCGATCGGCATCGCCGTGCTCGGGGAGGCGGCGCACGCACCACTGTGGGTCATCCCGGTGTGGGCGATCGCCGCGAGCGTCGCGGTCTACGGCGTCTATCAGCTCGCCAAGCACCACCCGCAAACGCATCGCTAGCCCAGTTGCGTCGACAGGCGCGACGGCTGAGGTAGCCTCGTGCGAGTGCGGATAATGCTCGGCGGGGACACCTTCGCCCCCGATATCAACGGCTCCGCCTCCTTCGCCAAGCGGCTCGCGGTGGAGTTGAAGAACCGCGGCCACGAAGTTCACATGGTGGCGCCGTCACCTGATGGCCCGGGTCGCTCGGGGCTTGAAACTCACGACGGCGTCGAGTTCATGGTGCACCGGCTCACCAGTTGGCGCTGGCTGCCGCATCCGTGGTTGAGGTTCGCCCTGCCGTGGCGCGCGAAGTCGAACGCTCGGCGGCTCATCGAGAAGTACCGACCGGATGTTGTGCACTTCCAGTCGCACATCATCATCGGCGGTGGTCTCGCCCCGGTGGCGAAGGAGCGCGGCATCCGCCTCATCGGCACCAACCACACGATGGCCGAGAACATCGCCCAGCACGTCACCATCCTTCCGCCGCCGATGCTGCGCTGGCTCATCCGCACCCAGTGGAAGGCCGCCGCGAACGTCTACGCGCTCGCCGACGTCGTCACGACGCCGACGAAGCGTTCGAGCGACTACTTCGAGCAGATGACCGGCCTCACCGGCGTTCACTCGATCTCGAACGGCATCGACACCGCCAACTATGTGCCGAGTTTCGAGCCGCGCACCGAGAACCGGGTCGTCTTCGTCGGCCGTCTCGACGAAGAAAAGTGCATCCACGAGTTGCTGCAGGCGTTCGCGCTGCTCGACGCCGACCTCGATGCGAAACTCGACATCGTCGGCCATGGCGAAGACCTGCACCGCCTCGAACGCCTCGCGCGCGATCTGCACATCACCGACCGGGTGATCTTCCACGGCAAGATTCCCGACGAACAGCTGCGCGACATCCTGACCCGCGGTGCCGTCTTCGCGATGCCCTCGCGCGCCGAACTGCAGTGCATCGCCGCGATGGAGGCCATGGCCTCCGCTCTGCCGGTCGTCGCGGCGAACGCGATGGCGCTGCCGCACCTGGTGCACTCCGGCGAGAACGGCCAACTCTACGAACCGGGCGACATCCCCGCCTTCGCCGCCCACCTCACCACGGTGCTCACCGCGTCGCCCGACGCGTACACCGCCATGAAGAAGGCGTCGCAGCGCATCGTCGCGAAACACGACCTGCAAGCCACCGTCGACACCTTCGAGGCGCTGTACCGTGGTGAGGCGGTGACCGACCCGGTCACCGAGTCGGATCCGGTCGCGAACGGCGACGCCAAGTGATCGAAGCCGGCGCGGGGCGGTAGCTCAGCTGGTTAGAGCAGCGGACTCATAATCCGTCGGTCACGGGTTCAAGTCCCGTCCGCCCTACTCTGTGTCCTGAGTCGGGACATAGGCGACAGCTGAACCCCTGACTCCCCGTGCTAGGCGCGTTTCCTCGGTCACGCTCCGAGCGTTGAGATCCGCAAGAATCTCGAGCTGGGCGCGGGCGCTCTCGGTCATGCGAACCGACAGCGGGCGAATCATCTCGCCGGGGTCGTAGCCCGTCCCCGGCAAGGCATTGGGATCGCTCATGGCGATCCACCTCCTCACTTACGTGCGACCGGCGAACCTGGTGGTTCCCCTGGGAGTCGCGGCGCGGTGAGGAGGCGCCGGAGCGGATGGCTCGACGGCTGAAGCCCAGTGTGAGCCGGGGCGGTATCTCGCACCATCCGCCGATCGCGCGAGAAGCGAGAGCGATCGGACCGAGCCTCGTATCGTCCGGGTGTCTGAGCCTTACGGTTGCTCTTTCGCTTTCTGCTCTCTAGCCCACTCCTGCTGAGCGCGCCGTTGATCGGCGTACTGAGCATGCATGTTGTCGAGTGATGCCTTTAGCGCGTTCACCTTCGCCTGGGTTGCGGAGTCCACGCTCTCGTCTCGCATCCATGCAGAGACGACCTCAAAGCCGAGTCGCGAGGTCGAAAGCACGGACTCCTGATACGTCGGTGCCCAGGCGGTCTGGCGAGTGAGCCCGTACGAGTATGAAACGCCGTCTGCCGCGATATCCAACAGCTCCCGGATCGGGCGAGAAGGAATCAACGCGACGTCCTGAAGCAACTTCTGACCGCGGTCCTCCCACCAATCTGGGAAGCCCTCATCGAAGGGCAGAGTCGGCTCGAATTCGGGGGGCTTTGGCTGAGCGAACCCATTCGCTGTCAAGAAGAGTTCTTGCACGCGGCCGGCTGCAGGCAGTGACATCTCCCACAGCTGATGGCGGCGGTCGTCGGTCCGAGATTCCCTGGCGTCGCGTTCGACCCGGCGCGCACGCCACTCGCCGAAGAGGCCGGTCAGGAAGACCCCGGCGAGCACGCTGCCCGAGCTGAGAAGGCCGATGAGGAGCTGGTCGGTCATGACCGGAACCCTAGGACAGATTGGGCTTGGGGTGGCCGAGCGTGCCAGCCACCCCAGCGCGCCTATCGCGTTTCGTACTTGGTGTTGTCGCTCTTCTCGATGTACTCGAAAGTCGACGGAGATGGAGTAGTCGGAGGTTCAAACTTCGGTTGCTGTTCCGGCTGGTCCGCCATGTTCACCTCCCTCGCTAGCCCAAGATCACACGGAGCACGGTGAAGACGATGGCGACCGCGAGCGCGGCAAGACTCGCCAGCAGAAGGCGACCGCGAGACCGCATCCAGTCCTCGCCCACGTTCACGAGCACGGTCTTGGCATTGATCACCTCAAGCTTTAGCCGCTGAGGCGACCAGTTTGCGATGTCTTTCACGAGCTGGCCCACGTTGACTTCCTGGCCTCGCTTGAAACGCATCAGCGGCAATGCGAGGGCGGCTGCGATGAGAGACGCGAGAACCGAGGCGATGAGCCAGAAGCTGGCACCTTGCGCCACCTGGACTCCTGAAGCGATTGCCGCGGCGCTGACGACTATTGCCCCCCGCGACGCCGCGTTGTCGAGCCGCCGGTTGACATCGGCCAAACGGCGGTCGGCCTCGGTTGCTAGGAGCGCGAGCTCTTCTTGGTGCGGCGAGAGCTCCGCTTCGAGTTCGTCAGTGTCCATCGAGCCTGAACCTACAGGTACCCGCCGACGTTCTTGGCTGCCGTTTCCCGCCGGCAACGGCTATGGCCGCGAAGTCAATGGGCGCGGCGCGCCCCCTGCGCGAGCGCCTCGGGCAACGACTGCAAGCAGATCCACCGCCCACCGGGCTGAGTCTCGGCCAAGGATCGACCGTCTTTCCCTTCGAAGACCCAACGGGTTTCACTGGGACATTCCACGCCGTTGACTGTGAGCAGCGCGGTGACCATGCAGACCGCCGCTGCTGTAGACGCGGCTGCGGTGATCTGAAAGTCTTCGAGCCTGAATCCCTCGAAGTTGCTCCGTGTTCTCCCGGCAAGTTGACCTGCCCCCGGTTTCCCGGACAGTTCTTATCTTTGATCATGCTGCCTCGAGG
>CBFGZU010000029.1:0-20781 GCA_965653335.1 uncultured Pseudolysinimonas sp.
TCCGTGGGGTGACGCTCGCGGAGGCCCACGTGCGGCAGAAGTACGGCATCACGGTCGTCGGGGTGAAGAGCCCCGGAAAGGAGTTCACCTACGCCACCGCCGACACCGTCGTGTCGAATCACGACCTCATCATCGCCTCAGGTAACACCCACGACCTCGACAAGTTCAGCGCTCTGCAGTCCTAACTCGCGGTCTCGGCGGCCATTTCGCGGGCTCGGGCGAGGGCAGCGGCGGCGGCGCGGTCGAAGAGGCCGGCGAGGTCGGCCTCCTCCATCACGGCGATGGCGCGCATCGTGGTGCCATTGGGGCTCGTGACGCGGCGGCGCAGTTCGGCCGGGTCGACATCCGATGAGGCCAGTAGTTCGGATGCGCCGAGGAAGGTCTGCTCGACCATGAGCCGCGCCTCCTCCGACGAGAACCCGAGGCGGAGCGCGGTGCCCGTGAGCTGTTCGATGAGGAAGTACACGTAGGCCGGGCCCGAGCCGGAGATCGTGCTGAGTGCGTCGATGCGGTCCTCGCCGACGGGGATGACCGCGCCGACGGTTTCGAATACCGCGCGCACGAGCGCGAACTGGTCGGGCGAGACGCGCGACCCGGCGGCGAGGCCGGTGACCCCGCGCCGCACGAGCGACGGGGTGTTCGGCATCGCCCGGGCGACGGCGTTCGGCACGAGACCTTCGAGCGTCGCGGTCGTGACGCCCGCAGCGATGCTCACCACGACGGCGTCGTGCTCGAGGTGTCCGGCGATCTCGGCTACGAGCCCCGGTGTCATCGCCGGCTTCACCCCGAGGATGACGACGCGGGCGCCGTCGAGGGCGACCCGGTTGGCGTCGGCGACGGTCTCGATCGCGTACGAGTCGACCCCCGGCATCCGCACCGCGTCGGCTTTCGCGGCACTGCGATTGGTGACCGCGACACCGGACGACGCGAGCCCGGATTCGACCAGTCCGGCGAGGATGGCGCCGCCCATCGAGCCGCCTCCGAGGATGGCGATACGCGGGAGATTTGCACTCATAACCCGAGTGTAGGTTTGAATCCATGAGCACCGAGGGCGGCACGAAAGCGGTCGTCGCAGCGCTGCTGGCCAACAGCGGCATCGCCGTGACGAAGTTCGCGGCGGCGGCGATCTCGGGCTCGGCGTCGATGCTCGCGGAGGGCGTCCACTCGGTCGCCGACGCGGGCAATCAGGTGTTGCTGCTCGTCGGCGGGCGCCGCGCGAAGAAGAAGGCGACCGAGACCCACCCGTTCGGTTACGGGCGCGAGCGGTACGTGTTCGCGTTCGTCGTGGCGATCATCCTGTTCTCGGTCGGCGGGATGTTCTCGCTCTACGAAGGCATCCACAAGCTCGAATCGCACGAAGAGCTCAACCTGCCGTGGATCCCGCTGCTCGTGCTGAGCGTCGCGATCGTGCTGGAGAGCTTCTCGCTGCGCACGGCCGTCATCGAGGCGAACAAGGCGCGCGGCGATGAGAGCCTCGTGTCGTTCATCCGCCACGCGAAACAACCGGAACTTCCCGTCATCCTGCTGGAAGACATCGCGGCGCTCATCGGTCTGGTGCTCGCGTTCGCGGGCGTCGGCTTGTCGTTGCTCACCGGCAACGTCGTGTGGGATGCCGTCGGCACGATCGCGATCGGCGTTCTGCTCATCGCGGTCGCCATCATCCTCGGCATCGAGACGAAGAGCCTGCTCATCGGCGAAGGGGGGTCGAAGGGGGATGTCGCGAAGATCCGGGCCGCGTTCGCCGGGCACGAGAACGTCGAAGCGATCATCCACATGAAGACGCTCTACCTCGGGCCCGACGAGCTGATGGTCGCCGCGAAGGTCGCCGTTCCGAAGGCGACGAAGGCGACGGAGATCGCGAAGGCGATCAACGAGATCGAGGATGCGGTGCGCGCCGCGGTACCGGTGGCGCGGGTGATCTATATCGAGCCCGACATCTATGTCGCCGGGTCGAACACGTCGACCGACTCGATCATCATCCCGAGTCACGACTGACGTCGGCGGCTGCGAGAATCGCATCATGGAATCACTTGATGTCGTTCGCCTCATCCTGCTCGCCGTTCACATTCTCGGCCTCGCCGCCATCGTCGGCGCCTTCTTCGTGCAGATGCGCGCGAAGGACGGCTTCGCCACCGGTGTCGTGCTCGCTGGGGCGATCACTCAAGTGGTGACCGGGCTCGCCCTCGTCGGTGTTCGGCAGGCCGCGGATCTCGGAGTCGACAACGCCAAGATCGCGGTCAAGCTCGGGATCGCCCTCGTCGTGCTCGTCGCCGCGATCGTGGCGCACGTTCAGCGGCGCCGTGGCGGAAAGGTCAAGCCGGCTTTCCACGCCGCGGGCGGGCTCGCGGTCGTCAACGTGCTGGTCGCGGTGCTCTGGCAGTAGCGAAGAACTCCCGCAGTAGGTTCGCGCTCTGCTCAGCGAGCACGTCGGGGACGACTTCGACACGGTGCGGGAGCCGGCGATCGCGCAGCAGGTCGTGCACGCTGCCGGCGGCACCGGCCTTCTCGTCCCAAGCGCCGAATACGACGCGCGGGATGCGGGCGGCGAGGATCGCGCCGGCGCACATCGCACACGGTTCGAGTGTCACGACGAGGGTCGTGTCGGCGAGCTGCCAGTCGCCGCGTACCTCGGCGGCGCGCCGGATGGCGACGAGCTCGGCGTGCGCGGTGGGGTCCTGGTGCTTCTCGCGTTCGTTGCGGCCGTGCGCGAGCACCGCGCCGTCGGCGTCGAGAATCACCGCACCCACCGGCACATCCCCTGTCGCGAGGGCGAGTTCGGCCTCCGCGAGGGCGAGACGCATCGCGGCCTGGTGGGTGCTGAGGGTCGGCTCGATAGCATCGACCCTATGCGCTTGCACGTGGCGGACCACCCGCTCATCACGCACAAGCTGACGGTGCTGCGCGACGTGACGACGCCGTCACCGGTGTTCCGCGCCCTCGTCGAGGAACTCGTGACGCTCCTCGCCTACGAGGCGACCCGTAACGTGCGCACGCATGCCGTCGAGGTGACCACTCCCGTCGCACGCGCGCACGGGCTCGCGGTCAGTGAACCTCGCCCGCTCGTTGTGCCGATCCTGCGAGCCGGGCTCGGGATGCTGGAGGGCATGGTCAAGCTCGTTCCGACCGCCGAGGTCGGCTTTCTCGGCATGGTGCGTGACGAGCACACGCTGCAGCCGACGACCTACGCGCACCGGCTGCCCGACGACCTCTCCAACCGGCAGTGCTTCGTGCTCGACCCGATGCTCGCGACCGGCGGGTCGCTGAGCGCCGCCATCGAGTACCTGTTCGAGCGCGGCGCGGTCGATGTCACGGCGATCTGCCTGCTCGGTGCGCCGGAAGGCGTCGAGCACGTGCGGAGGTCGACCGAAGGCCGCGATGTGACGATCGTTCTCGGCGCGCTCGACGAGAAACTCAACGAATCGGGCTACATCGTTCCGGGGCTCGGCGACGCCGGCGACCGGCTCTACGGCGTGGTGTGAACGCGTAACGCGGCGTCGCAAGGTTGCGAATCGTGACGCTCGTGAGTCAGACTTCTTCGCATGACCGCAACTCAGCGCGCCCTGACCTCCTTCGAGGGGACGGATGTGCGCGCGGTCATGTGTTGTCGAATGTGTGCGTGACAGACGTCCTCATGGGCCCACTTCGTGGCTCCTGCTCTGACCCACACCTCCGTAAGGCTGATTGCGATGGATGACCCCACGCCGCCGGACTCTGACCAAGGATTCGACACCATGTCTCTTGCCACTCTTTCCCAGCTTCACCCCGCTGTCCGTCCCGTGCCCGCGACACCGGCACCCGATCCCGCGGTGGCGGTCACGCGCATCCGCGCCGTGCCCGAAGGAACCGAAGCTCGCGGCTTCGCCCTCTATGTCGGCATCGACGAGGCGAAAGCCGAAGCCGCCGGCACCGATCTGCCCCGCATCGTCGAAGCGGTCAAGCGCCTCCTCGCCGAAACCGTGCCGGGTGCCGAGACCTACGCCTCCGTCGCGCTCGCGCCCGTCGGCGCGGGCGGTCGCGATGTGGATGTCGTGCGCCTCGCCCTGCAGGATCCGGCGGCCCTCGCGAAGCATCGTCAGGCGACGGTGACCGAGAAGCCGGAGCCGAGGGGCGGCGTCGTGATCGACATCTCCCGCAAGCGCGTGCTCCTCGACGGCGAGACCGCGCCGCTCACCTACAAGGAGTTCGAGCTGCTGCAGTTCCTCGTACTGCGCGAGGGTCGCACGATCGATCGTGCCGAGATCATCTCGACCCTGTGGGGCGACACCGACGACGAGGAGACGCCGAACGAGCGCACGATCGACGTGCACGTTCGACGTCTGCGCTCGAAGCTCGGAGCCTACGAGGACATCGTGCGCACCGTGCGCGGGGCGGGCTACCGCTTCGATCGCCACGCCGACGTCACGATCCGCTACGCCTCGGCACCGTCGCCCGACGTGTTCTGAGCTGGCCTCCACCGGCATCCAGGAACCGGCCGCTACCATCGCGGGGGTGTCGGTACGTGAGGTCGCGCCGGGGGCGCAGAATTTCGACGCGATGCTGCGCGCGGCGCAGACCGGCGCCGCATGGGCGTGCACGACGATCTGGGTCGAGTACGCCCCGGCGGTCGCCGCCTTCCTGAGCGCCCGAGGCTCCCGCGAGCCCGAGGATCTCACGAGCGAGGTGTTTCTGGTGGTGTTCGACCGCCTTCCCGGTTTCGTCGGCGGTGAGCCAGAACTCCGGTCGTTCGTCTTCTCGATCGCCTATCGGCGACTCGTCGACGAGTTGCGGATGCGGTCCCGGCGCGGCGAAGCCCTCGAGTGGACGGCCGACACCGATCCCCGCCGCAGCGCCAGCGCCGAAGACGACGCGCTGACGCGCCTCGGAGAGTCCTCCGCGCTGAGCCTGCTCGAGACGCTCCCCGACGATCAGCGCAATGTCATGGTGTTGCGCATCGTCGCCGACCTCACCGTCGAACAGGTCGCCGCGGTGCTCGACAAGCGGCCGGGAGCCGTCAAGGCGCTCCAACGCCGGGCCCTCGACTCGATGCGCAAGAAAATCGCGCCCACCCGTACCCCTTCCGGCCTCCCGAACGATAGCGAGGAGTGAGATGAGAAAGCACCGGATCTCCGATGACGACGCCGCGGCGTTGGTGAAGGGCAAGGTTCCTGCCGAGCGCCCCGACCTGGCGACGCTGGCGCGCTCCATCAGCGAGTTCCGCGATGCCGCCTTCGCGTCGCCGCCTCGACCCACAGTCGAGTTGCGCACGCGCCTTGACCTCGCGCACGCAGGCAGGATCTCACCCGAGGCAGTGTCGAACGAGGCTGCCAACGTGATCGACGCGGGGGAACCGGCATCGTCCCGGCCTCGAGCGTCAGTGGGGAGAATGAAACGAATGTTCGCATGGTTCACCGGACTGGGAATCGCGGCGAAGGTCGTCCTGGGGGCGACGGTTGCGGTGGCCGCCGGCGCGACGGGTGTCGGGGCCGCTGCCGGCGTCAACATCCTGGTGTCGACCAGCGCTGAGCAGGAACAGGAACAAGTAACGCCGGGCGGCGACCCGTCGGGGGCGCCGGGCGGCGACCCGTCGGAGGCGCCTGCCGACGAGTTGACCGACGAGCCCGGCGCGTTCGGCGACAGTGTTTCGGATCGCGCTCACGAACTGGGTCAGGGCAGCGTCGGTGCCGAGTTCGGGGCCGAGGTCTCCGCCGAGGCGCACCTGCTCGGTGAAGGCAATGCCCAGAATCCCGAGGGCTCGGGCGCGACCGGTTCGGCGTCCACGAACGCGGGGGGCGGCGTCGAGATTGCGCCGGAGCTGCCGGACGTCGTTTCGGGGGGAGACGACTGACCACCGGTCAGCTCCACGAGAAGCGCCACTCACGTCCGTCGTGGGTGGCGCTTCTCTGTGTCGCGGCACCCGCGAAGCTCAGACGGCGGGAACGATGCGGATGTCGCGCACGGCACCCCCGTCGAGCGCGGCCAGGGCGAGCTGGTAGCCCGCGCTCTCGTAGGCGGCGACCGCGGCGTCGACGCTCGGGAACTCGATGATCGCCGTGCGGTCGAGGGTTCCCTCCTCGAAGGCGGCTTCCGGCAGCCCCCGCGCGATGAAACGGCCACCGTGTTCGGCGATCGCTGGAGTCGCCAGCTCCGCGTACCGCGCGAGCTTGTCGGCATCCGTCAGTTCCCGCACCGTGTTGACCCAATATGCCGTCATGATCCCATTCTGGTGCACCGGTGTAGCCTCAGCCTCACAGGGTCACCGTGGCTCTCGAAGGAGCACGACCATGGGTGAGAAGTCCGCGCGTAAGGAATCCGGCAAGACGGCCGCTGCGAAGACTCTGAAGGAGAAGCGCACCGCGAAAGCCGACAAGCGCGCCGCTTCCGACCGCGCCGCGCAGAACACGGATGCCGTGACGAAGGCCACGAAGCGCTGAATCCGGGGTTCAAAGCGGACTCCCAGGATAATAACGGATCGGTAACTAGACACCGTTATCTTTCCGTTATACGTTCATACCAGCGCCCACCGTTTGCTGTGGCGGAGGGTGCGGAATGTGATTGCAGGACACTCTTGGTGCAAGGGAGAAGGCCGGCCGCTCGCCTCTGCGGCCGGCCTTCAGTCCGTTAACGGCGGTGCCGGAATCGCGGCGAACCGCTCGTGCTGCGCTCGAAGCCTTCTCGGCCGTGCGCGTTGGCGGCCTCCGATCACACGGGCGGGCGACCGCCGTACAGCATGACCGCGCGCGCGGCGACGAGCACCGCGGCGCGGACGGCGGCCTCGGCGTCGCGAGATCGCGCCCAGTGGGCGAGAAAACCGGCCGCGAGCGCGTCGCCGGCACCGGTGGGGTCGATGAGGTTCGCGACCGACGGCGGCGGAACCTCAAGGGGTGGCAGGTCGCGGCGGAAGAGGGTGACCCCGAGCGAGCCGCGCGTCAGCAGCACGATCGGGGCGTGCGCGAGCAGGGCCGCGCCGACCTCCATCGGGTCGTCTCTGCCGGAGAGCAGGCGACCCTCGGCGAGGTTCGGAATGAGGATCTCGGCGCCGCGGATGTCGTCGAGGAAACGCTCGGCCCCATACTCGGACAGGTAGCCGTAGGAGCCGGGGGTGACCGAGAACGGGATGCCGCGATCGAGCACCCGCTCGAGCAGGCGGTGAGCCGCGCGCTGCCCGTAGTCCTTCACGATCGTGTATCCGCTGACGTGCACGATCGCGGCCGTGTCGAGGAGGTCGTCGGTAGCGGTCACCCCGCTGAAGGCGGCGTTGGCCCCGCGCTCGGTAAGCATCGAGCGCTCCTCGCCGTACACGAGGATGACGATGATTCCCGTTGGGAGGCCGGGCTCGACCTGGAGATGCGGCGTGACGCCGCCGTCGCGGAACAGCCGGGCGTGCGACTCGGCGTCGGCATCACCGA
Source organism: uncultured Pseudolysinimonas sp. (assembly GCA_965653335.1). Lineage (GTDB taxonomy): Bacteria > Actinomycetota > Actinomycetes > Actinomycetales > Microbacteriaceae > Pseudolysinimonas_A. The sequence goes on from CBFGZU010000029.1 coordinate 7,386, forward strand.
CCGCGCCGACGAAGTCGACTGCGGCTCCGAGCGACCCGAGCCAGGCCGCCGTGTTCGCGGCGGAACCTCCGGGGCGGGGCCGCACGAGGGATTCGGTGTCGGTGTCGGGCACGATCGGACCTCGCGGCACGACGACGATGTCGTTCATGAGGTCGCCGACGACGACGATGCGATCGCCCGTCATGCGCGAGACCAGGCCCGCGCGATGTCGGCCGCGACCCGCACGTTGTTGCGAGCCAGGTCGAGGTTGACCTCGAGGCTGCGTCCGCCGGAGGCGTCGACGATGTAGCCCAGGAGGAACGGCGTGACGGCCTTACCGCGAACACCTGCCGCCTCGGCCGCCGCGAAGGCGTCGGCGAGCACGCGGTCATGTTCGGCCGGATCCCACTGCTGCTCGAGCGAGATCGGGTTGGCGACGACGATGCCCTGTCGCGCGCCCAGCTCGTCGCGCGCCCGCATGATGGCCGCGACCTCGTGCGCGTTCTCGACGGCCCAGTCGAGCTGGAAGCCCGACGCGCGCAACCAGAACGCGGGGAACTCGCGGGTGCCGTAGCCGACGACGACGACGCCGAGGGTCTCGAGGCGCTCCAAGGTCGCCGCGATGTCGAGCACGCTCTTCACCCCCGCGCTCACGACGGTGATCGGATTCTCGGCGAGCGTGGGCAGGTCGGCTGATTCATCGAACGTCTGAGTTGCTCCGCGATGCACCCCGCCAAGACCGCCCGTCGCGAACACCCGGATGCCGGCGCGCGCGGCGAGACGAGCCGTCGCCGCGACGGTCGTCGCACCCGAGCGGCTCAGCGCGGCGAGGATCGGAAGGTCGCGCACACTCGCCTTGACGAGATCCTCCTCGGCGATGCGTCGCACGCCGTCGGCATCCAGCCCGATGCGGGGAACACCGTCGAGCACCGCGATCGTCGCCGGCACAACGTCGCGCTCGCGCAGGAGGTGCTCGAACTCGAGCGCCGCCTCGAGATTGCGGGGGCGCGGCAGTCCGTGCGAGATGATCGTCGACTCGAGCGCCACCACCGGCCGGCCGGCGGCGAGCGCCGCGTCGACCTCGAGGGTGAGGATCGGGGCGGACACCCCGACCACGTTAGCGACAAGCCACGTGAGAATTCGCGAGACGTTCCGCTCGATGTCACGCACCGAGGCACGCGATCTGCTTGCATTGAGTCATGTCCCGGCTCGAGGCTGAGTATCCGCGGCCCGATCATGTGCTCGTTCACATCAGCGACACCCACCTCCTATCGGGGGAGGGCCGGCTTTTCGAGCGCGTCGACGCCTCCACTCGGCTTCGCGAACTGCTCGCCGCGCTCGAGGCCACCGGGCGCCACCCCGAGGCGATCGTCTTCACCGGCGACCTCGCGGACCGAGGGGAACCGGCCGCCTACGCCGAACTCGCCGCGATCGTCGAGCCCGTCGCCGCTCGGCTCGGTGCCCGAATCGTGTGGGCCATGGGCAATCACGACGACCGTGCGGCGTTCCGCGCCGGGCTGCTCCGGGAAAGCGACGACATGACCCCGGTCGACCGGGTTTACTGGCTGGGCGGGCTTCGGTTGATCACGCTCGACACGACGGTTCCCGGCGTGCACCACGGCGAGATCGACGAGGCTCAACTCGCCTGGCTCGCGGCGGAGCTCGCGCGACCCGCGGTCGACGGCACCGTCATCGCGATGCATCATCCGCCGGTGCCGAGCCTGCTCGACCTGGCCGTCTCGGTCGAACTGCGCGATCAGGCCCGCCTCGCCGATGTGCTGCGGGGCAGCGATGTGCGCGCGATCCTCGGAGGGCACCTGCACTACTCATCGACCGCGACCTTCGCGGGCATCCCGGTCTCGGTCGCGTCGGCGAGTTGCTACACGCAAGACCTCCTCGCTCCGTCCGGCGGAAGCCGGCCACGAGATGGCGCGCGGGCATTCAACTTCGTTCACGTGTACCCGTCCACGGTGTTGCACACGGTCGTTCCCCTCGAGATGACCGACACCCTCGCCGACGTCACGCCTGCCGAAGCCGCCCGCCGGCTCGCCGAGCTCGGCATCGAGCTCCCCCGCGATCCGGCTTCGCCGGCCGACGACACGCGAACCCGGCCGATCCAACTCGTCGGCGCCTAGGTTCGCTCCCACGGCCCCGGCACGGGAAAGTACCGCTCCAGGAACGACATGACCGTCGCCACGCGTTCCTCCTCCGGCAGCTCCGGCTCGCTGCCGTCGTTGAGGCAGAACATCTCGTAGCGTCGACGGCGCTCCAGCCGGCGCAGCAGCTCGGCGCTTCGCGTGAGAGTGGTCTCGATGTAGAGCACGCGCAACGCTGTCTGCGTCACGGCACGCCCGGTGAGCAGCGCGTAGTAGTGATAGAGCGAGTTGGTGACGGAGATGTCGGCCGACGACCGGAATCGCGACGCCGCCGTGCGGGCGAACTCGGCGGGAAACTCGCGCTCAAGCTCGGCGAGCACACTGCGACGGAGCGGGGCGGCGGTGTGCTCGAGGTGCCGCGTGATGGTGCGCCCGAACCGTTGTCGCAGCAAGGCTCGATTGACCCGCATCGCGTTGTCGTGACCGCTGCGCATCGGGTCGGATTCGCCCAGCCCGATGCGCACGGTGGCCTCGACGAAGCGGGTGATCCCGCCCGGTGAGAAGAACATCGACGGGGTCACCGGGCGGCCGAAGAACATGTCGTCGTTGGAGTAGAGGAAGTGCTCGGCGAGGCCGGGGATGCGATGCACCTGGCTCTCGATGGCGTGCGAGTTGAACGTCGGCAACACCTCCGGGTCGGCGAAGAACGCCTCGCTGCGCACGAAGGTCACCCGCGGGTGGGTCGGATCGAGCCAGGCGGGTGGGGGCGAGTCGCTCGCGACGAAGATGCGCCGCACCCACGGCGCGAAAGCGTGCACGCTGCGCAAGGCGTAGCGCAGCTCGTCGATCTGCCGGTAGCGCGCCGGCGGCGAGTCGGTCGTGAGTCCGCTCAGGGCTCCCCATCGGTGGCGCTCGTCGAGGTAGCCCGGCTCGCCGCCATCGACCCACGAGAAGACCATGTCGATGTCGAAGTCGACGTCGTCGGCGTGATCATCGAACATCCCGGCGAGAGTCGGCCAGTCTTCACCCCCGCGCACGACCGATGTCTCGACGGCCTCCTCGCGCGGGATGCGGCGACGGGTCAGGGCGTTGGGTCGTGGCGCGACGATCTCGTCTTCGCGGAAGTCCCAGAGCTCGAGTCGCACCGCTGCCTCGGCGATCTTCCATCCCGCGCGCATCTCCCGAGGGCGACGGCGATACAGCAGGAACAGGTCCTCGGCGTCGTCTCCCGGCAGCCGACCGCGCGCGAGGCGACGCTCCGAACGCTTGTCGTCGGCGTCGATGCGAGCGTAGAACGGGGCGTCGGCGAACCCTTCCGCGAACGCGCTCTCCAGCTCTCGTCGGCCCGCACGATCCACGGCGATGACGGGGCGGTCGTCGTCGCCGCGCACGAGCACGTAGGCGATCGCGAACCGGTCGAGCACGGCACGGACATCGCTCAGGTCGGCCCCCATCGCCGCCGCGCGGGTCTGGCCGGGCGCGGGCGACGTCACCGCGTGACGGACTCCCGCGCATCGGCGACGATCTTGCGCGGGTTGAGGTTCTCGCCGGGATCGGTCACCGCGAACAGCCCGCGCATGACCTTGACGCCTTCCGGCGAGATGTCCTCCTCCAGCCAGGGCGCGTGTTCGAGGCCGACACCGTGGTGGTGCGAGAGCGTTCCTCCGTTGTCGATGAACGATTGCTGGATCGCCGACTTCACGACGTCATACTCGGCGAGCATGTCGTCGCCGCCGACGAAGGCGAACGTGAAGTAGAGGCACGCTCCCGAGTGGTACGAGTGCGAAAGGTGCGACATGATCCAGCCCTTGCGGCCGATCTTCGAGTACGCGGCATTCGCGGCGGCATACGCCCCGGCGTGCAGTCCGGCGAGCTTGGACCACGGTCCCGCGGTCTCCGACACGTCGCCCGCGGCGCCCCGGTCGAGCAGGAAGTCGCGCAGGTACGGAGTGTCGAACTTCTTCTGGTCGTAGAGCACGCCGGGCCCCGTGCCGACGCCCATGCCGTTGTGCTTCTTCACGATGGCATCCACGAGCTTCTTCTGGCGCTTCGCGTGCTCGACCGAACCCTCGAAGCCGATGAACGAGAGGCAGATGTTCGTAAGTCCTCCGGGCTGCTTCGCCCAGCCCTTGCGCTTCATCAGCCCGGGCAGCACGGTGCCGGCGAGGAACTTGTCGACGCCCTTGCGGTCTTTGCTCGTCGCGAGCGAGAAACCGGTTTCGCGAGCGTCGGAGACCCGGGTGATCGAGGGCGTCGCGTCGGACTCGGCGATCTCCTGCATCGCGGCGAAGCCCGCCTCGATGTTCGGGAAGAAGTACGCGTAGACGTCGCGCTTCGCGGGAGTGCGGTGCACCTGCGCCGTCACCTCGGTGATGACCCCGAGGCGACCCTCACTGCCAAGGATCATCTCGCGCACGCTCGGGCCCGACGACGTCGACGGCAAGGCGCGGATGACGAGAGTGCCGCCGGGGCGCACGACGCGCATCCCGCGGGCGATCTCGGCGATGTCGCCGTACTTGTCGCTCTGCATGCCCGACGACCGGGTGGCGACCCAGCCGCCGATCGAGGAGTGCGTGAAGGAGTCGGGGAAGTGCCCGATCGTCCACCCCCGGTCGTTGAGCTGCTTCTCGAGGTGCGGCCCGAGGGCACCGGCCTGGATGCGCGCGATGCCCGAGTCTTCATCGATGTCGAGCACCCGGTTCAGGCGGCCGAGGTCGAGCGACACGACGATGCGCTTCTCGTCGGCGCGCGGCTCGAGCGAACCCGCGATGTTGCTGCCGCCGCCGAACGGGATGAGCACAGCATCCGCCGCGACCACGGCATCCACGATTCTCTGCACCTCGGCCTCGTCGTCGGGGTAGACGACGACGTCGGGGAGGCGCTCGATCTTCTGCGACCGGATGCGCACGAGGTCACGCAGGCTCTTGCCGTAGGTGTGCACGACGCGTTCCATGTCGTCGGTCGTGACATCGTCTTCGCCGACGATGCCGGCGAGCGCGCCGGTGAACGCAGCGGTCGCCTTCGATGCCGGCACCGTGAGGTCGGCGAACGACGGTTCGGGCACCGGCTGCGCGGTGTGGAGGTCGAGGCCGACGGCTTTCAGCACGAAGGGCGCGAAGCCGGGCTTGTCCTGCCAGTGGAAGCCCACGCCCTCGAGGCCCCAGCCCCACCACTTCATGTGCTTGACGTCGGTCATCGCTTCGGTCCTTCTTCGGGTGCAGGGGAGGCGTCCGAGCCCAGGATACGGGGCCCGTGCTCGGCGAGCAGGCGCTCGATCTCGGCCTTGATGCGGGCCATGAAGTCGCCGGGCACTTCGCCGGCACGAGGGTACATCGGCTCGCCGTAGACGACTCCGACCTTGAGCCGGCCGGGCTTGGGCCACTTGCTGCCCCGAGGATGCGCGCGACCGGCCCCGACGAGGGCGATCGGCACGACGGGGACGCCCGTCGAGATGGCGAGCGCCGCGGCGCCGGGCTTGAAGTGACCGCGCTTGCGATAGTCCTTGGCGCGGGTGCCTTCGGGGAAGACGAGCAGCGGCACCCCCAGCTGCAGCAGCGCCTTCGCGCTCACGCTGCGCGGGTTGGCTCCGCTGCGATCGACGGGGAAGGCGTTGAAGAACAGGCCGGTGAGGCCGCGCCGCCACCACACGTCGAAGAAGTAGTCGGCGGCAGCGCCAGCCGCGAGGTACCGCGACATCCGCATCGGCAGCGAGCCCAGGATGAGGGGTGCATCGAGGTGGCTCGAGTGGTTCGCGATGACGATGAACGCCTTGCCGATCTTCTTGAGCTGCTTGACGCCGTGCACCTCGACGCTCACGGTCGACCAGGCGACGGGAACGAGCAATCCGCGCTGGGCGATGAAGCGCGCGGCCGCGCGGCCGCGGGATGTGAACCGCTTCGCCTTCGCGGTCATGGCCCGTTCCTTCGCCGCGCGCTCATCTTCGGTCACTTGGTCACGGTACTACTGGACTCGAGCTGGTGCGACTGGAACTGATCGCGCGCGAGATCGCACGCACCGCCGATCGCGGCAAGTGACGAACGATCCCCATGAGCACCTTGTACCGAAAGCTCGGGATCGAGATGACCCGGCCCCGCTCGGCATCCCGCAGCGCGGAGCGCACGAGCTTGTCGGCGTCGAGCCACAACCACGCGGGAATGCCGCCCTTCGAGATTCCGGCACGCTCGTGGAACTCGGTATGCACCCAGCCGGGGCACAGGGCCATGACGGTCACCCCGGAGCCGTGCAACTCGTTCGACAGGCCCTCGCTGAAGCTGGTCACCCATGCCTTGACCGAGGAGTAGCCGCTCGACATCGCGATGAAGCCCGCCGTGCTCGAGACGTTGATGATGCGGCCGCGGCCGCGGGGGCGCATGGCTCGCGCGGCCGCCGCTCCCAGTTCGCGCACGGCGCGCACCATGACGTCGACGGCGAGATCGTGCGCCGCGGAGTCGGCATCCGACAGTCTCGTGTGCATGCCGAATCCGGCATTGTTCACGAGGAGGTCGATCGGCCGCGTCGAGCTCTCGAGGCGCTCGACGACCTTCGCGACATCCGAGCGCTTCGACAGGTCGGCGGGCAGGATCTCGACGGCGCGACCCATGCCGTTCAGTTCATGGGCCATCTGGTCGAGGCGCTGGCGATCGCGAGCGACGAGCACGATGTCGTAGCCCGACGCGGCGAGTTGCCGGGCGAAGGTCGCGCCGATCCCCGACGTCCCTCCCGTGACGAGTGCGACCCCGCGGTTCGACCCCGCGGGTCGAGGAGCGGCCGTCGCCGACCGACGCGCATCGAAACCCATGTGCCTTACGATACGGGGCGGGGCGCTTCGAGCCCCGCCCGGGACGTCCCACCCCGTTCCGAAGGATCCACGCCATGACTTTCGACGTCCGCGAGTTCGCCCGAACCGCCCGCGGCAGCCACCGCGGCGAACTCGACCTCGCGTCGCTCACCGCCGCCGATGTCGGCCCCGAGGCGGCGCGGCTCATCCGCACGATGCGCGACCTGGAACGTCACACGATGGAGCGCATGCGCAACGTGCTCGTCACCGCGACGCACAAAGACGCCCGCGTCACCGCGTTCCTCACCACGTGGGCTTTCGAGAAGTTCTGGATCGCCGACGCCCTCGACGCGGTTCTCGAGGCGACCGGCCACGACCTGACGTCGCCCGTGGGGGCGCGCCGCCGTTCCCGTTTCGAACGCGTCGAACGCCGCGGCCCGGTCGCTCGCGCGATCGCCGGCAACATCGCCGGCCCGGAACTCGTCGCCGCGCACGTGACGACCGGCCTCATCGACGAGTGGGTCACGACGGCCGCTTACCGCCGTCTGGGCGACATCGCGCCGGCGGTGCGCCCGGTCGCCGACCTGATCGTCGAGCTCAAGGCGCGCCACATCCTCTTCCTCGTCGAGGATGCCGAGCGACGCCTCGCCTCGTCGGCCCGCGCCCGCCGGCTCTCGCTCAAGGAGGTCAGGCGATCCGCGTGGCCACTCGGCGCGATCGACAGGTCAGCCGATGACCGGTTGCGCTTCGAAGAGCTCGTCTTCGGCGGCGCGGAGGGTGCCACGCGCGCCGCCGAGATCGCCGACCGCATCGGCGTGCTTCCGGGACTCGGTCCCGTCGCGCCCATCGTGGCTGCGAGACTGGTTCCGTGACCCCCAAGAAGGCGACCACCGACCTCGGCAGCGCGCGCGTATTCCTCACCGGCGCGACCGGCTTCGTCGGCCAGGCCGTGCTCGAGCGACTGCTCAACGACCACCCTGCGACGACGGTCACGATCCTCGTGCGGGTCAAGGGCAGCGCGAGCGCGGAAGACCGCGTGCGCAGCCTCCTCAAGAAGCCAGTATTCGCCGCCTGGCGCGACAAGGTCGGTGCCGCCGGCGTCGAGGATGCCGTCAAGAACCGCATCAAGGTCGTCGAAGGCGGGCTCGGGTCGAAGCTCTCGTTGCCGAAGGATCTCGACCTCGTCATCCACAGCGCGGCGAGCGTGTCGTTCGACGACCCCATCAACGAGTCGTTCGAGGCCAATATCGGCGGCGCGATGAACCTCTACGAGGCGCTGCGCGACACCGGCGGCGACCCCCGGGTCGTGCACGTCTCCACCTGCTACGTGCAAGGCTTGCGCAAGGGCGTCGCCCCGGAGGCGAGCCTCAAGCACGATGTCGATTGGCGTGCCGAGTACGCGTCGGCGTTCGCCGCCCATGCACGCATCGAGAACGAGTCGCGCGAGCCGCACCGGCTGCGCACCTTCATGGAGAAGGCGCAGGCCGAGCACGGCAAGGAGGGCCCGCAAGCCGTCGCGAAGTGGAGCGAACTCGCCCGGCTGGCCTGGGTGCGGGGAGAGCTCGTGGATGCGGGCCGTACTCGCGCGCAGAGCCTCGGCTGGACCGACGTCTACACCCTCTCGAAAGCGTTCTCGGAGCGCGCCGCCGAAGAACTGTGGGGCGCCGACCACCGCCTGTCGGTCGTGCGCCCGGCGATTATCGAGAGTGCCGTCACCCACCCCTACCCCGGCTGGATCGACGGATTCAAGGTCGCCGACCCGCTCATCATGGCGTACGGCAAGGGGCAGCTGCCCGAGTTCCCGGGGCTGCCCGACAGCATCCTCGACCTCATCCCCGTCGACTACGTCGTCAACACGATCCTCGCCGCCGCCGCCAACCCCGCGAAGAAGGGCGAGCCCGAATACTTCCACGTCGCGTCGGGCGCCTCGAACCCGGTGCCGTTCCACCAGATGTACGAGAACGTGCACGAGTTCTTCACGAAGAACCCTCTCACCGACCGACGCGGCAAGCCGATCGTCGTGCCGGAGTGGAAGTTCCCCGGGCCCGACAAGGTGGAGCGCGGCATCACCCGGCTGGAGCGCCGGGTGCGCGCCGGCGAACGGGCGTTGCGCATCCTGCCGAAGACCAAGGGGTCCCAGGCGACTCTCGAGAAGTTGCAGAAGGGCATCGCCGATCTCGCCACCCTGCGCAACTTCGTCTCCCTCTACCGGGTGTACGTCGAGACGGAGCTGATCTTCGACGACTCCAACCTGCGGGCCTTGCACGCCGCCCTGCCGGCGAAAGAGAAGGCCGACAAGGGCTTCGACATCGGCGCGATCGACTGGGACGACTACCTGCAGAACGTGCACTTCCCCGCGATCACCCAGCTGACGAAGGCGTTCTCGCGCGCTCGCCAAGCAGAACGCGCCGCCGCCATGCCGACGCGGCAGGCCGAACTGCCGCCCCGCGGCGACGTGCTCGCCGTGTTCGACATGGAGGGGACCGTCGTCGACTCCAACATCGTGCAGCAGTACCTCTGGGTGCGCTCCGCCGGATTCCGCAAAGCCGCGTGGCCCGGCGAGGTGCTGCGCATCCTGGGTTCGGTGCCGCGCTACCTGCGCGCCGAGCGGCGCAACCGGGGCGAGTTCATCCGCGGCTTCCTGCGCCGCTACGAGGGGATGCCCGTCGCGCGCCTCGAGAAGATCGTCGCGGGCGGATACGGCGACACCATGCGACGTCACACGAGCCGCGCGGCACTCGAACAGATCCAGGCGCACAAGGCGGCGGGCCATCGCACCGTTCTCGTCTCGGGGTCGATCGGGTTGCTCGCGAAGCCCTTCGAGAACCTCTTCGACGATGTCGTGGCGACGACGATGCACGCGCGCGACGGGGTGCTCACCGGCTACCTCACGAAGCCGCCGATCGTCGACGAGTCGCGCGCCGCGTGGCTCACGCGGTACGCCACCGAGCACCACGCCGACCTCGGCGCCTCGTACGGCTACGGCGACAGCCACGCCGACCTCGGCTGGCTCGAGATGCTCGGTCACCCGACGGCCGTGAACCCCGATCCGCAGCTGGCCAAGGAAGCCCAGCGACGCCACTGGCCCGTCCACAACTGGAAGAAGGGCATGCGTTCACCGAAGCGTGCTTTGATGGACGGCAATCCGGCCGTCGTCGCCGTCCCGAAGACTTCCGAGCCCGAGAACTCGTAGACGCTCCACAAGGAGGCCCCCGTGGCGTTCGATATCGACAAGTACACCGCCAACTCCGAGCCGGTGACCTGGACCGATCTCGACCTCGAGTCGTTCGAGACGAACCCGCTGCCGGCATCCAGCCTCCGCGTGCTGCGCTACATGTGCGACGTCGAGTACCACACCGTCTGCTACCTGCGTGATCTGCTCACCACCCCGTCGCACAAGGAGCCCGAGGTGGGCTCGTTCATGACGATGTGGAATCGTGAGGAGTTCTGGCACGGCGAAGCACTCGCGGCGGTGCTCGGCAAGCACGGCATCACGGTCGACTTCGACGAGCTCAAGGCGTCACGCCTCAAGCTCGGATGGAAGGACCGGCTCGACCCGATCAAGCAGTCGCTGCTCGGCGGGCTCGTCGGCCACGACTTCGTCGCCGTGCACATGGCGTGGGGCGCCGCCAACGAGTGGTCGGCCAATGCCGCGTACCTGCGCATGGCCCGGCAGGAGAACCACCCGGTGCTCGCCGAACTGCTCAAGCGGATCGCGGCTCAAGAGACCAAGCACGTCGCCTTCTACGCCTCGCAGGCCCGCGACCGCCTTGAGGTGAGCAAGAAGGCGCAAGTGATCGCCCGCTTCGCGCTCAGCAAGTTCTGGGCGCCCGTCGGCTCGACGATCTCACCCGACAGCGAGGTCACCCACGTCATGGGCCACCTGTTCGCCGGCACCGAGGGCCGCAAGCTCATTCGCAGCATCGACTCCCACATCGCGAAACTTCCCGGCATGGCGGGCCTCACGATCGTCGAGAGCGCGCTCGACAAGCGCGGCATCTCGGCCGAAGGTGAGGGCACGCCCGACGCGGTGCCGCTCGCGGAGTCCGTCGCGGTCTGAGTCGCTCACGGGTCCGGCGCGGCTCAGGAACCCACTCGCGCGCGCACGGCGAGCGTCGCCGCGACCATGTTCTCGAGCGACGCGACGGTCTCGTCGTATCCGCGCGTCTTGAGACCGCAGTCGGGGTTGACCCAGATCTGACGCTCGGGAATGTGGGCGACCGCGGCGTCGAGCAGCTCCGTCACCTCGGCTTCGCTCGGAATCCGGGGCGAGTGGATGTCGTAGACCCCCGGTCCGATATCGCGACCGAATCCACTGCGCTCCAGCTCGGGCACCACTTCGCCGCGCGACCGCGCCGACTCGATCGAGGTGACGTCGGCGTCGAGCCGGTCGATCGCGTCGAGAACCACGCCGAATTCGGAATAGCAGAGGTGGGTGTGAATCTGAGTCGCGTCCCGCACCCCCGAGGTCGCGAGCTTGAAGGCGTTGACCGACCAGTCGAGGTAGGCGTCCTGGTCGCGCCGCTTCAGGGGGAGCAGTTCGCGCAACGCCGGCTCGTCGACCTGGATGATCCCGATTCCGGCGGCCTCGAGATCGGCGATCTCGTCGCGAAGAGCGAGAGCCACCTGGTTCGCCGTCTCGCCGAGCGGCTGATCGTCGCGCACGAATGACCACGCGAGGATCGTCACCGGGCCGGTCAGCATGCCCTTGACGGGCTTCTCGGTGAGGCTCTGCGCGAAGGTCGACCAACGAACGGTGATCGGCGCCGGGCGCGAGACATCGCCCCACAGGATGCTGGGGCGGGTCGCGCGGGAACCGTACGACTGCACCCAGCCGTTCTGTGTCACGGCGAAGCCGTCGAGGTTCTCGGCGAAGTACTGCACCATGTCGTTGCGTTCGGGTTCGCCGTGCACGAGCACATCCAGTCCGATGCGTTCCTGCAGATCGATGACGTCGCGGATCTCCTGCTTGAGGAACGCCTCATAGGCGGTGCGGTCGATCTGGCCGTTCGTGAACCGGGCGCGCTCCGCGCGGATCGGGCCGGTCTGCGGGAACGAGCCGATGGTGGTCGTCGGCAGGGTGGGCAGCACGATCTCCGCGTCTTGCGCAGCGCGCCGCGTCGCGTAGTCGCCGCGGCTGAACGCGTCCGCGTCGAGCGCGGCGAGGCGGCCTCGAACGGCTCCGTCACGGACACCGGTGGCGGCGCGGCGGTCGTCGAGCGCGTCGGTTGCGGCATCCAGCTCGGACCGGATGGCGGCCTCGCCTTCCCGCAATCCGCGGGCGAGCACCGCGACCTGGGCAACCTTCTCATCCGCGAACGCGAGCCACGACGTGAGCCGATCGGAGAGCTCGGGCTCGTCCTCCAGCGTGTGCGGAGTGTGAAAGAGGTTCGTCGACGTGCCGACGGTGACCCTCGGGCTGACCGTCGCCAGCTCGCGGAGTTTCGCGAACGCGCCCGTCAGGTCGCCACGCCAGATGTTGTGTCCGTCGATGACGCCCCCGACGAGGGTCTTGTCGCTCGTGCCGCGAGGAACCGTTCCCTTGACGAGGTCGAGAGCGATCGCATCGATCGGCGCGGAGTTGAGAACGGCGAACGCGTCGCCGAGATCGCCGTACGGAGCGGCGACGAGGATGCCGAGCGGCGCGTTCTCACCGAGCACGCGGTAGGCCTTCTCGACGGACGCGAGGACGAGTTCCCGCGGTGCGCCGATCGAGTCGCTCACGAGAGCGGGTTCATCCAACTGCACCCACTCGGCACCCGCGGCGGCGAGGCGCGCGAGCAGGTCGGCATACACCGGCAGAAGCTCGTCGATCTTGGTGAGGGGAACGAAGTCGGCCGCCACGCCATCCGCGGGTTTGCTCAACGCGAGCAAGGTGACGGGCCCGACGAGCACGGGTCGCGTCGTCATGCCCGCCGCCGTGGCCTCCGCGACCTCCCGCACGAGACGATCGCTCGCGAGACGGAACGTCGTCTGCGGTCCGATTTCGGGCACGAGGTAGTGGTAGTTGGTGTCGAACCACTTGGTCATCTCGAGCGGCGCGCGGTCGCCCTCGCCCCGCGCGATCGTGAAGTAGGCCGCCAGCGAGATCGTGCCGTCGTCGTCGATGAGGTCGGCGAAACGATCGGGCACCGCCCCCACGGCGAGCGCCGCGTCGAGAACCTGATCGTAGAAGGAGAACGACTCCGGGATCGAGGAGTCCGTCGCGCCGAGACCGAGCGCGACCAACCGTTCACGGGTTGCCGCCCGGAGGCCGACCGCGGTCTCCTCGAGTTCGGCCGCACTGATGTCGTGCCTCCAGAAAGCTTCGACGGCGCGCTTGAGCTCTCGTCGACGGCCGATGCGCGGATATCCGAGGATCGTGCCCAGTGGGAAGGCGTGCGAGGTGGTCATCATCATCTCCAGTGGTGTGCAGGCGTTGGTGAACGCGTGGTCACTGGAGCAGATGCCGGGCTCGGCTGTTGCTCCGATTCACTGGAACAGATGCCGGGCTCGGCTGTTGTTCCGCGTCTTGCGACGCCCCACGATAAGCCGAGACGGCGGG
>CBFGZU010000030.1:0-20770 GCA_965653335.1 uncultured Pseudolysinimonas sp.
AGGCGGCCCACAGCATCCACCTCGATCCAGTCGACGACAGCGCCCTCGTGTCGCACCAGCCAGTCGACCGCGTCGAGGGTCGCGTGATGCTCGGCACGCGTCGTGAGGATGCGGGCACCCGCCCCACGATTGCGCGACCAGAAGGTGCCCTTGACGGCCAGGTTCACCGACTCGGTGCCGCCGCTCGTGAAGACCACCTCGACGGCGTCGACGCCGAGTGACGCCGCGACCCGTTCACGTCCGGTCTCGAGCAGGTCGCGCGCCGCTTGCCCGTGCCCGTGGGTCGACGACGGATTGCCGACCACGCCGAGCGCGTCGACGTACGCCTCGCGCACCACCGCCGGCATCGGGGTGGTCGCGGCGTGGTCGAAGTAGACGGCCTTCGCGGTCATAGTCCCCACCCTAGGAACACCTACGCTGGTTCGCATGCCCGCCGCCGATCCGTTCCGCGATCTCGGCGTGCGCGGCACACCGGCCGGCGGCGAGATCCGGGTCTGGAGCGCCAACGCGACCGGCATCGACCTGTGCGTGTTCGACGGCAAGGACCCGTCGTACGCCGACACGACCCTGCCGCTGCGCCGCGACGCGAACGGCGTGTGGAGCGGCGTGAGCCCGAAGCTCACCCCCGGCACCTACTACGCGCTCCGCGCCCGCGGCCCGAAAGGCCCGACGCACGCCTTCGACCCGTCGAAGAATCTCCTCGACCCGTACGCGCGCGGCCTGGCTCGCACGAGCAGCGGGGAGTGGCGCGGATACGTTCACGACGACACGTTCGACTGGGGCTCCGCCACCAAGCCGGCGGTGCCGCTCGACCACACGATCGTGTACGAGGCGCACGTCAAGGGCTTCACCCAATCACACCTCGGCATCCCCGAAGAGCTGCGCGGCAGCTACGCGGGCCTCGCGCATCCGGATGTGATCGGGTACCTGAAAGACCTCGGCGTGACGACGATCGAGCTGCTGCCGATCCACCAGAGTGTGAGCGAGCAGCGCCTGCAGAAAATGGGGCTCGTCAACTACTGGGGCTACAACACCCTCAATTTCTTCACCCCGCACGCCGGCTACGCGACCCGCGCGGCCCAGACCGGCGGCACCGGAGCGGTGCTGCGCGAATTCAAGGGCATGGTGCGGCTGCTGCACGAGGCCGGGCTCGAGGTGGTGCTGGATGTCGTCTACAACCACACCGCCGAGGAGGGCCGGGATGGGCCGGTGTTCTCGTTCCGCGGACTCGACAATGCGTCGTACTACCGGCAGGACGAGACCGGCCAGTACATCGACACCACCGGATGCGGCAACACCGTCGATTTCTCGCGTCCGGTCGCGCAGCGCCTCGTGCTCGACTCACTGCGCTACTGGGCGAACGAGTGCCAGGTCGACGGCTTCCGGTTCGATCTTGCCGCGACCCTCGGCCGCGGCGACGGTGCGGAGTTCGATGCCGAGCATCCGCTGCTGCTCGCGATTCGCGACGACCCCGCCCTCGCCGGGGTGAAGATGATCGCCGAACCGTGGGATGTCGGCATGGGTGGCTGGCAGGTCGGCAACTTCCCCGCCGGGTACGCCGAGTGGAACGACGGCTACCGCGACCGGATGCGCAACTTCTGGTTGCGCGATGTCGCCGACGCGCGTGCGGCCGACGGCCTGCCGAGCGAAGGGATCGGGTCGCTGGCCCGCCGCCTCGCCGGGTCGAACCACGTGTTCGAGCTCGAACGCGGCCCGCTCGCGAGCGTCAACTTCATCACGGCGCATGACGGGTTCACCGCGTGGGACCTCGTGTCGTACGACAACAAGCACAACATCGGCAACGGCGAGAACAACCGCGACGGATCGAACGACAACAAGTCGTGGGGCCACGGCGCCGAAGGTCCGACGACCGACGCGTCGATCATGCGGCTGCGGCGCCGGGCGATCCGGAACCTGCTCGGAACCCTGCTGCTCTCCGCCGGCATCCCGATGCTCACCGCGGGCGACGAGTTCGGCCGCACCCAGCGCGGCAACAACAACGCCTACTGTCACGATTCGGAGCTGACCTGGGTCTCCTGGGACCGGGACGAATGGCAGCGGGAGCTGTTCGGCGTCGTGCGGCGGCTACTGGAGCTGCGTCGGCTGAATCCGGCGCTGCGGCCGGTGCGCTTCGGCCGGTTCGGCGAGACGACACCAAGTGCGACGCAGATGGACTGGTACAACAAGCAGGGACTGTCGATGTCCCTCGACGACTGGGACTCCCCCGCCGAGCGCACCCTGCAGTACCTGGCGGCCTCGACCCCCGAGTTCGAGGAGTTCAACCGCATCCTGCTCGTCGTGCACGGCCTCGAAACCGACGTGACGGTGACGCTGCCCGAGCACGAGGGGGTGACGGCGTACACGCTGCTGTGGGATTCATCGCAGGACGACATCTCGGAGCGTGAGCCGGAGCACGCACCCGGGCAGGAACTCCCCGTCGGACCCACCTCGATCCTGCTCTTCCGCGCGCACTAGCGAGGGCTATTTGCCCAAGATCGTGCCTATTCGCGGCCGCGAAGGCACGATCTTGGGCAAATAGCCGTCTTACGCGGAGGCGAGCAAGCCCAACTCGGCGGGGGTGGCGAGCAGGGGGTGATTGGGCACGACGCGTACGGTGTATCCGAACGACCCGGAGCGGTCGAGCGTCACCGTGCCGTGGAAGGTCGCCGGCGAGCCGAGGTCGTGGCTTTCGAGGTCGAGCCGCAACCGGCGGATGTCGGTGAGCCCGTCGCCTTCCCGAGCGTGACCGTGCACCAGTTCGACCTTGACGTCGTCGGGCGCGAGGTCGCCCAGCTCGACGTAGGCGCGCACATGCAACCGCTCGCCGAGTTGAGGCGTCGCATCCACACCGCCGGATTCGACGTGCGCGACGTGCACGCTCGGCCACGCCGCCTCGACCCGCGCTGTCCAGGCGGCGAGGTCGCGCGCCGGCTGGTACCCCGATGCCGAGACCGCGCGCTCCGCCGCCGCCGCGGGCGCATACAGCTCCCCGACGTATTGCCGCACCATGCGATCGGCCGAGAGTTCCGGCGACAGGGTCGCGAGGGTATGCCGTATGTCGGCGATCCACTTCACCGGGATGCCGCCCTCCGCCCGGTCGTAGAAGCGGGGCGCGATCTGGTGTTCGAGCAGGTCGTAGAGCGACGCGGCTTCGAGGGCGTCGCGTTCGGCGCCGTCACCCGCAGAGTCGGCTGAGGGGATCGCCCAGCCGTTACGGTCGTCGTAATACTCGTTCCACCAGCCGTCGAGGATCGACAGGTTGAGCGCCCCGTTGAGGGCGGCCTTCATCCCCGAGGTCCCGCACGCCTCGAGCGGGCGCAGCGGGTTGTTGAGCCAGATGTCGCACCCGGGGTAAAGCCGCTTCGCCATGCCGATGTCGTAGTTGGGCAGGAACACGATGCGTTCTCGCACATCCGGGGCCTGCGCGAACTCGACGAGGCGCTGGATGAGCCGCTTGCCTTCGTCGTCGGCAGGGTGCGATTTGCCGGCGATGACGAGCTGGACGGGCCGCTCCGAGTGGGTGAGCAGCGCGCGCAGCCGCTCCGGATCGTGCAGCATGAGGGTCAGTCGCTTGTAGGTCGGCACCCGCCGGGCGAAGCCGATCGTCAGCACGTCGGGGTCGAGCAGGTCGCGGAACCACGCCGGGTCGGCGATCCCGGGGTTCTCCTCGGCCCAGGCGGCCGACATCCGCCGCCGGGCGTCGTCGACGAGGTCGACCCGCATGCGCCGCTTGAGCGCCCACAGGTCGGCGTCGGTCACCGCGGACGACGTCCAGTCGGCGGTCGTCGTGTCGGTCGTGCCCAAACGTGCGGCGGCGAGCGCCGTGACGTCGGCGGCGGTCCAGGTCGGGGCGTGCACGCCGTTCGTGACGGAGCCGATCGGCACGTCTTCGGCGTCGAAGCCGGGCCACAGGGCGTTGAACATCCTGCGACTCACCTCGCCGTGCAGGCGGGAGACGCCGTTGGCCCGTTGGGCGAGCCGCAGCCCCATGACGGCCATGTTGAAGCTCGGCGGAGAGTCGGGCGCGGCATCCGGTTCGACGCCGAGCGCGAGCACGTCGGCGACGTCGACGCCCGGCAGCAGGTCGGTGGAGAAGTATCGTTCGACGAGGGCCGCCTCGAACCGGTCGATGCCCGCCGGCACGGGGGTGTGCGTGGTGAACACCGTCCCCGCCCGCACGACGCGAATCGCCTCGTCGAAGGCGAGCCCGTCGCCGATCAGGTCGGCCGCGCGCTCGAGCCCGAGGAACCCGGCGTGCCCTTCGTTGCTGTGGAACACTTCGGGTTCTTCTCGGCCTTCGAGCGCCGAGAAGATCTTCACCGCCCGGGTGCCGCCGATGCCGAGCAGCAGCTCTTGCAGCAACCGGTGCTCCCCGCCGCCGCCGTAGAGCCGGTCGGTGACGCCGCGCAGCTCCTCGGCGTTCTCGGGGACGTCGGTGTCGAGCAGCAGCAACGGCACCCGGCCGACATCCAGTCGCCAGATGCGGGCGGTGAGCGCTCGACCTTCCGGCAGGGCGAGCACGACGTTCGCCGCTGAGCCGTCCGGGTTACGCAGCACCCGCATCGGCAGACCGTCGGGGTCGACGACGGGATAGCTCTCCTCCTGCCAGCCGTCGCGCGAGATCGACTGGCGGAAATACCCCGCCCGATAGAACAGCCCCACGCCGATGATCGGCACGCCGAGGTCGGACGCGCTCTTCAGGTGATCGCCCGCGAGGATGCCGAGTCCGCCGGAGTACTGGGGCAAGGCTGCGGCGATCCCGAACTCGGGTGAGAAGTAGGCGATCCCGCGCGGCGCGTCGGCACCGAGCGTCTGATACCAGCGCGGATCGGTTAGGTAGGCGCGCAAGTCGTCGCGTAACGCGTTCGCCCGATCGACGAAGCCGGGGTCACTCGCGAGTTCCGCGAGCCGGGAGGGCGAGACCTCGCCGAGAAGCCCGACCGGGTCGGCATCGACCGCCCACAGGGCAGGGTCCACATCGCGGAACAGGGCGATCGTCGGTTCGTGCCACGACCAGCGCAGGTTCGCCGCGAGGTCGTCGAGCGACCCCAGTTCCGGCGGGAGCACGGGACGGACGGTGAACCGGCGGATGGCTTTCACAGTGTGCGAGCCTACGGGCGACGGGTTACCTCCCGGTTACGGGAGTGGTCGCGCGACGACCGCGGGACGAGTGTCCCCCGACTCCCGTCCCACGGTCGCTCCCGCAGCGACGCCGGTGCATAACCCGAATAAAACGCCAAACGTCGCCGGGCTCCGGTTGCCCGGGCCCCCAGGATACCCGGGGCGACCCCCGTCGCTCCCGGGTGGCATATGTCACCCCCCGTACAGCTTAGAAGCGACTCCGCGCCACCGCATCTGTGAGGATGCCTCCGCCGCTTCGGCGACAGACCGCGACGCCGTGCCGTCCCGCCGCGGCGGGGTGACGCAGTACCGTCGAGTCATGGCTTCCGCTCCCGCCGACCGAGAAGTCCGCATGCAGGGCCGGCTCGGTCGTGTCCCCATCCGCGACCTCCGTCCCCGCCAGCGCGAGAACCTCTGGGCGGCCAACGCGTACGTCGGCGAAGTCGTTCCGTTCGAGGCGACCGTGTTCCTCGAGGGCCACGACGTGCTGTTCGTCGAACTCGAGCTGACCGACCCGTCGGGGACGGATACGCGCCACCGGATGCGGGAGATCGCGAAAGGCACCGACCGACTGCGCGCCGAGGTGCGTCTCGACGACCCCGGTACGTGGCGATGGCGCGTTCGGGCGGCGCGCGACGACTGGGCCACGTGGCTGCACGGGGCCACGATCAAGGTCGCCGCCGATCAGGATGTCGACCTCGTCTTCGCGAGCGGCGTCCAGCTGCTCGAACGCGGCTCGGGGAAGGTCTTCGCCGACGCTGCCCGCGCGCTCGCCGACTCCGGCCTCACCGCCGCGGCACGACTCAAGGTCGCGCACGACTCCCGGCTGGCGAAGGCGATCGCCGCACATCCGCTCGTCTCGCTCCTCACCGAGTCCGAGCCCCTGACGTTGCGGGTCGAGCGGGCGCGCGCCGCCGTGGGCTCGTGGTACGAGTTCTTTCCGCGCTCGGAGGGTGCCAAACGCTCGAAGACCGGGGCGTGGACGTCGGGCACGTTCCGCACCGCGGCCCGACGGCTGCCGGCGATCGCGGCGATGGGGTTCGACGTGGTCTACCTGCCGCCGATCCATCCGATCGGGGTCGCGTTCCGCAAGGGACCCAACAACTCGCCTGACGCCGGACCACACGACCCGGGCAGCCCCTGGGCGATCGGCGGCCTGCTGCCCGACGGGAGCAGAGGCGGTCACGACGCCGTGCACCCCGAGCTCGGCACCCTCGCCGACTTCCGCTGGTTCGTGGCAGCAGCCCGGAAGAACGGGCTCGAGATCGCGCTCGACCTGGCCCTGCAGTGCTCGCCCGACCACCCGTGGGTCAGCGAACATCCGGAGTGGTTCAGCCATCGGCCCGACGGCTCGATCGCCTACGCCGAGAACCCGCCGAAAAAGTACCAGGACATCTATCCGCTCGACTTCGACACCGACCCCGACGGGCTCTGCGCGGAGGTGCTGCGCATCGTCGAGCACTGGATCGCGCAGGGCGTGCAGATCTTCCGCGTCGACAACCCGCACACCAAGCCGCTGTGGTTCTGGGAATGGCTGCTCGGCCGCATCGCCGAAACCCATCCGGACGTCGTCTTCCTCGCCGAAGCTTTCACGCGGCCCGCGATGCTGCACGCCCTCGCCGAAGCCGGATTCCAGCAGTCGTACACCTACTTCACGTGGCGCAACACCAAGCCCGAGCTGGAGGAGTTCCTCACGGGGCTCGCGACCCAATCCGCCGACTACCTGCACCCCAACCTGTTCGTCAACACCCCCGACATCCTCACCGAGTACCTCCAGTTCGGCGGCCCGCCGGCGTACAAGATCCGCGCCGCGATCGCCGCGACCGCGTCGCCGTCGTGGGGCGTCTACTCCGGCTACGAATTGTTCGAGGATGTCGCACGCCCGGGCAGCGAAGAGAACATCGACAACGAGAAGTACGAGTTCAAATCGCGCGACTGGGCCCGGGCGGACGCCACCGGGCGCACCCTCGCGCCCTACCTCACGCTGCTCAACCAGATCCGTCGCGAGCATCCGGCGTTGACGCAATTGCGCAACCTGCGGGTGCACTGGAGCGACGACGACGCGGTGCTCGTCTACTCGAAGTTCATCTCGGCCGAATTCACCCGGAAGGGACGCCCCGACGGCATCATCGTCGTCGCCAACGTCGACCCGCACTCGGTGCGGGAGACCAGGGTTCACCTCGACCTGCGGCAGTTGGGCCTCGACCCGGGTGTGACGTTCGACGTGCGCGAGATCCTCACCGGGCAGCGCTGGACGTGGGGCGACTCCAACTTCGTGCGGCTGGATGCCTTCACCGAGCCCGTGCACATCCTCAACGTCGAGTACGGGGCGAAACGCTCATGAGCGTCGCGACGCCGGCGCCCTTCCCGCCGCTCGACCCGGAACTCGTCGCTTCGCTCGTGCAAGCCCGGCATCCCCGTCCGCACGACTGGCTCGGCCAGCACGAACTGCCCGGCGGCGCAGGCTGGGTCATCCGCACCGTGCGCCCCCTCGCGACGACCGTCACCGCGATCCGAGCGGATGGCACCCGCCTGCCGTTCACGCATCTCGCGGATGGACTGTGGCAGGCTCACGCGCCCGCCGGAGCCGCCTACGACATCCTCACGACCTACGACGGCGGACCGGACTGGCGGGCCGGCGACCCCTACCGATTCGTGCCGAGCGTCGGCGAGATCGACCTGTACCTCTGGGCGGAGGGGCGGCACGAGCAGATCTGGCACGTGCTCGGTGCGCACCACCGCCCGCACGAGGATGTCGCCGGCACGAGCTTCTCGGTGTGGGCGCCGCACGCCCAGGCGGTGCGCGTCGTCGGCGACTTCAACTCCTGGTCGGGCCTGTCGCACGCCATGCGCCGCCTCGACGACGCCGGGGTGTGGGAGCTGTTCGTGCCGGGACTCGGGCCCGGATCGACCTACAAGTTCGAGATCCTCACCGCTGCCGGTGCGTGGGTGACCCGGGCGGATCCGATGGCGCGCTACACCGAGGTGCCGCCGAAGACCGCGTCGGTCGTCGGGCAGACCGCCTACGAGTGGCACGACTCCACGTGGCTCGCCCAGCGCGCCGCGCACGACCCGCACAACTCGGCGATGAGCATCTACGAAATGCACCTCGGATCCTGGCGCCCGGGCCTCGGCTACCGGGAGCTCGCTGACCAGCTCATCGGGTACGTCCACGAGCTCGGTTTCACGCACGTCGAATTCCTGCCCGTCGCCGAACATCCGTATGGGCCGTCGTGGGGCTACCAGGTGACCGGCTACTACGCCCCGACTTCCCGCTTCGGGCATCCCGACGACTTCAAGTACCTCGTCGACCGGTTGCACCAGGCATCCATCGGGGTCATCGTCGACTGGGTGCCGGCGCACTTTCCGAAAGACGAGTGGGCGCTCGCGAACTTCGACGGGCAGCCGCTCTATGAGCACTCCGACCCGCGGCTCGGCGAACACCCCGACTGGGGCACGCTCGTGTTCGACTTCGGGCACTCCCAGGTGCGCAATTTCCTCGTCGCCAACGCGCTGTACTGGCTCGAGGAGTTCCACGTCGACGGGCTGCGCGTGGATGCCGTCGCCTCGATGCTCTACCTCGACTACTCGCGCAAGGACGGCGAGTGGCTGCCGAATGAGAATGGCGGGCGCGAGAACTTGCGCGCGATCTCGTTCCTGCAGGAAGTCACCGCGACCGCCTATAAGCGCAACCCGGGCATTGTGATGATCGCCGAGGAGTCGACATCCTGGGCCGGCGTCACGGGCGCGACCGGCGGCGACGGGCTCGGCTTCGGACTCAAATGGAACATGGGCTGGATGCACGACTCCCTGGAGTACATGCACGAGGATCCGATGTGGCGCGCCCACCACCACGACAAGATCACCTTCTCGTTCGTCTACGCCTGGAGCGAGAACTTCCTGCTGCCGATCTCGCACGACGAGGTGGTGCACGGCAAAGGCTCGCTTCTGGCGAAGATGCCGGGCGATCAGTGGCAGAAACTCGCGAATCTGCGGGCGTATCTGGCGTTCATGTGGGCTCATCCGGGCAAGCAGCTGCTGTTCATGGGCTCCGAGTTCGGTCAGCCCTCGGAGTGGAGCGAGGAGCGCGGACTCGACTGGTGGATCCTCGACCAACCCGCCCACCAGGGGCTCTCCCGCCTCGTCTCGTCACTCAATCGCGTCTACCGCGACATTCCGGCGCTATGGGAGCAGGACAACACGCCCGCGGGCTTCGAGATGCTCGCGAGCGACGCACCCGCCAACGTGCTCGCGTTCGTGCGCTGGTCGTCGGGCGGGGATGCGGTGGTGTGCGCGGTGAACTTCGGCGGCAACCCGGTCGGCCCGTACCGCATCGGGATGCCATCCGCGGGCCGCTGGGATGAGGTACTCAACACCGACGCCGTCGATTTCGGGGGCTCCGGTGTGGGCAATCACGGCTCGGTCGTCGCGACCGAGGAGCCCTGGGCCGGGCGCCCGGCGTCGGTAGAGCTCACCCTCCCCCCGCTCGCCGCACTCTGGCTGCGCGCCGCTCGCTGACGACGTCGGCTATTTGCCCAACTTCGTGCCCATTCCGGCGCGGGAAGCCACGAAGTTGGGCAAATAGCCGGTCTCAGGGGTCAGTACAGCAGCAGGGTGAGACGACGGCGGGCAGCGGCGACGCGGGGGTCGTCGGCTCCGGCGATCTCGAAATACTCGAGGATGCGCGTGCGCACGGCCTCGCGACCCTCGCCGTCGAGTGACGGGAAGAGGTCGAGCAGCCGGGCGAAGGCGTCGTCGAGGTGGCCTCCGCTCACGTCGAGGTCGGCGACGGCGAGCTGGGCGGCGACAGAAGCGGGGGCATCCGCCGCGGCCTTTCGCAGGTCGTCGGCGACCGCACCGTCGAGGCGCTGCAGCAGGGATGCCTGCGCGAGACCCGCGACGGCGAGGGTGTCGCGGGGGTTCTGGGCGATCGCCTTGCGGTAGGCGGCGACGGCGGCGGCGTAGTCTCCCGTCGAGATCGCGTCGAACGCTTCCTGGTGCAGCGGCGGCAGCGGCTCCTCGGCGGGTTCGGCAGCGGCGGACTCGCCGTCGGCGGGCACCGTGTTCGGATCGAGGGAACCGGTGACGCCGTTCTGCTGGGCGATCTGCAGCAACTGGTCGAAGATCTCGCGCACCTGCTCCTCGGCCGGCGTGCCGACGAAGAGCGGAACCGGCCGGCCCCCGAGGATGCCCGCGGCCGCCGGGACCTCGCGCACCTGGAAGGCCTCCACGATCCCCGGGTTCGCCTGCGCGTCGACCGTCGCGAGCACGAGGCGCCCGCCGTACGATTCGACGATCGCTCCGAGCGCCGGGGCGATGCCCGGGGCGCACAGTTCGACGATCACCGGTACGCGCGAAGAGAGCTCGACGATCTGCGGGAACGTCGCCTCGGTCACCTCGACGACGAGACCGCTGCCGGGTGATGCGGGCGCCGAACCGGGCGCGGGCGGTGGGGTGTTCGCGCGACGAACCAGACCGGAGAGGTCGACGGCGCCGCGGAGGGTCGGTCCAGGATTGCTCATCGGTTCCAGCTTCGCACGGTTGCTCAGCCGACTTCAGCCGCTCGGACCAGCCCTTGCGCGTAGCCGAGCACGATGATCTTCTTGTCGGCCGCGCCCGCGGGCGGCACGTAGAAGAGCAGTTGCACGCCGTACGTCGCGACGATGCCTCGGGTCGACTGGGCCTTGCCCGAGAGCGCCTTCACCTGTCCGGCGGGGTTGACGGCTGCGCCGGCTTCGACGGGACGCACCGTTTCGACGTCTTCGAGAATCGCCGCCACGATCTGCCCGGAGTCGTTGGTGCCGAACGCGACGACCGGATCCTCACCGGGACCGTTGCTGAACTCGATCGTCGCACTCGTGGGGAGCTCCGACCTCCGCTGGTCTTTGTAGGCCGCCCCGATGGCTTCGCGCAGGGTGTCGCCGCTCGCGGCGAACAGGTCGAACGAGTCGCTCTCGTTGTCCTTGATGAGCACGTCGCCGTACGCGTCGGCGAGTTCCTCGGGAGGCAGCAGGCCGAAGCCGTTGGTCGGCGGCAGGGCGGGCGCGCCGAGTTCCGGCGGCGCGACGTCGGGGACCGAAGCGATGAGCGTCACGACGTAGGACGCCCGGTAGTTCTCGCGCGGTGACTCCTGGGTGAGCATGAGACCGACGGCTTGAACTCCGGGGTCGCGCGTCACGGCGAACACCCGGCGCGGCCAGGTGTCGGTCTGCTCGGGCAGCATGACCTCGACGAGCTCCGACGGGATCGCGGCGAGCGGGGCGACGGCGGAGTCGGCGGCGCGGATGGTGTAGTTCGCGGTGCGCAGGGCGAGCGCCGGGCCGGCGAGTCGCTCGGCCGCGAGTGCCGGATCTTTCGCTTCGTCGGCGTCGGCCACGGTGTCGACGACGTCGACGAGGATGTTGGCGAACTGACTGGATGTCACGGCGACCGGCGTCGTCGCGAACTCGGGTGTCTCGCTCGCGCCGGGCGACGGTTGCGTCCCCGTGGTGCAGCCGCTCAGCAGGAGCGCGCCGACGGCGAGCGATCCGGCGGCGACGAACGCGCGACGGCGACCGGATGCGGTCTTCGCGGGTTCGATTTCGGCGGCGGGTTTGGCGCCGCGGCGCTTCTCGGGCTTGAGCTGCGGCGGTTTGGGTCGCTTCGGCAGCCTCGGGGTGGATCGACGCGGCCCGCGACGACCGCGGGCGTGGACGAGAGCCCAGAGGAACGCGCCCAGTCCGCCGAGCAGGAGCACGATGCCGCCGACGATGAGCGGCCCGGATACCGGGGCGGAGTTGTCGAGCGGCCAGGTGATGCTGACGTCGAGCGGCGAGGACGGCTCAGCGGCGGCATCCGCTCCCCCGGCGCCTTCCTCGGTCGTCTCGACCGGAGCTTCGTCGGTGACCTCGGTGCCGTCGGAAGCGGCCGGATCGAGACCGATGATGACCGAAATGCCCTCGGGTGCGTTGATCTTGCGGGTCAGCACATCGGTGCCGGTGAACTCCCGCAGCCACAGGTCGGAACCGGCGACCGACGGTACGTCGGCCGCGGCTTCGGAACCGCGAACGACTTCGGTCGTCAGTTCGCGAGTCTCGGGATCCCAGCCGATCGCGTTGTACCCGGCCTCGCCGACCCAGGCCATCACGTCGGCGGTGCGCCCGTAGGCGAGCACGATGTCGCCGTCGCCTTCGACCGAGATCGACTGGGTGCCGGCATTCGCGTTGAGCGTCGTCGCGTCGATGATCGTGAGCGGGGCGTCACCCGTCACGACCGAGGATGAGACCGAGGCGGGCCCGGCGAGCACGGTGCGCTGAGCGACCCCGAGCCCAATGGCGGCGGCGGCGAGGACGAACGCGACGATCGCGACGACGAATCGCACGGGTGGATACCTCCCGGCGGGTAGACAGTCAAAGACATTCCAGAATACCCGCCCTCCTGGACGGCACCTGGGAGCAGCCTGAAACCGGCGTGCATTGTCGTCATCCGCGGGGTCGAATCCCCCGATTCCGCCTCGGGGACTGGCCGTTACACTCGGAGGGTTCCCCCGGCGATCAGGGGAGCAGATCCGGGCAAGTCGAACCATCGAACGGGGAGTTCAACGTGGCGTCCGAGGACACGGGTTTCAGCACCGAACTGCGGGGCTACAAGAAGGACGAGGTCGACTCGGTCGTCAGCGAGCTGCGCCGCGACCTCATCAAGGCCAACTCCGAGAAGTCCGATCAGACGAAAGAGATCAAGCGCCTCCAGGCCGTCACGGAAGACCTCCAGGCGGAACTCGACGAGGTCGGCAGCCCCACCTACTCCGGGCTCGGGACGAAGCTCGAGAACACCCTCCGCGTGGCCGAGGAGCAGTCGACGCGGCTGATCAGCCAAGCCGATATCGACGCCGAGCGCATGCGTCAATCGGTGCAGCAGGAGATCGATGCCGTGCGGGCTGAGGCGGCCGCTCACGTCGAGAGCACCGTCGCGGACGCCCGCGCCGAAGCGGAACGCACCATTCAGGATGCCCGCGACGAGGCCGCCGAGATCCTCGCCGCCGCCGAGGCGGAGGCCGAGACCGCTCGCCAGGACGGGCTGCGCGAGGCCGCCGTCACGCGCGGCGCGGCAGCGACAGAAGTCGCCGAGGCCCGAGCCGCCGGCAAGCGCGAGGTCGCGTCGCTGCGCGCGGAGGTCGAGCACGAGCTCGCCGAACTGCGTACCGCCGCCCAGCGCGAAGTCGCGGATGCTCGCGAAGCCGCCGCGGCGCTCGCCCGCGAGACCGAGCGCACCCGCGCCGAGTTCGAGGCCGAGAGCACGCGCCTGCGATCCGATCTCGAGCGCGAGCTCGAGGAGGCTCGCACCAACCTCGAACGCGACACGGCTGACGCTCGCATCGCCCTCGAGAACGATACGAAGGCCGCGAACGAGGCTCTCGACGCCGACACTCAGCGCGCCCGCGCCGAGCTCGAGGCTTCGACCAAGGCGTCGCAAGCGTCGCTCACCGCCGAGGCCGCGCGGGTGCGTGCCGAACTCGAGGCCGAGATCACGAGTGGCCGAGCCGCTCTCGATGCCGAGCTCAGCGGGGCACGCGAGGCGTGGGAGGCCGAGTCGAGCGGTGCGCGCGCCGCGCTCGCGGCGGAGCTCGCGCACGCACGGTCCGAGGCCGAGAACGACATCGCGCAAGCGCGCGCCGACCTCGCATCCGAAGTCGAGAAGCAGCGCACCGACCTCGCCCGCGAGATCGCGCGGCAGAAGGCCGAGATCGCCGAGGAGGTCGAGACGACCCGCGCGCGCATCCAGCACGACACCGAGGGCCTGCAGGCGAAGCTGCTGGCGACCGCTGAGCAGGCTCGAGCCGACCTCGACGTCGAGCTCACGGCCCGGCGCGAGGAAGCCGAGAAAGAGTACGTGCGCAAGCACCAGGAAGCGGCCGCCGCGACTCAGAAGTACCTCGACGAGGCACAAGCCCAGCTCACCGAGGCAACCGACGCCGCCGCCGCTCAGCGTGCGGAGGCCCAGCGTCTCGCGACGACGAGCAAGGCCGAGGCGAAGACGTTGCTCGAAGACGCCAAGGCGACGGCCAAGGGCCGGGTCGACGACGCCGAGAAGCGTGCGAGGTCGCTCGTCGCCGAGGCCGAGGAACGCGCGACCCAGCTCCTGGGCGACGCCGAGGAGCGGCTCGTGCAGATCCGCCTCGAGCGCGAGTCGGTCGCCGGCTACATCCAGAGCCTCCGCGGCGTGCTGGCGTCGGCCGAGAAGATCGCGACCGACCACGGGTTCCCGGCCGGCGTCATCGACGACGAACCGCTCGCCGTCGAGACCGCCATCGCCGAGCGGTTCGACGAGGCGGATGCCGAAGATGATGCGGATGCCGAAGATGTCGACGAGGCGGAGGCCGGCGACGTCGACGAGGACACGCGCGAGCGCGAGCACGCGGGCTGACTCCGCGCGAGGGCCGACCCGCTAGCCTTGCGAACGTGAAGATCCAGAACGCGTTCCGGCTCGGACTGTTCGGCGGACTCGGCGTTCTCGTCGCGATCGGCATCGGTGTCGCGATCACGTCGCTTGCGACGATCCTCACCTACGTCGGCGCCGCGCTCTTCCTCGCCCTCGGTGTCGACCCGCTCGTGTCGTGGCTCGAGAAGCACGGCTGGAAGCGTCCCATCGCCATTCTCGTGGTGCTCGCCGGCATCCTCGCGATCGTCGCTGGTTTCGTGCTCGCCATCATCCCGGTGATCGCCGATCAGGTGAGCACGCTGATCGATCGGGCGCCCGAGATCTTCGACGAGCTGATCAATCAGCGCGCGCTTGAGATCTGGTGGGATGAGACCCTGCCCTGGTTGCCCTTCTCCGACGTCGTCACGAACGTGACCGAGTTCTTCAACAACAACCTCGCGGCGATCACGGGGGGCGTGCTCGCGACCGCCATCGGCATCGCCTCCGGCGCGTTCGGCGCGGTCATCGTGCTCATCCTCATGCTGTATTTCGTCGCGTCGCTCGCGAGCATCAAACGCGGTCTCTACCAGCTGGTGCCGGCGACGAAGCGCGAGAAGTTCACCGACATCGCCGAGCAGATCATGACCTCGGTCGGCCGGTACGTGGTCGGTCAGGTCGCGATGGGGCTCACCAACGGCATCCTGTCGATCGTCTTTCTCACGGTGCTCGGCTGGATCCTCGGCGACCCGATCGAATACGCCGTGCTGCTCGCGTTCGTCGCGTTCCTGTTCTCGCTCGTGCCGCTCGTCGGAACCATCACGGGGTCGATCATCATCACCCTCGCCGTGTGGGCGTTCGACGGCTGGCCCGCCGTGCTCATCGTCGGCATCTGGTACCTCGTCTATATGCAGGTCGAGGCATACGTCATCAGCCCCAATGTCATGAACCGCGCCGTCAAGGTGCCGGGGGTCGTCGTCGTGGTCGCCGCGCTCGCGGGCGGCACGCTGCTCGGCATCCTCGGTGCTCTCATCGCCATCCCCGTCGCGGCGGCGATTCTGCTCATCGTGAAGCAGGTCATCGTCCCGCGGCAGAACGAGTTGTAGGGGTCAGCTCAAGGCTCGATAAGTCAGCCCAGGGCGGCGGCCTTCTTCAGCAACACGTCGCGTTCGCGATCATTCGCGGTGAGGCGAGCAGCCGTGGTCAGTTCCTCCCGCGCCTCGTCGGCGCGGCCAAGCCGGGCGAGCAGTTCGCCCCGCACACTCGGCAACAGGTGCGACCCGCGCAGCGCATCGTCGGCGGCGAGCGCGTCGACGATGCGGAGCGCGTTGGCGGGCCCGGTCGCCATCGAGACCGCGACCGCCCGGTTGAGCTCCACGACGGGGCTCGGGGCGACGAGCCCGAGCGCTTCGTAGAGCACGACGATCTCGTCCCAGTCGGTCGCCTCGACGCTCGGCGCCACGGCGTGGCAGCGGGCGATGGCGGCTTGCAGGGCATAACTGCCGCGTCCGCGCCCGAGCGCGTCGGCCCGGTCGAGGGCCGCGAGCCCGCGATTGATCTGAGCGCGGTCCCACCGTCCGCGGTCCTGGTCGGCGAGTAGGACGGGCGACCCGTCGGGAGTCTCGCGAGCCGCGAAACGTGACGACTGCAGTTCCATGAGGGCGACGAGCGCGTGAACTTCCGGCTCACGGGGCAGGAGCGCCGCGAGCACGCGGCCGAGCCGTAGCGCCTCGACGGCGAGATCGTGCCGCACCCAGCGCTCGCCGGATGTCGCGCTGTAGCCCTCGGTGTAGACGAGGTAGACGACGCCGAGTACGGCGCCGAGGCGCGCCGGCCACTCAGCCGGGTCGGGCACCTCGAACGGTGCCCTGGCCGCGGCGAGCGTCTTCTTCGCCCGCACGATGCGCTGCTGGATGGTGGCGACGGGCACGAGAAACATCCGGGCGATCTCTTCCGAGGTGAGGCTCGCCACCACCCGGAGGGTGAGCGCGACTTGTGCTTCGCGGGAGAGGGCCGGATGACACGCGGCGAAGACGAGGCGCAGCACGTCGTCGGGGATCGGCTCCCACTCGGCATCCGTCGCCTCGTCGAGGTCGCGAGCGATCGCGCGGTACCGCTCGTCGAGCCGTTCCCGTCGGCGCCAGCCGTCGATCGCCTTCCGTTTCGCGACCGCGGTGAGCCACGCCCCCGGATTGTCGGGAACGCCGGCCTGCGGCCACTGGGTGAGGGCGTCGACGACGGCCTCCTGGGCGAGATCTTCGGCGAGACCGACGTCGCCCGTCACACGGGCGAGGGTCGCGACGACCCTCGCCCCCTCGATGCGCCAGATCGCCGCCACAGAACGGTTCGCGTCGACCCGGCGCGTGACGTCGGTCACTTCTGCTCGGCGGCGCGCTGGGCCTGCTCCTCGCGCCAGCCCTTCTCCTTCTGGATGAATTCGTTGTCCTGGAAGTCCGCGAAGTCCGACTCGTCGGTCACCCGGCGGATCTCGGTCTTCGAGCCGTGCGTGAGCGGCATCCGCAGCGCCCACTCGACGGCTTCCTCGCGGCTGGACACCTCGAGGATGTAGAACCCGTTGAACAACTCGTGCACTTCGCCGTAGGGGCCGTCGGTGACGATCGGCTTATCTCCGGTGTGGTCGATGACGACGCTGTCGTTCGGCGCGAGGCCTTCGCCCGCGACGAGCACGCCCGCGTTCACGAGCTGCTCGTTGAAGGCGCCCACCTGGTTGATGATCTCCTCGAACGGCACGTCGCCGGCGAACAGTTCCGCTTCGACGGTCGGACGCATGATGAGCATGTACTTGGGCATTTCGTTCTCCTTGTTTTCAGGCCCTGGATGAGCCCTCCTACTCACGACGTCGAACGACGAGAGCACGGATCGACATCCCTCGAGAAGTTTTTTCTTCGTCACCCGTTCCACGTCGTCGGCAGCGGCAGTGCGGCCGGGTTGACGCGTCGCACGATTTCGCTCAGCACCCGGGAGGTGTGGGTCTCCCCCACCCAGAGATGCTTCGCGTCGTCGACGGCGACGACCTGCGCCTCGGGCAGCACCGCGAATCTCTCGCGCGCGGCGTCGGGCTTGAGGAAGTCGTCGAGTTCGGGCACGAGCGCGACGACGGGCACACCCCGGCCTGCCCACGGGGCGAGTTCTTCAGGCGTCGTGCGCCGCAGCGGCGGCGACAGCAGGATGACGCCCTCGATCGGGTAGGGCAGGCCGTGCTTGAGCGCCACCTCGGTGCCGAACGACCAGCCGACGAGCCACGGATTCGGCAAGCCCCGCTCGGCGACGAACGCCATTGCGGCGGCGAGGTCGAGCCTTTCGTCGATGCCGTCGCCGAAACTGCCCTGCGAGGTGCCGCGCGGCGAGGTGACGCCACGGAAGTTGAAGCGCAGCACGGCGAGGTCGGCGAGCGCCGGCAGCCGGGCGGCCATCTTGCGGATGACGTGCGAGTCCATGAAGCCGCCGTGCGTCGGAAGCGGGTGCAGGCAGACGAGCGTCGCGACGGGCTCTTTCTCGAGCGGCTGCGCCAATTCTCCGACGAGCGTCAGCCCGTCCTCGGTGTGCAGCTCGATGTCTTCCCGGCGGGCGGGCAGTTCGACCCCCGCACGGATCTCGACCGTCATGGCTCGCCTCTCAACCACGGATCTTCCAGCAGTGGGTGTGCCAGTGCCGTCGAGCTTCGAGGTCGTCGGCCTCCCCCATGATCCCGTCGGCGCGCCACGCGACGAGATGCGCGGTGCCGGGCACGATCTCAAGCCCGCATCCCGGACACAGGTAGCTCTTGACGGCAGAGGACGCCGTCTGCGGTTGCACATTCCACACCCCGTCGCGCTTCACCTCGGTGTGCAACCGCCCCGCCAACGCCCGTTCCAGATCCAGCTCCGCCCGCTCTTCCCGGCGGCGATTGGATCGAGGCACCCCTCCACCCTAATCAGGGACCATCCGATGCGGCTCGGCCGGAGGGGCGGGCGAGCGCTGAGGCAATCGGGGTAGGGGTCCCCGCTCTTGCCTCAGCGCTCGCCCGCCCCTCCGGCACCCCGAGCAACAGCACGAGCTAGTCCCGCCCCCCAGTATCCATTTGCTCCAACCGAGCCTCCTCGAGGTCGAGGAGCGATTGGGCCCGCTGCAGGATCCGCGACGGGTAGGCGCCGCGGGCGCGGGCATCCAGCAGCACGTCCCGTTCGGCTTGAAGCACTTCTCGGCGCAGTTCGCGGTATTGCTGGTGCGGGGATTGCAGGATGCCGTCTTCGGAGTCGGCATGTTTCGCGCGTTCCCAGGCGACTTCGGAGGCGAGCAACGTGTCGTGGCGCACCCGTTCGATGACGTCGGGTTGGATGTCGCTGCCGTCGGGAAGTTTCAGTTTCGGGGCGTCGAGGGTGGCGAGTCCCGCGTCCTGCATCTCGTCGAGGAGGGTGGCGAGTTCGCGCCGGTCGGCGATGCGGTCGGAACCTCGAATGCCGGTCCAGCGGATGACGAGCGGGAGCGTTACGCCTTGCACGAGCAGCGTGACGATCGCGACGGTGAAGGCGATGAGCACGAGCTGTTCGTAGTAGGGGGTCTCCCGGGGGAGCGACTGGGCGGCGGCGAGGGTGACGACGCCGCGCATTCCGGCCCAGCCGAGCACGATGCCACCGCGCCAGCCGAGCCCCTCCGCTCGGTACTGCTTGACGTCGTTGCGGGCCTGCTCGGAGCGGCGCAGGAAGCCCATGATCCGTCGCTCGGCGTGAGCCGAACCCCGGGCGTCGACGGCTGTCACGCGTTTCTCGAACGCGGTCGCCCGCGTCGCCCGGCGGGCCGAGCGCTCCTCGCCGCGCCGCACGAACAACAGCAGCGGCCAGACGAAGGCGAACCGCAGCATCATGAGGATGCCGGCGAGCAGCACGCCCAGCACGACCGCCTGATGCCAGGCCAGGGCACCTTCCTCGATCTCAGCGACGATGCCGGACAGTTGCGCGCCCATCAGCAGGAAGACGCCGTTCTCGAGCACGAACTGGAGGGTGCGCCAGTTGAGGCGTTCGGCGATGCGGGACTGCGGGGTGAGCCGGGCGCTCTGGTGCCCGGAGTAGATGCCGGCGGCGACGACCGCGATGACCCCCGAAGCGTGCAGCTCTTCCGCGGGGATGTAGGCGATGAACGGCACGGCGAACGAGATGGCCGTGTCGAGGATGGGCTGGTTGAGTCGGCGACGCACGACGACGGAGACGAAGCCGACGATGAGGCCGAGCGCGAGGGCGACCACGACGGAGTAACCGAAGTCGCCGATCGAGCCCGCGATGTCGAGGGTGCCCGACACCGACAGGGCCGTGGCGGCGACCGCGGAGCGCAACAGCACGAGCGCGGTCGCGTCGTTGACGAGCCCTTCGCCTTCGAGGATCGTGAGCAGGCGCGGCGGCAGCCCGAGCCGTTTGCCGATCGACGTGGCGGCGACGACATCCGTCGGGCTGATGACGGCGCCGAGCGCGACCGCCGCGGCGAAGTCGAGGTCGTCGAGGATGGCGAACAACACGAAGCCGGTGAGGAAAGCACTGCCGATGACGAGCAGCACGCTGAGAGCCGAGATCGATCCGAAGTTGCGGCGGAAGTCGACGACGGGCAGCTGGATCGCCGCGGCGTAGAGCAGCAGCGGCAGCACGCCCATGAGGATCAGCTCGGGTTCGACCTCGATCGAGGGGACGCCCGGGATGAAGCTGTAGCCGATTCCGACGAGCACGAGCAGGAGGGGCGCGGCGACCCCGAGCCGTCGGGAGAACGCCGCCGCCCCGACGATGAGCACCACCCCGCCGATCGCGACGAGTGCGAAATCGAGGTCCATGGGCTCAGGTTACCGACGGCGCTAGTACCAGCCCCTGCTTTCGCTGTGCTCCCACGCGTCGCAGGGCGTGCCGTAGCGGCCGGCGATGTAGCCCAGACCCCAGGTGATCTGCGTCGCCGGATTGGTCTGCCAGTCGGCTCCTGCTGTCGCCATCTTGTCGCCCGGGAGGGCTTGCGGGATGCCGTACGCGCCGCTCGAGATGTTGTGGGCGTAGACGTTCCAGTGCGATTCGCGGTTCCAGAGGGCGACCAGGCACTCGAACTCGCTCTGGTCCCAGCCTCGCGCGAGCACCATGTCGTAGGCGAGCGCTTGAGCCGTTCCGGCGTCGGGGACGCCGACAGCGGGTGCGGTGCGGATGCGGGTGATCGTGAATCCGTCGCGACTGCCCCCCGGCGCGTCGGGATCGGTGAGCGCATACTCCTGGCCGGGCAGGTCGATGAT
>CBFGZU010000031.1:0-20623 GCA_965653335.1 uncultured Pseudolysinimonas sp.
GACGCGGCGCGACAGCGCTATTCGCGGGCGCGCGCCCGTCTGCGCGAACGGCTCGCCGACGCGCCCAACGTTCACACATCCGAAACGCATGCGGGGCGTGTCGAAACGCGCGCCTCACGCGGCCAGGGTTAGCGTCGGAGACATCAGGCACGGCGCCTGGTCGGAGCGGCCACGTAAGTTCGTTCCGAGTTGAAGTGGCCGCCACGTAACACCAGCCGGGGAGAATTTCCCCGGGGATGGAGTGGGAGTGCCCGCACTCGACAAGCCCCAGCAGAAGACCACCAACGCGAAGAGCGGAGGTGGAAAGCCGAAGCAGGGGGAGCGGACATTCGTTCTCGATACGTCGGTGCTGCTGAGCGATCCGAAGGCGATATTCCGGTTCGCGGAACATGCCGTCGTGCTGCCCGTCGTCGTCGTCACCGAACTCGAAGCCAAACGCAACGATCCGGAGATCGGGTACTTCGCGCGTCAAGCGTTGCGCAACCTCGACGAGTTGCGCCGACAGCATGAGCGTCTCGACTTTCCGATCGCCGTCGGCGACAGCGGGTCCCTGCGCGTCGAGCTGAACCACTCCAACCAGTCGGTGCTGCCGTCGGGACTGCAACTGGGCGACAACGACTCGCGCATCCTCGCCGTCGCGATGAACCTCGCCAACGACGGGCTCGCCGTCACGGTCGTCTCCAAGGACCTGCCGATGCGGGTGAAGGCGGCATCCATCGGTCTCACCGCCGAGGAGTACAAGGCCGAACTGGCGGTCGACTCCGGCTACACCGGTCTGGCGGATGTCGACCTGTCGGCCGAGCAGATGGCCGACCTCTACGAGAAGGAGACGATCTCGTCGCGCCAGGTCGCCGACCTGCCGATCAACACGAGCCTCGTCGTGCACTCCGAACGCGGCTCGGCGCTCGGGCGGGTGAGCGGCAAGGGCGAGTTCCGCGTCGTGCGCGGCGACCGGGATGTCTTCGGCCTCCATGGGCGCAGCGCCGAGCAGCGCCTCGCGATCGACCTGCTGCTCGACCCCGAGATCGGCATTGTCTCGCTCGGCGGTCGCGCCGGAACGGGCAAATCGGCGCTCGCCTTGTGCGCGGGGCTCGAAGCCGTGCTCGAGAAGCAGCAGCACCGCAAGATCATGGTGTTCCGTCCGCTGTACGCCGTCGGTGGCCAGGAACTCGGCTACCTGCCGGGCGACAAGGACGAGAAGATGAACCCCTGGGGTCAGGCGGTCTTCGACACCCTCGGCGCCCTCGTCTCCGAGAACGTGCTCGAAGAGGTCGTGGAGCGCGGCATCCTCGAAGTGCTGCCGCTCACCCACATCCGCGGCCGTTCGCTGCACGACGCGTTCGTGATCGTCGATGAGGCGCAGTCGCTCGAGCGGAATGTGCTGCTCACCGTCCTTAGCCGCATCGGCCAGAACTCCCGCGTCGTGCTCACGCACGACGTCGCCCAGCGCGACAACCTCCGCGTCGGCCGTCACGACGGGGTGGCCTCCGTGATCGAGACGCTCAAGGGTCACCCCTTGTTCGCCCACATCACCCTCACCCGCTCCGAGAGGTCGGCGATTGCCGCTCTCGTCACGGAGATGCTCGAAGGCAACGAACTGGCGTAACGCATTCGCGTGGACCCGGCCCGTCCCACCCACACTCGATGTTCAGAACTCAGGCTCCGCCGACGCTTTGGCGCCGAAACTTGACGGGATGCCACCAGTGGCCTGAGTTCTGAACGTCATGCGACGACCACCGTTCGGCCCGCTCCCGGCTCTAGCTCCCCGTGCGTAAGACGGCGGCGATCTCGGCCCAACGGAGCAGGAAGCGCGGCTCGTCGAGGCGCTTCCGCCGCAGCCACCCGGTGACCTCGTCGTTGCTCTTACTGGCGTTGCACGACCGGCACGCGGGAACGACGTTCTCGACCGTGTACCGGCCGCCTCGGGAGAGCGGGAGTACGCAATCCTTCTGCAGCGACTCGTCCGGCCCGCCGCAATACGCGCACCCCGCCCAGGCCGCTCGGATGGCCGTCCACTGCGCCGGAGTCAGGTCGTTGTCGGCTGCCAGAAACCGATGTCGGCGCTTGCGGGCCGCGCGGGCGCGCCGGGACCGATCGAGCGTCATGCTGCGAGTGTGCCACCGCCTCGGCGGAAGGCCGGGTTCAGCCTGGGCGGGTCATCGACAGCACGTCGAGGGCCGTGTCGAGCTGCTCGAGGGTGATCTCGCCGCGCTCGACGAAGCCGAGGTCGATCGTTGCCTCGCGCACCGTCAGACCCTGCGCCACCGAGTGCTTGGCGATCTTCGCGGCGTTCTCGTAGCCGATGAACTTGTTGAGCGGGGTGACGATCGACGGCGACGATTCGGCCATCGCGCGCGCCCGCTCCTCGTTCGCTTCGAGCCCCTCGACCGTCTTGTCGGCGAGCAGCGCCGACGAGTTCGCGAGCAGTCGGATCGACTCCAGCAGCGCCGTACCCATCACCGGGATGGCGACGTTCAGCTCGAAGTTGCCCGTCGCGCCGGCCCACGCGATCGTCGCGTCGTTGCCGACGACGCGCGCGCCGACCATGATGACCGCTTCGGGGATGACCGGGTTGACCTTGCCGGGCATGATCGACGACCCGGGCTGCAGGTCGGGGATCGACAGTTCCGCGAGTCCGGTGTTGGGCCCCGACCCCATCCAGCGCAAGTCGTTGCAGATCTTGGTGAGCGACACCGCGATGACGCGCAGAGCACCGGATGCCTCGACGAGTCCGTCGCGCGCGCCTTGGGCCTCGAAGTGGTCGAGCGCTTCGGTGATCGGCAGCCCCGAGGTCTCGGCGACCAGCTCAATCACCCGGGCCGAGAAGCCGGCGGGCGTGTTGATGCCGGTGCCGGTCGCGGTGCCGCCGAGCGGAACCTCGGCGACACGGGGGAGGGCGGCCTGGATGCGCTCGATGCCGAGTCGCACCTGGCGCGCGTAGCCGCCGAACTCCTGCCCGAGGGTGACGGGGGTGGCATCCATGAGGTGGGTGCGGCCCGACTTGACGACGCCCTTCCACAGCTCGGCTTTCACCTCGAGGGCCTTCGCGAGGTGGTCGAGCGCGGGCACGAGGTCGTTCACGAGGGCGCCGGTGACGGCGACGTGCACGGACGTCGGGAAAACGTCGTTCGAGGATTGCGACATGTTGACGTGGTCGTTGGGGTGCACCGGCGCGCCGAGCTTCGTCGTGGCGAGGGTGGCGAGCACCTCGTTCATGTTCATGTTCGACGACGTGCCGGAACCGGTCTGGTAGGTGTCGACCGGGAACTGGTCGTGGTGGGCACCGCCGATGATGTCGTCGGCGGCCGCGGTGATGGCGTCGGCGAGAGCACGATCGAGGATGCCGAGTTCGGCGTTGACGACTGCGGCGGCGCGCTTGATGCGAGCGAGGGCGACGATCTGACCGGCTTCGAGACCCGATCCCGAGATCGGGAAGTTCTCGACGGCGCGTTGGGTCTGGGCGCTGTAGAGGGCGGATGCGGGCACCCGCACCTCGCCCATCGTGTCGTGCTCGATGCGATACGCGGGCTCGGTGCTCACGGCGACGTGCCTTTCGGTTGATACGGGAGTGGGAGCGGTGGCGAGGTGGCCGACCGAGTCACGACTCGATCTGGCCGAGGATGACATCCGGAACGACGCGGCCCTCGAGGAGCCGGTAGTTCGCGCCGACGACAGCCAGCGTACCGGCGGCGATGGCGGCGCTGATGAGCTCGGAGCTCTCCAGCAGCTCCGCGACGGTGTCGCGAAGATGTTCGCGACCCACTTCGAGGATGTCGGGGCCGCCGTTGTCGTTCGGCACGCGTTGCACCGCCGGGCGGATCGGCGCGATGAGGCGCGCGATGTGCGGCGGAAGGGGCGCGGCATCCGGCTTCTCGGCGTCGATCGCGGCACGCACCGCCCCGCACTCGTCGTGGCCGAGCACGACGATGAGCGGAACATCGAGCACCGCGACCGCGTACTCGAGCGACCCGACGACCGAGTCGGAGATGACCTGCCCCGCATTGCGCACCACGAACAG
Source organism: uncultured Pseudolysinimonas sp. (assembly GCA_965653335.1). Lineage (GTDB taxonomy): Bacteria > Actinomycetota > Actinomycetes > Actinomycetales > Microbacteriaceae > Pseudolysinimonas_A. The sequence continues at coordinate 4,019 of CBFGZU010000031.1, forward strand.
GTCGCCGAGGCCTTTGTCGAAGATGATCTCGGCGGCGAGCCGTGAGTCGCTGCATCCGAAGAGTGCCGCGTGGGGCGCCTGAAACTGGGCGAGTTCGGTGCGGCGTTCGACATCTTGGCGGGGATGCTGCGGCTCGCCCGCCATGAAGCGCTCGTTGCCACGCGCCATCTCGCGCCAGACCTGAGCCGGCGTGCGGCGGGTGCTCACGGCAGATCCTCGGCGACGGCGGCGGCCAGCACGGCGAACTCGGCATCGGATGCGGTTCCGCCGAGCACGAACGTGACGGCGTCCACGGTGGTGACGAGGGCGTAGGCGACGTTGCCGGGGTCGTCGACATCCCGGCGGTCGTAGGCGTCCCAGGTGAGCCCGCCGATGCTCTCGGTGCCGACCGCGGGGGTCGAGAGCACCTGGTCGGCGATCCACGAGGGGTTCGCCTCGATGCCCTGCACGAGCCCGATGTATTGACCTTCCGGGGTGAGGAAGCCGATCTCCCAGCGCGTGACGCCGTCGGCCGAATCGGCGACGAGTTCGGCGCGGTTGGCCGTCCAGCCCTCCGGCAGGTCGGGGGCGGCGAGCGGGGTGTCGATGTCGGTTTGCGCGTCGGCGGCGATCTGCCGGTAGTCGACGGTCCGCGGCTCCATCTCGGGTCGTACGACGACGACGACGAGGAACAGCACGATGCCGAGCGACGCGATGAGGGCGAGCACGAGGTTGAACGTCGTCTGGTTGGCCCGACGGGCGGCGCGGCGTTCGGCAGCGGTCGGGGCCGCCTCCTGGTCGGGCATCGTCATGCGGTGCCGTCGGTCGCGGCAGGTTTCTCGGCGGAACTGCGCGCGGCATCCAGGCGCGCTTTCGCGCCGATGAGCCATTCCTCACAGCGCTTCGCGAGCACCTCGCCGCGCTCCCAGAGGGCGAGCGATTCTTCGAGCGACGATCCGCCTTGTTCGAGTTGCCCGACGACCTTCACGAGTTCATCGCGGGCCTGCTCATAGCTGAGTTCGGCGATGCTCTCGTCGGGGTCGGACACGGCCTCCACCTTACCTTTGGCCTTCGACGGTCGCCGCGAGTTCTCCCTCGGCCAGGGTCAGTCGCACCCGATCGCCGGCGGTCGCCTCGTCGGCGCGGCGCAGCACCTCGCCGGAGTCGAGTCGCGCGATCGCGTAGCCCCGCTCGAGGGTGGCTTTCGGCGAGAGCGTTCGCAGGTGTGCCCGCAGCTCGATGACGCGCTGCCCGGCGCGTTCGACCGTGTAGTCGATGAGCTCCGACCCGCGGGCCACCCAGCGGGTGAGCTCTTCCGCACGATCGGTGACGATGCGGTCAGGGTGGGCGAGAGCGGGGCGGGAGCGGATGTGACCGATCCGGTCGATCTCGCCGGTGACGAGAGCGGTGACGCGCGCGAGCATCCGGCTTCGGGCCTGGCGCACGCGGGCGAGCTCGTCGGCGATGTCGGGGACGACGCGCTTGGCGGCATCGGTCGGTGTCGAGGCACGCAGGTCGGCGACGTCGTCGAGCAACGGCCGGTCGGCCTCATGCCCGATCGCGCTGACGACCGGCGTGCGGCATTCGGCGACGGCGCGGACGAGCCGCTCGTCGCTGAACGGCAGGAGGTTCTGAAAGTCGCCGCCGCCGCGCGCGACGATGATGACATCCACCTCGGGGTCGGCGTCGAGTGAGCGGATCGCGCCCGTCACGTCGGACACGGCGCGGTCACCCTGCACCGCCGCGTGCCGGATGCGGAACTGCACGGCGGGCCAGCGCAACCGGGCGTTGCGCAGCACGTCTTTCTCGGCATCCGAGTCCTTACCGGTGACGAGCCCGATGCAGCGCGGCAGGAACGGCAGCCGTCGCTTGCGGTCGAGCGCGAACAGCCCCTCGTCGCTGAGTTTCCGGCGCAGCGCCTCGAGTTTCGCGAGCAGGTCGCCGATGCCGACATGGCGGATGTCGTAGACCTGCATCGTGAGGGTGCCGCCCTTGGGCCACCACTCCGACTTGACGAGTGCGACGACTCGGTCGCCCTGCCTGAACTCCTCTTTGAGCTTCTGCAGCGTCGTCGACCAGATGCGGAACGAGAGCGTGACGTCTTGTTGGAGGTCTTTGAGCTTGCCGTAGGCGTTGCCGCCCGACAGTCCCCACTGGGTGATCTCGCCTTCGACCCACACGGTTCCGAGGCGGTCGATGTAGTCCTTGAGCTTCCCCGACATCACGGCGACGGGCCACGGCGCCTCGGGCGAGGAGCGCTCGGCAACTTCAGGTGCGTCGGACACGCTCCGAGGCTAGCGAAGGCCACCCCCACCGGGATCCGCGAAGCGGTGCCGCTGTCGCCCGCGGATGACGGATGCAGGCAGGGCGGCGTGTCGCTCGGCGTGTCGCCCGCGGCGTCCTCGGAGCGCGACAGTCGGCCGACGCTCGGCCTCCCAGCCGCCCACTGGCAGGCTCCGTAGACTCGGGGCGTGTCAGGCATCACGAACGGGCAGCCGGTTCTCGCCCCGCCCCGCGCACCCGCGGTTCGGGGCCGGCTCATCGACGAGCCTGTCGCCGGCGGCAAGCGCGTCTTGCTCGCGGCGCCGCGCGGGTATTGCGCGGGGGTCGACCGCGCGGTGATCGCCGTCGAGAAGGCGCTCGAGAACTTCGGGGCGCCCGTGTACGTGCGCAAGCAGATCGTGCACAACGTGCACGTCGTCAGCACGCTCGAGAAGGCCGGCGCCGTGTTCGTCGACGACGTGGACGAAGTGCCGGAGGGTGCGCACGTCGTCTTCTCGGCGCACGGCGTCTCACCCGCCGTCGTGCAGGGCGCCGCCGATCGCGGCCTTCAAGCGATCGACGCCACCTGCCCGCTCGTGACCAAAGTGCACCGCGAGGCGACCCGCTTCTCGAAACAGGGGCTCGACATCCTCTTGATCGGACACACCGGTCATGAAGAGGTCGAGGGCACGATGGGGCACGCCCCCGAGCGCACCACGCTCGTGACGAGCCCCGACGACGTCGCGGGCCTCGAGGTGCGCGACCCCGACAACCTGGTCTGGATCTCGCAGACGACCCTGAGCGTCGACGAGACGATGGAGACCGTTCGACGTCTGCGCGAACGCTTCCCCAACCTTCAGGATCCGCCGAGCGACGACATCTGCTACGCCACCCAGAACCGTCAGGTCGCGATCAAGAAGGTCGCGCCCGCAGCCGATCTCGTGATCGTCGTCGGATCGGCGAACTCCAGCAACAGCGTGCGGCTCGTCGAAGTCGCGCTCGAGCACGGCGCGCGTGCCGCGCACCGGGTCGACTTCGCGAGCGAGATTCAGCAGTCCTGGCTCGACGGCGTCGCGACGGTCGGGGTGACGAGCGGCGCGTCGGTTCCCGAAGTGCTCGTGCGCGAAGTGCTCGACGACCTCGCGGATGCGGGCTACCGCGACGTCGAAGAGGTGAAGACGGCGGAGGAAGACCTCATGTTCTCGCTGCCGAAGGAATTGCGCCGCGACGCCGCCGGAAACACCGACGACCGCGCGCTCGGCGGTCGGTCGCGGTGAGCTCGTCGCGGTCCGAGGGCGCCGATCGCCGGCCGACGCCGCAGTACGGGGAGTATGCGACGCCCGAGGAGGTCGCCGCCCTCCGCGGCATCCCGACGAGCCCTCCCGCGGTCGCGCCCGACCCTCGCCCCGCCGCCCCGCCCGTCCCCGCCGCCCGCGGTTCGGCGTGGCGCCGCGCCGACCGACCCGTCACGATCCTTCTCATCGTGTTCGGGGTGCTCAACCTCGTGCAGTACGCGGGTGCTCTCCTCGACTTCGACTACTTTCTCGAGATCGCGACCAAGGACACTTTCGTCGAGTCGATCGACTTCGCCGACGCCGCACGAATCGGCGGTGTCGTGCTCTTCGCGGTGTGCCTCGCCCTCGTCCTAGCCTCGGGAGCGATCGCGGTGCATCGGTTGAGGCGAGGACGCGTCGCGTTCTGGGTTCCCCTCGTCGCCGGTGCCGTGTCGGTCCTCGCCGGAGTCGGTGCGATCGTCGCGATCGTGCTGCTGACACCGGGCGCTCCCGGCATCCTGGGGTTCTGAACGGTGCGCGTCCGCATCCTGCCCCGGGAGACGGCCGCCGCCGTCATCACGGGGTCGGTGTCGGCCGCCGGATGGGCCGTCGCCGCGGCGACGATCCTGCTCACCGCGCCGGTTCTCATCGAGACCCTCGTCATTCGCGGCCGCGCCGCCGACGTGCCCCTCGCGCTCATCCTGCTGGGCGTCGTGCTCGGCGGGATCGCCGCTGTCGTGCTGCGGCCCCGCCGGTGGGTCGTCATGCTCTTCCTCGGGGTCGGCGGGATCGCGACGGTCGGTTACGGCGTGACCCTTCTGAGCGGCGACCCCGGCATCGTGGAGCACTCCCCGTACCTCGTCAACCGGCCGGCGCTCGCGCTCGTGCTCGTCGGCATCCCGGCGACGCGGGCGGTCGTCGGGATCGCCTGGTCGCTGCTCGGTTTCGCGGTCGCGATCATCGCAGGCATCGTCGCCTATGTCATCGCGGGAGTCACCTTCAAACCGGGCTACGGCCCCCTCATGGTGCTCGCGCTCACGACGATCGCCTACCTGACCCTCGCCTCCATCCAGGCGCGCATCCGCCGCCGGGTCCCCAACTTCGACGAGCTCGAGTCGGAGACGCGGGCCCTCGCCCACGGCGAAGACCTCGCGCGTCGCACCACCGCGGTCGTGCACGACACGCTGCTCAACGACCTCGCGGTGGTGATGAACGCACCCGACAGCCTCGACGAACGCACGCGCGAACGGCTGCTCTCCGACCTCGAGACCCTGCGCGGCGCCGACTGGATCACCGCGTCCGCGGCCGTCGACCTTCCGGCCGAAGACGCCGGGCTGCGCAACGAACTGGCGCGACTGGCGAGCGAATTCCAGTGGCGCGGACTGAGCATGCACCTGACCGGGCACCCGCTCGCGCACCACGTGCTCGCAGCCGACGTCGCGGCGGCGCTGATCGCTGCGCTTCGGGCGACGCTCGAGAACGTCATCCGGCACTCGGGGGTGACGACGGTCGAGGTGGAGGTCATCGCCGACCCCGAGAACGTGACCGTGATGGTCACCGATCAGGGTCGGGGTTTCGATCCGGCAGCCGTGCCGCCGGATCGGCTGGGCTTACGCACCTCGGTGGTCGAGCGGATGACGACCGTCGGCGGGCAGGTGCGCATCTGGTCGGCGCCGGGTGAAGGCACCTCGGTCATCCTCTCGGCTCCGGCGGCTCGGCAGGTCGCTCCATGAGCCCGTCGCTGCTCAACCGGCGATGGCTGCGGGTCTCGGCGCGGGAGGTGGACCCGCTCAGCTGGTTCACCGGCTCCTTCGTGCCGCTCGTCTTCGGCGGGCTCAACGTGCTTTATGGGGGCACGTTCGCGGTCCTCACTTGGGGGAGCAGCCCCGAACCGCTCCTGCAGGTCGCCGGTGTCGCCCTGTGCGCGGCCGCGTGCGTCCTCGTGCAAATGCTCACCCGACCGATGCGCCGACGATTCGGCTGGAGGGGAGCGGGCGTCGCGGTCGCTCTCGGTGTCGCGGGGTTCGTGCTGTCGGCGATCGGCTATTCCGACACGATGCTCGCGATCGAGCTCTGGTGGGCCCCGGTCGGCCTCGCACTCGTCATCGCGTCCCTCGGCCCCTACCTGCCGGCGCGAGCGATCATCGTGCTCGGCACCGCCGCGACGCTCATCGCCGTCCCGATTGCTCACCTCCTCATCCAGCCCCCGACCGTCGCGTGGGGCCCGGTGGCGACGGATGTCATCATCGCCACGCCGATCGTGAGCGGCATCGTGGCGACGGCTGCATTCTCGATCGCCGTCGTGGCGCGCACCCTCCCGCTCATCGAGCGGCGCAGCCAGACGATGCTCTCCCTCGACGCGCCCCGGGGTGCCCAGAACGAGCAGGCCGAACGCGATCGGATCGCGCGGTTGATCTCGCGCGCGGCGCCGTTCATCGACGACATCGCGCGTTCGGGTCAGGTCACGTCGGCCGACCGGACTCTCGCGGGAAATCTCGCGCGCCGGCTGCGCGACGATCTGGTGACCCAGTCGAATCTGAGCTGGCTCGACTCGGTGGCGTACGACCGGCTCGTCGTCATCGACCCTGACCATCAGGCGAACCGGATGCGGGCTTCGCAGCGCACCTCGCTTCGTGCACTCATCCGCGCCATCCTCGACACGCCGGGGACGGATGCCGGGTCGCTGCTCGTCGAGCTGCGCGCCCATCCCGACGGCTCGACGGCGGTCGGGGTGAGTCTCGACTTCGAGCTACCGGAGGGCCGACGCGTCATGCAGCTCGCCCCGTACTACCTCGCCTTGCGGGGCAGCGTCGACGACCTGGAGTGGAGCAACGACGAGTTCCTGCGGGTGACGTTCAACCTGCCGCCCGCTACGTCGACGTGATCGCCATCACTTCGCGGTGATGCTCCGTCCGGCGCTGCCGAGTTGGCGCGTGGCCGCCTCGACCCGGGCCGCCATCGCGGTTTCGGCGACCTTGCCCCACGCCCGCGGGTCGTAGATCTTCTTGTTGCCCACCCCGCCGTCGACCTTGAGCACGCCGTCGTAGTTGGTGAACATCGATCCGGCGATCGACCGGGTGAACGCGTACTGGGTGTCGGTGTCGATGTTCATCTTCACGACGCCGTACGAGACCGCGTCGGCGATTTCCTGGTCGCTCGAACCGGAGCCGCCGTGGAAGACGAGGTCGAGCGGCTTGGCGCCCGTGCCGTACCGCGCGGCGAGCCCGTCCTGGATCTCCTTGAGCAGCTCGGGGCGCAGTTTCACGTTTCCGGGCGCGTAGACGCCGTGCACGTTGCCGAAGGTGAGGGCCGCCAGATAGCGTCCCTGGTCGCCGAGGCCGAGCGCTTCGACGGTCGCGATCGCATCCTCGAGGGTCGTGTAGAGGTGCTCGTTGATCTCGTGGGCGACGCCGTCCTCTTCGCCCCCGACGACGCCGATCTCGACTTCGAGGATCGAGTTGATCGCCTTCATGCGCGGCAGCAGGTTCTTCGCGATCTCGAGGTTTTCGGCGAGCGGGACAGCCGAGCCGTCCCACATGTGCGACTGGAAGATCGGGTTGCCGCCGGCTTTGACTTGCGCCTCGGATGCGGCGATGAGCGGCTCGACGAAACCGCCGAGGGCATCCTTCGGGCAGTGGTCGGTGTGCAGCGCGACGGTGATGGGGTAGTTCTTGGCCGCCTCGGTCGCGAACGCCGCGAAGGCGAGGGCACCCGACGCGCGCGCTTTGACCGACTGCCCGGCGAAGTAGTCGGCGCCACCGGTCGAGACCTGGATGATGCCGTCGGATCCCGCTTCGGTGAGTCCTTGCAGCACGGCGTTGACCGTCTGCGACGACGAGACGTTGATCGCCGGGAAGGCGAACCCGTTCGACTTGGCAGTGTCGAGCATCTCGGCGTACTGCTCGGGAGTGGCGACGGGCATGAGGTGACTCCTTCGGCGAAACGGTGGTCGGGGGCGCTGACCCCGCGCCGAGCTTACCGGGCTCGGCACGCGCGTCGGCCCGGTCGGCTCGGCCCGGGCCGGCTCGATGAGGGGCGTCGGCTGGCTCGATTAGGCTGGGGCGCGCGCCCTCCGCCACCAGGGCCGACCCCGCTTTCGATCGATGAGGACACCCCATGGCGGATGACGACCGCGGAATTCTGTTCACCGAGCCCGACCGCAACCTCGCGATGGAGCTCGTGCGGGCGACCGAGGCGGCAGCCATCCGGGCCTTCCCCTACATCGGGCGCGGCGACAAGAACGGCGCCGACGGTGCCGCCGTGGATGCGATGCGCAAGTTCCTGGGCACCGTCGACTTCGCCGGAACGATCGTGATCGGCGAGGGCGAGAAGGACGAGGCGCCGATGCTCTTCAACGGGGAGGTCGTCGGCAACGGTCACGGGCCCGCGTGCGACATCGCGGTCGACCCGATCGACGGCACGTCGCTCACGGCGGCCGGACGCAGCAACGCCATCTCGATGATCGCCGCCGCCGACCGCGGGTCGATGCTCGACGCGTCGAGCGTCTTCTATATGGACAAACTCGTCACCGACGCGGCGGGCATCGGGGTCGTCGACATCCGCACCCCGATCGGCGAGAACATCCGGGCCCTCGCGAAGGCGAAAGGCAAGGCCGTCGACGAGATGCTCATCGGCGTGCTCGACCGCCCGCGGCACGAGAAGCTCATCGACGACATCCGCGCGGCGGGAGCGGGCACGCGCCTGATGCTCGACGGCGATGTCGCGGGAGGCATCAACGCCGCACGCTACGACAGCCGCCTCGACATGTGCGTCGGGATCGGCGGAAGCCCCGAGGGTGTCGCGACGGCGTGCGCGATCAAGGCGCTCGGCGGCTTCATCCAGACGGTGCTCTACCCGCAATCGGATGCCGAACGCGAGCGCGGTGCTGCGGCGGGGCTGCGCTTCGACGAGGTCTACGAGGCCGACGACCTCGTCAAGGGCGACAACACCTTCTTCGTCGCCACGGGCGTCACCGACGGCGCGCTCGTGCGGGGTGTGGAACGCAAGGGTCCGATCATCCGCACCGAGAGCATCGTGTTGCGGGCGCGTTCAGGCACGATCCGGCGGGTGATCGCCGACCACCTCGTGCAGAAGTGGCTCGGCGAGGACGCGTAGGTCAGAGCCCGGGTCGCCCATTCACTCGGAGGCCGTCTCGCGGGCGACGTGACGGCGAGCGTGCGCGATCGCGGCGGGCAAGTCGTCGAACAGGTGCCGCTGGTCGCGCAGCGCGTCGAGCACCCCGACTGTGCGGAACAGTTCGGTGTGGCCTTCGCGTACGCCCTTGATGAGCACCGTCACGCCGCGGGCCTCGAGTCGGTGCACGATCTCGCTCAGCACGTGAGCGCCCGTGGCGTCGACGAGCTCGAGTTGCGACATCCGGAGGATCACGACCGACACCCCGCCGAGACCCGTGACGGTGTCGAGCACCCGGTCGGCCGCGGCGAAGAACAGCGGCCCGTCGAAGCGGATGATCGCGATCCTCTCGTCGGCCGGCTCGGGTTCCCCGGCGATCGTTTCGCGATGCACGCCCGTCGCCCGCGCGAGACCGCGGATGGCGAACACCCCGGCGACGATCATGCCGATGACGACGGCGACGATGAGGTCGACCGAGACGGTGACGATCGCCGTGATGACGAACGCGGCGGCATCCGCTCGGGTGGAACGCAGGATCGAGCGCACCGTCGCGGCGTGCACCATCCGCACCGCGGTGACCATGAGCACGCCGGCGAGGGCCGCGAGCGGGATGCTGCCCACCGGTTCGGCGACGACGAGCACGACGGCGAGCAGCACGACGGCGTGGGTGATCGCCGCGAGCCGGGTTCGGGCCCCCGAGCGCACGTTGACGGCGGTGCGGGCGATCGCGCCGGTCGCGGGCATTCCGCCGAATAGCCCCGCGGCGACGGAGGCGAGGCCCTGGCCGACGAGTTCGCGGTCGGGGTCATAGGAGCCCGTGTCGGCGAGCGAAGCGGCGACCCGGGCCGAGAGCAGCGACTCGATCGCGGCGAGGGCGGCGACGGTGAGCGCCGGCAGCAGCAGACCGGAGAACGTCGCCGGGTCGATGAGGGGGAGTGCGGGGGCCGGAAGGCTGTGCGGCAGGGCCCCGATCGTGGCGAGGGGAGTCGCGAGGATCAACCCGAGCAGGGTGACGGCGACGATGCCGACGAGAGATCCGGGGATGGCGGGATGCAGTCGCGGCAACAGGAGCATGCACGCCGCGACGACGGCGACGGCGCCCGCCGCCCAGAGCAGGTAGCCGGGATCCGTCGACGCGAGCGCCGTCACCGCACCGAGGACGGCGTTGCCGTGCGAAACGGCGCGGGCGGGACCGGTGAGCGCCGGCACCTGTTGCAGAAAGATGATCACGGCGATGCCGAGCGTGAACCCTTCGATCACCGGCCAGGGGATGAACGACACCGCGCGGCCGAGTCGCAGCAGGCCGCCCGCGACGACGATGACGCCGGCGAGCAAGCTCACGAGTGCGACCGACGCGAGTCCGTGCGACGCGACGATCGGTGCGAGCACGACGACCATCGCTCCCGTCGGGCCGGAGACCTGCACGTGCGACCCGCCGAAGACCGCCGCGACGACTCCGGCGACGATCGCCGTGATGAGGCCCGCCTCGGCCCCGGCTCCCGACGAGATCCCGAACCCGAGGGCGAGCGGCAGGGCGACGATGCCGACGGTGAGCCCGGCTAGCAGGTCCCGTCGCCAGGACCTCCGCAGCCCGCGATAGTCGGCGGGACCCGGCAGCATCCGGCGCAGGTACCCCGCGACGCGGCTCATCGCGCGGTGAGGTCGGGCAGTCGGGTGATGTGGCCGAGCTGTTCGGTGTCGGACTGCAGCACGGCGGCGAGCAGCCGGCGCGCGACCGCGAGGAACTCGGCGACCTCGGGTTCGGTGATCCGGTAGTAGACGTGACTCGCGCGGCGGTCGGAGGTGACGAGCCGGTGCCGGCGGAGCACGGAGAGGTGCTGGGAGAGGTGCGAGGGCTCCATCCCGGTGCTGCGCTGCAGCTCGGTGACGCTGTGCTCGGCGCCGTCGGCGAGGAGTTCGAGCAGCCGGATGCGCAGCGGATGCGCGAGGCCCTTGAAGAGGCCCGCCTTGACTTCGTAGAGCGGGCGTTCGGCGCGAGTCAATGGCATGATGGAATCATCATATCGTCTCGGCTCGGCCGTCGAGGTTGCGGAGTGAGTGCTCACTCATTTAGCATCGCGGGGTGATGCACGCCGGGGACGCGTTCGTGGACGTCAAGACGTTCTCGCGGGAACGCGCTCGGCCGCTCGCTCCCGAGGACCGGCGCGAAGCGATCCTGCTCGCGGCCGTGCCGCTCCTGCGCGAACACGGACGCGACGTGTCGACTCGTCAGATCGCCGAAGCGGCCGGCGTCGCCGAAGGCACCCTGTTCCGCGCTTTCGGCGACAAAGACGCCCTCATCGCCGCGGCGATCGAGAAGATCTTCGATCACCTCCCGCTGCTCGCCGCGCTCCGCGCCATCGACATCGACCAACCTCTCGAGGTCAAGCTCGAGCAGGTCATGTCGACGCTCAACGCGCACTTTCGGGATGTCGTCGCGGCGGTCGTCGCCCTCGGACTCCGCGAGCGCCCCGGCCGCTCGGCTCGCACCGCGGGCGAACGGCAGCTGCTCGCCGACGTGCTCGGCACCCTGCTCGCCCCTGATGCCGGGCGGCTCGCCGTGCCCGTCGAGACCGTCGCCGAGTACGTGCGACTCGTCGCGTTCGCGTCGGCGCTGCCGATGGCATCCGACCTGGGGTCCGACGTGCTGTCCGGGCTGATCGCCCGCGGGATCATCCGACGAGAAGGAGACGCCTGATGCTCGGCAAACTGCTCGTGCGGTTCGTGAAACCGTACTGGCCGCTCCTGGTGGCGGTCATCGTGTTCCAAGCGGCGCAATCGATCGCGTCGCTCTGGCTGCCCAGCCTCAACGCCGACATCATCGACTCCGGGGTCGCTCGCGGCGACATCGGCTACATCGTGATGATCGGCGGCATCATGCTCGCCGTGACGCTCGCGCAGATCGTGTGCGCCGTCGTCGCCGTCTACTTCGGAGCGCGACTCGCGATGGCGTTCGGGCGTGACCTTCGCGGCGCGATCTTCGCACAGGTCGGAAAGTTCTCCGAACAGGAGGTGTCCCGCTTCGGAGCCCCGTCGCTCATCACCCGCACCACCAACGACGTGCAACAAGTGCAGATGCTCGTGCTCATCGGCTGCACGATGCTCGTCGCGACTCCGATCCTCGCGATCGGCGGGGTCGTGTTCGCCATCTCGGAAGACCCCGGCCTGTCGTGGATCATGGTCGTCGCCGTGCCCGTGCTGCTTGTCGCCGTTGGTCTCATCATCATGCGGATGACACCGTTGTTCCGCCGGATGCAGGAGCGCATCGACGCCGTCAACCGGGTGCTGCGCGAGCAGCTCACCGGCATCCGCGTCGTGCGCGCCTTTGTGCGGGAACCGGTCGAGACCGCCCGATTCGCGCGGGCGAACGAAGACCTCACCGACACGGCGCTGCGGGCCGGGCGGCTGTTCGCGCTCATGTTCCCCACCGTGATGCTGCTGCTCAACGTGTCGAGCGTCGCGGTGCTCTGGTTCGGCGCGTATCGCATCGAGGACGGCAGCCTGCAGGTCGGGTCGCTCATCGCGTTTCTCAGTTATCTCGTACAGATCCTGATGGCCGTTCTCATGGCGACGATGCTCGCGTTCTTCCTGCCGCGCGCAGCGGTGTCATCCGACCGGATCGGGGAAGTTCTCGACACTCCGTCGAGCGTCGTGCTGCCCGCATCGCCGGTCACCGAACTGCGCACGCGCGGTGCGGTCGAATTGCGCGATGTGGCCTTCTCCTATCCGGGAGCCGCCGAGCCGGTGCTGCGCGACCTGACGTTCACGGTGACCCCCGGCAGCACGACCGCGGTCGTCGGCAGCACCGGGGCCGGCAAGACGACCCTCGTCAACCTGCTGCCGCGGCTCTTCGACGCCTCGGCCGGATCGGTGCTCGTCGACGGCGTGAATGTGCGCCGGATCGACCCCGACGTGCTCTGGGGGCGCATCGGACTCGTGCCGCAGCGCGCCTACCTGTTCTCGGGCACCGTGGCATCGAACCTCCGATACGGCAAGCCCGACGCCACCGACGACGAGCTCTGGGAAGCTCTCGAGATCGCGCAGAGCCGCTCCTTCGTCGAGGCCATGCCCGGCGGGCTCGAGGCTCCCATCTCCCAGGGCGGCACGAACGTCTCGGGCGGTCAGCGGCAGCGCCTCGCGATCGCTCGGGCCCTCGTCAAGCGGCCGCCGATCTACGTCTTCGACGACTCGTTCTCGGCGCTCGATACCGCGACGGATGCGCGGCTCCGGTCCGCGCTCACCCGGGCGGTTCCCGAGGCGACCAAGATCATCGTCGCGCAGCGCGTCGCGACCATCACCGACGCCGACCAGATCCTCGTGCTCGAGCATGGGCAGATTGTCGGCCGCGGCACCCATTCCGAGCTGCTCGAGACCTCCGCGGAGTACGCCGAGATCGTCGCCAGTCAGCTCTCGGCGGAGGAGGCGGCATGAGCGACAACGACACCACCGAAGCCCCGGAACGCCCGGCACCGCGGCGCGGACCGGGCGGCCATGGCCCGTTCGGCGGCATGGGGATGCCCGTCGAGAAGAGCTTGAACTTCGGCCCGTCGGCCCGTCGGTTGGCCGCGCGGCTGCGACCCGAGATCATCCCCGTCTTCTTCGTCGTCGTATTGGGTGTCGTGAGCGTCGCGCTCGCCGTGATCGGGCCGAAGGTGCTCGGGATGGCGACCGACCTCATCTTCGAAGGCGCGATCTCGTCGCGGCTCCCCGACGGCGTCACCAAAGAGCAGGTCATCGCCGGCCTCGAGGCGTCGGGCGACCAGCAGCAAGCCGACCTGCTGCGCAACCTCGACCTCGTTCCCGGCCAGGGCATCGACTTCGCGGCCCTCCAGGTGGTGCTCGGAATCGTGCTGCTGCTCTACGTGTTCTCGTCGCTCTTCCAATACCTGCAGGGCTATGTGCTCAATGGGGTGACGCAGCGCACTGTCTTCCGACTGCGCTCGCAGGTCGAAGAGAAGATCCACCGGCTGCCGCTGTCGTACTTCGACAAGATGCCGCGCGGCGAGCTGCTAAGTCGTGTCACGAACGACATCGACAACGTGTCGCAGAGCTTGCAGCAGACGATGAGCCAGATGCTCACCTCGGTGCTGACCGTGCTCGGCGTCGTCGTGATGATGTTCGTCATCTCGCCGCTGCTCGCCGTGATCGCCCTCGTCGCGATCCCGCTCACGCTCGGCATCACGATCGCGATCGCCAAGCGCTCGCAGAAGCTGTTCGTCGCACAGTGGACCCACACCGGCGAGCTCAACGCGCAGATCGAGGAAGGATACTCCGGCCACGCGCTCGTCAAAGTCTTCGGGCGGCACCGGGAGGTCGAAGCTCGATTCGCCGACAAGAACGACGAACTCTTCCGGGCCTCGTTCGGAGCGCAGTTCATCAGCGGCCTCATCATGCCCGCGACCATGTTCGTCGGAAACCTCGTCTACGTCGCGATCGCCGTCGTCGGCGGCGTGCTCGTCTCGGGCGGTTCGATGAAGATCGGCGACGTGCAAGCCTTCATCCAGTACTCGCGGCAGTTCACCCAGCCGCTGTCGCAACTGGGGTCGCTCGTGAACCTGCTGCAATCGGGGGTGGCGAGCGCCGAGCGGGTCTTCCAGCTGCTCGACGCCGACGAGCAGTCGGCGGACCCCGCCGAGCCGCTCTCGCCCCCCGCGACGGCCGGTCGGCTGGTCTTCGAGCACGCGTCGTTCCGCTACGCCCCCGACGAGCCGCTCATCGACGACCTCTCGCTCGTCGCCGAGCCCGGCAGCACGATCGCGATCGTCGGGCCCACCGGCGCCGGCAAGACGACTCTCGTGAACCTCATCATGCGGTTCTACGAACTCGACGGCGGACGCATCACCCTCGACGGCTTCGACACGGCGACCATGACGCGCGACGACCTGCGCGCCCGCACCGGAATGGTGCTGCAAGACACCTGGCTGTTCAAGGGCACGATCCGCGACAACATCGCCTACGGTCGGCCCGACGCGACCGAAGACGAGATCCTCGAGGCGGCTCGGGATGCCTACGTCGACCGCTTCGTGCACGCCCTCCCCGACGGGTATGACACCGTGCTCGACGACGAAGGCGGCAACGTCTCGGCGGGCGAGAAGCAGCTCATCACGATCGCGCGGGCGTTTCTCGCCCGGCCGGAGCTGCTCATCCTCGACGAGGCGACCTCGTCGGTCGACACGCGCACCGAGTTGCTCGTGCAACGGGCGATGCGCGAACTGCGCCGCTCGCGCACCTCGTTCGTCATCGCGCACCGCCTGTCGACGATCCGGGATGCCGACCTCATTCTCGTGATGGAGGCGGGCTCGATCGTTGAGAAGGGCACGCACGACGAACTGATCGCCGCTGAGGGGGCTTATGCCCGCCTCTACGAGGCGCAGTTCGCCGCGCCGGTCGACACCGAGGAACTCGACCCCGCGGGGGCCTAGGCACGACACCTGGTCGAAGGTCGCCCGCACGACGCGCGAGGTCAGGCGGTCTTGTCCTTCGCGCGCGTGGTGACGTCGAGGCCGTCGAGGAGTTCGGGCCGGTCGGTACCGGTCGCCGCGAGGGCGGCGAACTCCGCCGCGACGTGCTCGGGCAGGTCGGCGTCGTCGGTGTCACTGAGGAGGTCGTCGAGAGCCGGAGCACCGACCGGCGACTCGACCCCGCGCAGCTTGCGTTCGACCGCCCGGGTGCGTCGTCCGGCCTCGCTCACGGTGTTCTGCGCCGTGGCGAGCTGCTTCTCGAGCTTCGACCACACTTCGCCGTACTTGCGGAACTCCTCCTTGGCGGCGGCGAGCACTTGCCATACCTCGGAACTGCGCTTCTCGATCGCGAGCGTCCGGAAGCCCATCTGGAGGCTGTTCAACAGGGACGCCAGAGTCGTCGGGCCCGCGATCGACACGCGGTGGTCGCTGAAGAGCTTGCTGGCGAGACCCGGCCGGCGCACGACCTCGGCGAAGAGCCCCTCGGTCGGCAGGTACATGATCGCGAAATCGGTCGTATGCGGGGGCTCGATGTACTTCTTCGCGACGGTCTTCGCCTGCTCGATGATCGCGCGCTCGAGAGCCTTGCCGGCATCCTCGATCTCGGCCTTGTCACCGCGCTCCTGAGCGTCGAGCAGACGCTCGTAGTCTTCTTGCGGCAGCTTCGAGTCGATCGGCAGATAGACGGGCACGTTGTTGTCGTCACGACCCGGCAGTTTGACGGCGAACTCCACGCGCTCACCGGTGTTCGGCTTGATCGCCACATTGACCTCGTACTGCTCGGGAGTCAGCAGATCTTCGAGCTGACGCTGCAGCTGCACCTCGCCCCATCCGCCGCGGCTCTTGACGTTGGTCAGGACGCGCTTCAGGCCCCCGACATCGGAGGCGAGGTTCTGCATCTCGCCGAGCCCCTTCTGCACTTCTTCCAAGCGAGCGCTCACGAGGTTGAACGACTCGCCAAGCCGCTTCTCGAGGGTGCCCTGAAGTTTCTCGTCCACGGTCTCGCGCATCTTCTCGAGCTTCGCCTCGTTGCCGAGGCGCAGCTTCTCGAGTTCTTCACGCAACACCTTCTGCAGCTCGAGGTGCTTCTCGGCGTTCGCCGTCGTGAGCGCCTCGATCCGGTCGGCGTTCTGGGCGAGCGACGTGACGAGGGTGCCCTGGAGCTTCTCGTCGACCGTCGTGCGCATCGCCTCGAGCTTGCTCTCGTTGCCTTGGCGCAGATTCTCGACATCCTGCCGCAGCTCACGGTGCGCGGCCTGCCGCTCGTCCCGCTCGCGCTTGAGGTGATCGCCGAGTTCCGTGCGCTGGGAGCTCAAGTCTTGCCGGAGTTCCGAACCGGTGATCCGGAGCTCGGCGCGCAGCGCCTTCTCGAGCACTCCCGTGTCGGCCGCGCCGCCGCGCCGACGTCCCATGAGCACGAGGATGGTGAGCGCGACGGTGATCACGAGGTTCACGGCGACGATTCCGACGAGCAGAGCTTCCATGCCTGAAGTGTC
>CBFGZU010000032.1:0-19701 GCA_965653335.1 uncultured Pseudolysinimonas sp.
GACGTCGACGCCCTGCGTGACCATGTCGGCGAAGGACTCTTCGGCCTTCTGCGTCGAGGCGTCGCCGGAGTCACGACTGACGACGACGACCGGGGTGCCGTTCACCCCGCCCGCGGCGTTGATCTCCCGCACGGCGGCTTTGACCCCGGCGACTTGGGCGGGGCCGATGAAGGCGACGCCGCCGCTCGACGGGAAGAGGGTGCCGATCCTCAGCTCGCCATCGCCCGTCGGGGTGGGTGTGGGGGTGGGGGTCGGGGTGGGCGCCGGGGCGCCCCCGCAGCCGGCGAGGGCGGTCAGACTCACGGCGAGCGCGGCCGCGAGGGCGACGCGAAGGATCGGGCGGGGCATCGGGGGCTCCTTTTCCGGCAGCTCGAGTCACCCTATCGGCAGGTCAGACCCGCTCGAGGGAGGCGCGACGCGGCGGCCGCGATGCGGCGATCATGTCGGTCATCAGTACGACGAGGGCGATCCAGACGAGAGCGAACCCGATCCATCGCTCGATCGGCATCGCCTCGTGCAGCACGAGCCAGCCGACGAGGAACTGCAGCACGGGGGTGATGAACTGCGCCATGCCGAGCGCGACGAGCGGGATGCGTCGCGCGCCCGCCGCGAAGAGCAGGAGCGGAACGGTCGTCACGACTCCCGCCGAGAGGATCGCAAGGGTGTGCGGCACGCCGTGTGCGCCGAAGGCGAGTCCGCCGCCGACGGTGGCGACGAGCACCAGCTGGATGATCGCGAGCGGCGCGAGCCACGCGGTTTCGAGAGTCAGCCCGGCGAGCGCGTCGACCTGGGCGCCGACGACGCGTTTCACCAACCCGTACGCCGCGAAGGTGACGGCGAGCACGATCGCGATCCACGGGAACGACCCGTACCCGACGACGATCACCACGATCGCGACGAGCGCGATTCCGAGGGCCGCCCATTGCGCGGGCCGCATCCGCTCACGCAGCACCACGACGCCCAGCAGGACGGTGACGAGGGGGTTGATGAAGTAGCCCAGGGCGGCCTCGATGACGTGCCCGGCGAGGGCGGCGAAGATGTAGACGAGCCAGTTGAGGTAGATCACGGCGGCGGCCACGAGCATGAGGAGCGACCGACGGCGGTCACGAAGGAGGGCGGCGAATCGGCTCCACCCCCGGCTGACGGAGATCAGCAGCGCGCACACCACGAGAGACAGGATGATGCGGAATCCGACGACCTCGACGGCGCTCGCGGGGGCCAGCGCGAGGAAGTAGAGCGGGAATCCGCCCCAGAGTGCGTAGGCGCCGATGGCGTAGAGAATTCCGATGCGGCGCTGCGACGGGGGAGCAGTCGGCACGAACTCAACCCTCTCCGGGATGCGGAAGGCCCCGACGCCTCGGACTTCCGGGGCGTCGGGGCCTTCTAACGATGGGAACTCAGCCGATGACGGCGAGCACGTCGCGCGCCGAGAGCACGAGCAGGTCGTCGCCGCCGAACTTCACTTCGGTGCCGCCGTACTTGGAGTAGATGACCTTGTCGCCGACCTTGACGTCGAGCGGGACGCGGTTGCCGTTGTCGTCGATGCGACCCGGTCCGACCGCGACGACTTCGCCCTCCTGGGGCTTCTCCTTCGCGGTGTCGGGGATCACGAGACCCGACGCGGTGACCTGCTCGGCGTCGACCTGCTTGATGACGATGCGATCCTCGAGCGGCTTGATGGAGACCGACACTGGATGACCTCTTTCTGAAAGACCCTGCTGATACGAAGTTTGGGTTGGCACAGTCCGACTGAGAGTGCCAGGGATAACCATAGCGTCTCGTTAGCAGTCGATCAACGCGAGTGCCAACGCATCCATCCCCGCCGTCACCCGACGTCCCCGTCGAGCCGCTCGTTCCTCGCTTGACGTTCACAATTCAGGCTGGACGGCCGGCATGACGACGTTTGACCCCGCATCGGCGCGGTCATCCTGAATTGCGAACGATGATGGGGGGATGGATGTCGACGATCTGCGGCAGCTGCTGTCGGCTGAGGGGCTGCGGTTGCTCGACGAGGTCGGCGGGCTGGATGCCACGGCCGACGTCGTGCGCACGGTCTCGCGACTGCGAGCGGCCGGGCACGACGGCGGCCTCGTCGCGACGGTGCTCGAGCAAGCGCGGCTCCGGTCACGGGCGCGGGTGAAGTTCGGCGATTTCGCCGATCGGATGCTGTTCACCCCGGCCGGCCTCGAGCAGTCGACGCGGCTGCGGGTCGCGGCCCTGCACGCCGGCCGGTTCGCCGGGGCGGGGGTCGACGTGGTCGCCGACCTCGGCTGCGGGATCGGCGCGGATGCGATGGCGTTCGCCGCGCTCGACCTCGGTGTCGTCGCGGTCGAGCGCGACGAGGTGACCGCCGCGGTCGCGGCCTTCAACCTGGCGCCGTTCCCTTCGGCGCGTGTGGAGCACGGCACCGCCGAGGACGCCGACCTCGCCGGTGTGGGTGGCGTGTGGCTCGACCCGGCCCGCCGCGACGGCGCCACGCGCCTCACCGACCCCACCGACTGGTCGCCGTCGCTCGACTGGGCGTTCGATCTGGCCCGACGAATCCCGACCGGAATCAAACTCGGCCCCGGGATCGACCGCAACCTCATTCCCGAGACGAGTGAAGCCCAGTGGATTTCGGTCGATCGAGAGGTCGTCGAGCTCGTGCTCTGGTCGGGTCCACTCGCCCGAGCCGGCGTCCGTCGAAGCGCCCTCGTGCTCGGCGCGAGCGGAGTGGCGGAGCTCACGGCACCCGACGACTCCCCCGACGCCGACACGGGCGACCTCGGCGAGTACCTGCTGGAACCCGATGGTGCCGTCATCCGCGCACGACTGATCGGCGACCTCGCGCGCACGCACGGCGGCCGGATGCTCGACCCGACGATCGCCTGGATCACGACGACCGAACGACCCGAGACCCCGTTCGGTCAGGTGTTCCGGGTGGTGAAACGGCTGCCGCTCGATGTGAAGACGCTCAAACGCGAACTCGCCGCCCGCGGCGTCGGCACGCTCGAGATCAAGAAGCGGGGCGTGGACATCGACCCCGCCGCGTTCCGCAGGAAGCTCGCGCTCTCGGGCGACGCGAGCGCGACCCTCGTGCTGACCAGGATCGCGGGCGCGCGCACCGCGATCCTGGTCGAGCGGGTCTGATCAGATCCGGGTCAGGAGTAGTCGTACACGCCGGCCGCGCCGAACGAGGCGAACAGCGCTACGTAGAAGATGATCATGCCGATGACGACGAGCACGCCGAGACCGGTGATGATCCAGCCCGCGATGATCGCGGTGAGCGCGAGCTGGCGACCGCCCTCGCCGGTGCGCTTGATCTGCCCGAGGGCGACGTGGCCGAGGATCGCGCCGATGACCGCGGTGATCCCGGTCACGAGGCCGACGAGGCTGAGCACCATCGCGACGATCGCCATCGTGTTCGTCGGCGGGGCGTAGCCCGGGGTGGGAGCCTGGCCGTAAGCCGGATAGACCGGGGCGGGGGGCGCCGGCGGCGCACCCTCAGGAGTGGGGACGGGCGGCACCGGAGGCTGAGGATCGGTCATGGGAGTAAGTCTGCCCGATCGTGCGGGCAGCGAGGAACCCGCGGGAATCGGGTCAGTATGGGTAGGTCGAATAGGCGGTGCCCATGCTCGCCATCCAGACGGCGAAGATGATGACGCCGATGATGTAGAGCACGAAGAAACCCGTGAACACGTAGCCGATGATGAGGCCGGCGAGGGCGAGGCCCCGGCCGCTCTCGCCCGTGCGCTTGATCTGGTTGAGAGCGATGTGCCCGCAGACGATGCCGCCGGGCGCGACCACAAACCCGAGGACGAGCGCCAGGATGGCGAGGGTGTTCGTCGGCGGAGCGTAGGGCCCGGGGGTCGGCGTCTGGCCGTAGGCGGGGTAGCTCGGCGGGACCGGAGTGGCAGCCGGGGGCGCCGGGGGCGGGGTCACACCGTCGGACGCGGGAACGGGCGGAACCGGAGGCTGCGGATCGGTCATGGGTCAAGTCTGCACGATCGTGACGGGAAGCGTGGAGTCCGCGCCGAACTCGCCCGAGGGCGGCCGCCCCTCGGCGACGAGCCGGGCCCCGAGGGCGGCGATCATCGCCCCGTTGTCGGTGCATAGCGACAGCGGCGGGATGCGGAGCGCGACCCCCGCCTCCGCGGCACGCTCGGTCGCGAGTTCGCGGACCCGGGTGTTCGCGACGACCCCGCCGCCGAGCAGCAGCCGCGGCACGCCGAAGTCGCGGCACGCGGCGATCGCCTTCGCGGTGAGCACATCGGCGACGGATTCGCGAAAAGCCGCCGCGACATCCGCGACGTTCGCGTCGGCACCGGCCTGCTCGACGAAACGCGCGACCGCGGTCTTGAGCCCCGAGAACGAGAAGTCGTAGCGATGTCTGTCGAGATCCTTCGGGTGCGTGAGCCCGCGCGGGAAGCGGATGGCGGCGGGGTCGCCCGATGCCGCGGCCGCGTCGATGCGAGGCCCGCCCGGGTAGGGCAGCCCGAGCAGCCGGGCCACCTTGTCGAACGCTTCGCCGGCGGCGTCGTCGATCGTCTCACCGAGCAGCTCGACATCCGTCGTCAGGTCGCGCACGAGCAGCAGCGACGTGTGACCGCCCGAGACGAGCAGCGCGATCGTCGGCAGTTCGAGCTCGCCCCCTTCGGACCGCAGCAGGTCCGCTCCGACGTGCCCAACGAGGTGATTCACCCCGTACAGCGGGAGCCCGAGGGCGATCGCGAGGGCCTTCGCGGCGCCCACTCCGACCATGAGCGCGCCGGCGAGACCCGGGCCGGCCGTCACCGCGATCGCGTCGAGGTCGCGTAGCCCCACGCCCGCTTCGACGAGAGCGGCGTCGAGAGCCGGTCGCAGCGCTTCGAGGTGAGCGCGAGCGGCGACTTCGGGAACGACCCCGCCGTATCGGGCATGCTCGTCCATGCTCGAAGCGATGACGTTGGCGAGCAACTCCGTGCCGCGCACGATCCCGACGCCGGTCTCGTCGCACGACGTCTCGATCCCCAGCACGAGCGGCCCGCTCATGCGTCGGCTGCCTTCGCGTCGGTCACCCGCAGGCGCATGACGACGGCGTCGACTCCGCCCCGGTAGTAGCGCGGTCGCACGCCGATATCGGCGAACCCCAGCGAGCGGTAGAGGTCCCGTGCGCCGGAGTTGTCGGCTCTCACCTCGAGGAACACTTCGCTTGCCCCACGGAGGCGCGCCTCGTCCAGCAGGGCGAACATGAGGGTGCGGCCCAGTCCGCGACGGCGCGCGCGGTCGACGACCGCGATCGTCTGGACGTCGGCCTGCCCGCTGCCGCGCGGGGCGAGCAGCCCGGCGTAGCCGTCGATCGCGCCGTCCGTCGCCTCCGCCACGAGATAGTGCGCGTGTTCTCCGGCGACCTCGGCAGCCATCGTCGTCGTCGACCACGCATCATCGGCGAAGGTCGCGGTCTCGATCCGCATGATCGCCTCGAGGTCGGCGGCCGTCGCTCGCCTCACCGCCCAGGTCATGTCGGCACCCGAAGCGTCACGTCGGGCGCGCGCAAGTAGAGCGGTTCGCCGGGTCCGAGCGGGCGGCCTGCGGCGAGCAGCAGTTCCGCGACGAGGCCGAGGGATGCTGCGCTCACCGTTGGCGGGTCGAGCACGGGCACGCCGGGGTATCGACCCACGATCGCGTCGAAGCCGTCGCGGAGGGAGAGCTCGGGACCCTCGAGGCGCACCACCCCCGGGTCGTAGAGCGACCAGGCGACTTCGCGCCGGCGGGCGTCGGTGACGACGAGCACGCGGCCCTCGTGCCCGTAGGCGATGGCGTCGTGCGACACGATCGGGTGCACGGGAACGTCGACCCCGAACGCGAATGCGCGAGCGGCGGCGATCCCTACCCGCAACCCGGTGAACGGGCCGGGACCCATGCCCGCGACGACGCCCGTGACATGCCGCGGTTCGATGCCGGCTTCTGAGAGAGCGAGGCCGAGCAGGGTTCCGATCGCTTCGGCGTGCCGCCGGGTTCCCGGCTCGTCGGCCTCGGCGAGCACGCGCCCCCGCGCGACGACGGCGACGCTCGTTCCCGCCGAGGTGTCGATCGCGAGCAGCACGGTCACGAGCCTATGCACTCCCCTCGGGTTGAGCGGCGCCCAGCGACGGCGGACTCGAATCGAGACGTCCGAGCACGTCATCCAGCGCCGCCCAGCGGGGCCCGTGGCCAGTGATCGTCACATCGCGGGAGTCATCGATGGCCTCCCGCGCAATCGTCACGTCGATCCACGTGTCCGCTACGCCGTCGAGTTTGCCCGCTCCCCACTCGACGACGACGATCGCGCCGTCGTAGTCGAGGTCGAGGTCGTCGAGCTCACGCGCCGTCGCGAGGCGGTAGGCGTCGACATGGATGAGCGGCACGCCCGAAGCGGTGGGATGCTCGCGCGCGAGCACGAAGGTGGGGCTCGTGACGGCGCCGCGGGCTCCGAGCGCCTCACCCAGGCCGCGGGTCAGCGTCGTCTTTCCCGCACCGAGAGGTCCGTTGAGCATGACGAGGTCTCCCGCGGCGAGCAGGGCGGCCAGTCGCGCTCCGAGCGCCTCCATCCCGTCGGCGTCGGCGATCACGAGCCGCGTCGTCATGGCGCGGGAGGACCGTCGACGACAGTGCCGTCGACGAAGACGCGGGGTACGCGGGATCCGACCCGGGTGACGATCTCGTAGCCGATCGTGTCGGCCGCTCGCGCCCAGTCGCTTGCGCTCGGCGCCCCAGTCGCCGGGTCTCCCCAGAGCACGACGCGGTCGCCGACGGCGACGGGGTCGTCGCCGACGTCGACGAGGAACTGGTCCATCGCGATGCGTCCGACCTGGGGGTACTTCGTGCCGCGGATCGCCACGGTCGCCCGGCCGGATGCGGCACGCGGCACCCCGTCGGCATAGCCGAGGGCGACGAGCGCGAGGGTCGTCTCGCGCGTCGTCCGCTCGATGAAGCCGTACGACACCCCGGTGCCGGCGGGGACCCGCCGCACGGCCGCGACGGTGCCCGCGAGTTCCATGACGGGGGTGAGCCCGAAGTCCGCGGGGTCGGCGCCGTCGTCGTATTCGATGCCGTAGAGCCCGATGCCGAGCCGGACGAGGTCGAACCGCGCGTCGGGGCGCGTGAGCGCCGCCTGGGTCGCGGCGATGTGGCGCAGTTCGGGCTCGAGCCCGGCGTCGTGGGCGGCGTCGACGAGCTCGGTGAAGAGCTCGATCTGGCGGTCGTCGTCGTCGCGGGAGGCGTTCGAGAGGTGCGAGAAGATGCCGCGCACCCGCAGCCGGCCGCTGCGTTGATGGTCGGCGGCGCGCGCGAAGACGGCGATCGCTTCCGCGGGCGAGAACCCGTTGCGGCTCAGGCCGGTGTCGATCTTGAGTTGCACGGTCGCCCCCGCCACGGCGGCGCGCTCGAGCTGGTCGACCGTGCTCACGCCGAGGTCGATGTCGTTGCGCACGGCTGCCGCCGCGTCGAGTTCGGGGCCGTGCAGCCACGCGAGCACGGGCGTCGTGATGCCCGCGGCGCGCAGGTCGAGGCCTTCGGCCAGGTCGGCCACCCCGAGCCAGTCCACTCCTTCGTCGGCGAGGGCGCGAGCCACCTCGACCGCCCCGTGACCGTAGGCGTGCGCTTTCACGACCCCCATCACCTGGGCGGGGGCGACGATGGTGCGCATCGCTCGCAGGTTCGACCGCACCGCGCCGAGGTCGACGCGCGCCTCCCTCAGGTTCATTCGGGTTCCCGAACGGCCGGCGTCGACGGCTCGGAGTTGGACTCCACGATGACCTGAGCGATGGCGATTCCCGCGTCGTGCGACATCGAGAGGTGGATGTTGGTGATCCCGCGCTGGTCGGCGATCGCCGCCGCGGTTCCGGTGAGCCGCATCGACGGATTGCCGTGGGAGTCCGAGACGACCTCCATGTCGTGCCAGGTGACGCCGGTCGCGTCGCCGAGGGCCTTCATGAGGGCCTCTTTCGCCGCGAATCGTCCGGCGAGGGAACGGAGCGGGAGGTCGCGTTCGCTCTCAGAGAACAGACGTTCCCGCAAGCGAGGCGTTCGCCCCACGGCCCGCTCGAACCGCGCGAGGTCGACGACGTCGATCCCGATCCCCGCGATGGCCATGAGTCGGCGCCCGTCGTCTACTCGACCGTGACGGACTTGGCGAGATTGCGCGGCTGGTCGACGTCGAGCCCTTTCGCCGTCGCCAGCTCCATCGCGAAGACGTGGAGCGGCACGACTGCCAGCAACGGCTCGAACAACGGTCCCGCGAGCGGGATGCGGATGACCTCGTCGGCGAACGGCAGCACCTCGACGTCACCGACCTCGGCGACCGCGATCACTCGAGCGCCGCGGGCGCGGATCTCCTGGATGTTCGAGATGACCTTCGGATGCAGCGAGTTCGGGTCGCGCGGCGAGGGGACGACGACGATGACCAGCTGACCGGGCTCGATGAGCGCGATCGGACCATGCTTGAGCTCGCCCGCGGCGAAGCCTTCGGCGTGGATGTAGGCGAGCTCCTTGAGCTTGAGTGCCCCCTCGAGGGCGATCGGGTAGCCGGCGTGACGGCCGAGGAAGAGCACCGACTGCACCGAGCCCATCCACTGCGCGAACTGCGCGATGCGCTCCCCCGACGACTCCACGACCTGGTCGAGCTTCGCCGGGAGGTTCTGCAGTTCGTCGGTGAGTGCCGCGACGGCGTCGGCGTCGAGAGTTCCGCGGAGCGTCGCGAGGTGCAGCCCGAGCAGATAGAGCGCGGTGATCTGCGCGACGAACGCTTTCGTCGACGCGACCGCGACCTCGGGACCCGCGTGGGTGTAGAGCACGGCATCCGACTCGCGCGGGATCGTGGCACCCTGGGTGTTGCAGATCGACAACGTGCGGGCGCCCTTGGTCTTCGCGTACTGCACCGCCATGAGGGTGTCCATCGTCTCGCCCGACTGGCTCACCGAGACGACGAGCGTGTTGGGGCCGACGACCGGGTCCCGGTAGCGGAATTCGTGCGATAGCTCGACGTCAACCGGGATCCGCGTCCACGTCTCGATCGCGTACTTGCCCACCATGCTCGCGTAGGCGGCCGTCCCGCAGGCGAGCATGACGATCCGCTCGACCCCGGTCAGGATGTCGGCCATCCCGTCGAGTTCCGGGAGCGTCACGGCACCGTCGACGACGCGACCCAGCAGAGTCTTGCCGACGGCCTCGGGCTCTTCGCTGATCTCCTTCTTCATGAAGGTCGGCCAGCCGCCCTTGTCGGCCGCGGAGGCATCCCATTCGACCTCGAACTCGCGCGTCGTCACAGGGGCGCCATCGAAGTCGGTGACCTCGACCGAATCGGGCCTGATGGTGACGATCTGATCCTGGCCGATCTCCATCGCGCGACGCGTGTGCTCGACGAAGGCGGCGACGTCCGACCCGAGGAAGTTCTCCCCTTCGCCGAGTCCGATCACAAGCGGCGAATTGCGGCGCGCTCCCACGACGACACCGGGTTGATCCTGATGCACCACGAGGAGGGTGAACGCGCCGTGGAGGCGCGCGACGGCGCGACGCAGCGCCTCCGTCAGGTCGCCGGTCTCGCGATAGAGCCCGCCGACGAGCAGGGCGGCGGCCTCGGTGTCGGTCTCGCTCGAGAACACGGCACCGGCATCGGCGAGTTCGCGCTTGAGGTCGGCGAAGTTCTCGATGATGCCGTTGTGGATGAGCGCGAGCTTGCCGTCGTCGCCGAGGTGCGGGTGGGCGTTGCCGTCGGTCGGACCGCCGTGGGTCGCCCAGCGCGTGTGGCCGATGCCGGTGTGACCATCGGCGATCGGAGCATCCTTGAGCTCGTCGCCGAGCATCCCCAGCTTGCCTGCCTTCTTGCGGACACCGAGATGGCCCGCGTCGTCGAGCACCGCGACACCCGCCGAGTCGTAGCCCCGGTATTCGAGTCGCTTGAGGCCGCCCATGAGCACCGAAAGGGTACTGCCGGGGCCGACGTATCCGACGATGCCGCACATGAGACCCGATTCTATGTTTACCTGTCAGCCATGTCCGACCCCGGTTCCGCGCACAGCGGGTCCACGCCGTTTCTCGAGATCGATCGGGCGGAGTGGGCCGCGCTCGCCCCGTCGACCCCCCTGCCGCTCGGCGCGGGAGAGATCGAGCGCCTGCGCGGTCTGGGCGACGCGCTCGATCTCGCCGAAGTCGCCGAGGTGTATGTGCCGCTCAGCCGGCTGCTCAACCTGTATGTCGCCGGCGCTCTCTCGACGGGCTCCGCGGTCCGCGAGTTTCTCGGGCAGTCCGCCCGCCCGACACCGTTCGTGATCGGTGTCGCGGGGTCGGTCGCCGTCGGCAAGTCGACGACCGCCCGGCTGCTGCGCGAACTGCTCTCCCGGTGGCCCGACACCCCGAACGTCGAACTCGTGACGACCGACGGCTTCCTGTTGCCCAACGCCGAACTGCAACGCCGCGGGCTGATGGAACGCAAAGGGTTCCCCGAGAGTTACGACCGTCGAGCCCTGCTGAAGTTCGTCTCCGCCGTGAAGAGCGGCGCCCCGGAGGTGCGCGCGCCCGTCTACTCGCACCTCGTCTACGACGTCGTGCCCAACGAACACATCGTCGTGCGGCGTCCCGATGTGCTCATCGTCGAAGGTCTCAACGTGTTGCAGCCGCCCGCCTCCGGCCGGCTCGCCGTGAGCGACCTGTTCGACTTCACGATCTACGTCGACGCCCGCACGAGCGACATCGAGCGGTGGTACGTCGAGCGGTTCCTGCGGCTGCAGCGCGGCGCGTTCGCGGACCCGTCGTCGTATTTCCACCGCTACGCGGAGCTCAGCGAAGCGGAAGCGGTCGCCCGGGCACGCTCGATCTGGAACGAGATCAACGGCCCCAACCTGGCCCAGAACATCCTGCCGACCCGCGCGCGGGCGTCACTCGTGCTGCGCAAAGGCGCGGATCACGCCGTCTCGACGGTGCTGCTGCGCAAGGTTTAGGGCGACCCGCCGCCCGAGACGGGCGCTGGCTTCGCGGCGAAGGCCAGAAATGGCCTTCGCTCTATGCTCCAGCGCGCTCCAGCACGAACACGGGGATCTGCCGCTCGGTGCGCTTCTGGTAGTCCTCGTAGGGCGAAAATGCGGCGACCGCCCGCTCCCACCACAGTGCCTTCTCGTCACCGTGCACTTCGCGCGCGCGGTAGTCGCGCTTCTCGGCACCGTCTTGAAGCTCGACGAGCGGGTGGGCGAGCAGGTTGAAGTACCACTGCGGATGCCGCGGCGACCCGCCGAGGGACGCGACGACCGCGTAGACCCCGTCATGCTCGACCCGCATGAGTGCCGTCTTGCGCAGTTTGCCGCTCTTGGCACCGACGGTCGTCAGCACGACGATGGGACGCCCGGTGTCGCGCAAGGTAGCGGCCTTGGTTCCGCCCGATGCCTCGAACTGTTCGGCCTGCTCGCGAGCCCAACCGCTCGTGCTCGGCGCGTACTCCCCCTGCAGCGGCATCCTCAGCCCCGTCCCGTCGCGTATCTGTCGATCAAGTCTCCCCGAATGTCGAATGCAATGCTGGCCGCCGCGAATGAACGCGGCCCGCACCTCCACGGCGCCGTCACCACGTCGGCCATGCAGGAGCCTGAACCGGTACCGGCGCGTCTTGCGGCGTCGACGCTGGACCCGCGGTCACAACAACCTCGGGGGCGTCGACGGCGAGACGCACGACCGTGACGATCTCGCCGTCTCCGGTGACCGCGCCGTCGGTGCGATGCACGCGCACCCGCCCGGTGACCTCGTAGGCGGGCACATCCGTCGCCGCCACGACGAGGCGCACGTCGTAAGCGTAGGAGCCATTCAGTTGGGCGCCCGTCGCTACGGCGGAGGTGACGCGGGCGTACGCCTGCCGACCCGCCGCGAGTGCTTCGGCGATATGCGACGACGCCACCCCCGTGCGCCCGAATCTGGGGGCGACGATGGCGAAGACCGCGAACAGGATCATGCCGATCGCGGCGACGAGCGCGAGCGCGTAGAGGGCGAGCCGCACACCGATGTTCTCGGGATCCACGACAGACGACGAAAGTCCGCTCGCCGCGACGGCGACCACGAGCGAGATGAGCGCGAAGAGACCGAGCCTGAGCCGCATGGGCGCGATTCTAGATCCCTCGGGGTCCCGGGTCAGTTCTCGACGGCGAGGCGCTCCCGCACGATCGCCGCGAGTTCCGCTGCGATCGACTCGGCCTCGCCGGCATCCGCGGCCTCGACCATGACGCGGACGAGCGGCTCGGTGCCCGACGGTCTCAGCAGCACCCGCCCGGTCTCACCGAGTCTGCCCTCGATGTCGCGCACCGCCTCCGCCACCACGGGGTCGGAGTCGAGGCGAGCGAGGTCGACGTCGGGCACATTGACGAGCACTTGCGGGTAGACGGTGATCGCCGTCGCGAGGTCGGCGAGCGGTCGTCCGCTGCGCACGACCTCGGCCGCGAGCTGAAGTCCGGTGAGCAGGCCGTCGCCGGTCGTCGAGTGGCGACGGAAGACGATATGACCCGACTGCTCACCCCCGAGCGCGAGGCCGTGCTCGGCGATCGCCTCGAGCACATACCGGTCACCGACGGCGGTCTCCAGCAGGCGGATGCCGTGCTCGGCCATCGCCAGTCGCAGGCCGAGGTTGCTCATGACGGTCGCGACGAGGGTGTCGTCGGTCAAGATCCCGCGGTCGCGCATCGAGATCGCGAGAATCGCCATGATGTGATCCCCGTCGATCACCGCGCCGGTGTGGTCGATCGCGAGGCAGCGGTCGGCGTCGCCGTCGTGGGCGATTCCCAGATCGGCACCGAGCTCGAGCACCTTCGCACGGAGCGGATCGAGATGAGTCGACCCGAGTCCGTCGTTGATGTTGAGCCCATCGGGATCGTTGCCGATGACCGAGACCGTCGCTCCCGCGTCGGTGAACAGCTGAGGTGAAATGCCGGCGGCGGCTCCGTTCGCGCAGTCGATCACGACGTGCAGGCCGTCGAGACGCTGACCCTCGAGAGTGCCGAGCAGATGCAGCAGATAGCGGTCTTCGGCGTCGGCGAAGCGCCGGATGCGGCCGACATCCGCACCGGTCGGCAGCAGCTCGGGGCTCGCGAGGGCGCGCTCGATGCGATCCTCGACCTCGTCGGGAAGCTTCGTGCCGCCATAGGCGAAGAACTTGATGCCGTTGTCGGGCGCCGGGTTGTGCGAGGCCGACACGACGACCCCGAAGTCGGCGCCGATGTCGCCGACGAGGAACGCCACCGCCGGGGTCGGGATGACGCCCGCGTCGAGCACGTCGATGCCCGAGCTCGCCAGACCGGCCGCCACCGCCGACGAGATGAACTCTCCGGAGATGCGCGGGTCGCGGGCGAGGACCGCCCGCGGTCGGCGTCCCTCGGCGCGCCGACGCTCCGCGTGGCGGCCCTGAGTCAGAACCGTGGCAGCAGCCTGAGCGAGGCCGAGGGCGAAGTGACCGGTGACGACATCACCGTTCGCGAGCCCCCGGACACCGTCGGTGCCGAAGAGTCGAGCCATGAGCGCGAACGCCCGACGGCTAGCGCTTCGAGAACTGAGAGGCCTTGCGAGCCTTCTTGAGACCGGCCTTCTTGCGCTCGATCACGCGCGCATCCCGCGTGAGGAAGCCCGCCTTCTTGAGCGCGGCACGGTTGTTCTCACGGTCGATCTCGTTGAGCGAGCGGGCGATCGCGAGGCGCAGAGCGCCGGCCTGGCCCGAAGGGCCACCACCGGTGATCTTCGCGATCACGTCGTAGCTGCCGACGAGGTCAAGCACCTTGAACGGGTCGGTGATGAGCTGCTGGTGCAGCTTGTTCGGGAAGTACTCCTCGAGCGTGCGGCCGTTCACCGTGAAGGTGCCGGAGCCCGGGTTGATCCGAACACGCGCGATGGCTTCCTTACGGCGACCCACGGCGGCGCCGGGGACGTTGAGGATGCGCGGCGTGCGCGGCTCGGCCGCCTGCTCGCTGGGGGTCTCGGTGCTGAACGAGGTCAGCACCTCGTCGGACACGATGTCTTCGATCTTCGCCATGGTTCCGGGGTCCTTACTGGGCGACCTGAGTCAGGGTGTAGGCCTGGGGCTGCTGAGCAGCATGCGGGTGCTCGGCGCCCGCGTAGACCTTGAGCTTCTTGATCTGGGCACGGCCCAGCGAGTTCTTCGGCAGCATCCCGCGGATGGCCTTCTCGACCGCGCGGGTGGGGTGCTTCTCGAGCATCTCGACGTAGGTCTGAGCCGAGAGCCCGCCCGGGTAGCCGGAGTGGCGGTAGGCGAGCTTCTTCTCGAGCTTCTGGCCGGTGAGCGCGACCTTCTCGGCGTTGATGACGATGACGAAGTCGCCCATGTCCATGTGGGGGGCGAAAGTGGGCTTGTGCTTGCCGCGCAGGAGGGCGGCGGCGTGGCTGGCGAGGCGACCCAGCACGACATCGGTCGCGTCGATGACGACCCAGTCGCGCTTGATGTCCGCCGGCTTGGGGCTGAACGTACGCGTCACAGTGTGAACTGCTTTCTTCGAGGAGATCGTGAATCCCACTCCGGTGAGCGTTGGCGCCCCAAGGGGGCGAACACAGCGGTGGAGGGCTCGGATCGCCGCCTCCGGGATGGAGGCAACCTCGTAAGACTAGTCCGAGCTGCCGTCGGGGTCAAACGGTCCCGCGGCATCCCGCCTCGCCCGGGTCTGTTCGGCGCGGGCGGCGAGCTCGTCGTCGGGTGGGTAGCTCACCTCGACGAGAGTGAGACCCTTCGCCGGGACGACGATGAACTCGCTCGTGCGCGCGGCCGCCTCCCGCAGTTCGGCAACCCGCCCCGAGGTGAGCTTCCCGTCGCCCGCCGCGAGGCACGCCCCCACGAGGGCGCGCACCATCGAGTGGCAGAACGCGTCGGCTCGTACGCGCGCGACGAGCACGCCGTCGTCATCTCGATCCCAGCTGAACTCCTGCAGAGTGCGAATCGTCGTCGCGCCCTCGCGGGGCCGGCAGAACGAGGCGAAGTCGTGCAGTCCGAGCAGGGTGCGCCCCGCGTCATCCATCGCGTTCCCGTCGAGGACGGTCGGATGCCACAGCTCGTAGCCGCGCCTGCGGGGGTCGCGCAGGGCGGCGGCATCCGCGATGCGGTACTCGTAGCGGCGCCAGAGCGCGGCGAACCGGGCGTCGAATCCGGGCGGCGCGAATGTCGCCCGCAGCGCCTGCACGTCGCCCGCGGCTCCCGCGATGCCGTTGAGCCGTCTCACGAGCGCGTCGAGCCCGAGCGGGGCAGCTCCACCCCGGCGCGGCCGGTCGAGGTGCGCGACCTGGGCGTCGAGGAGGTCGAGGTGAGCGACCTGCCCGGTGGCGTGGACCCCCACGTCGGTGCGACCGGCGACGGTGAGCGTCGGAGCCGGCGCAGCCTTGCGGAAGATCGTCGCGAGGGCGGCTTCGAGTTCTCCCTGTACCGTGCGTAACCCCGGTTGCTTCGCCCACCCCGTGAATCCGCCGCCGTCGTAGGCGAGGTCGAGCCGGATTCGCGTCACCCGACGAGTCTGCCGCACCGGGCTACCCTGGGGAGGTCGGACCTACCCGACCACCTCCAGCATGAGTGCGACGACCCCGAGCCCTACCACCCCAGCCGGCACCTTCCACGTGCCGGGGCTTGATGGAATCCGGGCTCTCGCCGTCGCGACGGTGATCGTCTTCCACCTTCTCCCCGGAACCCTCGTCGGCGGTTACCTCGGCGTGGACATCTTCTTCGTCGTGAGCGGATTCCTCATCACGACCCTTCTGCTGCGGGAACGGGGCGTCACGGGCCGCATCTCGTTGCGGCGGTTCTGGATTCGTCGCGCCCGCCGCCTGCTGCCGGCGCTCGGCGTGCTGCTGCTCGCCTGCTGCGCCGCGGCGCTGTTCGTCGGCGGAGACCTGCTCGTCGGGCTCGGCGGCCAGGTGCTCGCCGCCGTGACGTTCTCGAGCAACTGGGTGTTTATCGCGCAAGGCGCCTCGTACTTCGACCAGACACTGCCCGAACTCTTCCGCAACCTGTGGTCACTCGCCGTCGAAGAGCAGTTCTACATCGTCTGGCCGCTCCTGCTGACCCTCGTCCTCGTGCGCATCCCGCGCTGGGCGCGGCTCGTCTCGATCGGAACCCTCGCCGTCGCCTCCGCCGTATGGATGGGTGCGACTTACTCTCCGGTCGACCCGACGCGCGTCTACTACGGAACCGACACGCATGCCTTCGGGCTCGCCGTCGGAGCGTTCCTCGCGGTCCTGCTGCTCGGGCGCGGAGTCGGCGGCGAAGCGGGTGGGATGACCTCGCGCCCCGTCCGTTGGGCGCTGGGGACCGGCGGGACGGTCGCGATCCTGATCCTCGCGGCGCTCTCGGTGGTCATGAGCGGCGACCTCGACGTCGTCTACCGCGGCGGGCTCGTCGTCGTCGCCCTCCTGAGCGCCGTCGCCATCGCCGCCCTCGTCGTTCCGGGCTCGCTCCTCGCGCGGGTGCTCGACGTCGCACCCGTCCGCTGGGTGGGCTTGCGCAGCTACGGCCTCTACCTCTGGCACTGGCCGGTGTTCGTGCTCGTCAGCGCCAGCTACCCCGCGGTGGCGCACGACGGGGTCGACGGTGTCGTCCGCGGCGCGATCGCCCTCGCGATCACAGTCGTCGCCGCCGCGCTCTCCTACCGGTTCATCGAGCAGCCGATCCGGCGCCACGGGTTTCGAGCGACCGCTCGCGCCGTGCTCGACTCCGCGCCCCGCAGTCGCCGGGCGCTCGGCGCGGCGTTCGCGATGGTGTTCATGGCGGGCCTCGCCGCGACGAGCGTCGCCGCTCTCGTCGCCGATCCCGGTCGTGGCGAGGCGCAGGTGTACATCGAAGCCGGTCAGGAAGCGATCGACGACGCCGAGGACACCGCGCCCGTCCCCGCCGACGACGACGCCGCAGCCGCCGCGGACGCTGTCACGACCGGTGACGAGATCACCGCGATCGGCGACTCGGTGATGCTCGCCGCGGCACCGGCCCTGCAGGCGGAGTACCCGGGCATCGCGATCGACGCCTCCGTGTCACGCTCGATGTCCACCGCCCCGGAGATCCTGCAGTCCTACGCGTCGGCGGGCACGCTCCGCGACGTCGTTGTGATCGCCCTCGGCACCAACGGCCCCATCGACCGGAACACGCTCGAAGAAGTGCGCGGCATCATCGGCCCCGCTCGCGAGCTCGTCGTCGTCAACGCGCAAGCACCGCGCGGCTGGGTCCCAGGGGTCAACGCCGAGCTGTCGTCGTTCGCCCTCGTCTACCGCAACGTCGAACTGGCCAACTGGCACGACGCCATCCAGCCGTTCCTGCACGAGATGGCTCGCGACCAGGTGCATTTCGGGCCGATCGGCGCGGGGATCTTCGCGGAAGCGGTGGGCGCCGCGATCGACCGCCTGGCGGCTCTTCCTCCGCTGCGCGACGAATCCGCCGACCTGTCACTGCCGACGCCGTTCTAGCCCGCGTTCGCCCGGCGGTCGGGGGCGGAGACGCCGGACGGGCCCGCCGGGAGCGCGATCGCCGCTGGAGCGGAGATGCGAGCACCCGACGGGCCCGTCACGGGATTCCTACTTGGCGTCGTCCTCGACGGGAGCCTCGGTCGCCTCGTCGGCGGGAGCCTCGACAGCCTCCGCTTCTTCGACCTCGGGCGCCTCGGCGGCGGTTTCCTCGACCGTCTCGGCGGCGGTCTCCTCAGCCGGAGTCTCCTCGGCAGCGGGCTTCGCAGCCTTGGCCGGCTTCTCGGCAGCGGCCTTGGCAGCCGCCGCCTTCTTCGCGGACGGCTTCTTCACGACCGGCTCGAGAACGAGCTCGATGACGGCCATCGGAGCGTTGTCGCCCTTGCGGTAGCCGGTCTTCGTGATGCGGGTGTAGCCGCCCTCACGATCTTCGACCTGCGGCGCGATCTCGGTGAAGAGCTTGTGCACGACCCCCTTGTCGGAGATGATCCCGAGCACTCGGCGCCGGGCGTGGAGGTCACCCCGCTTCGCGAAGGTGATGAGCCGCTCGGCGAGCGGACGCAGGCGCTTCGCCTTCGTCTCGGTCGTCTGGATGCTCTCGTGCGTGAACAGCGCGGCGGCGAGGTTCGCGAGCAGCAGGCGCTCGTGAGCCGGGCCGCCTCCGAGGCGGGGACCCTTGGTGGGCTTAGGCATGGTGTGTCTCTCTCGTGGTCTTCAGCAGCAGCAGCTCGGCCCGGGGGCTCAGCTCTGCTCCTCGTCGTCGTAGCCGCCGTAGAAGTGCGCGCCGTCGAAACCGGGAACGCTGTCCTTGAGAGACAGCCCCATCTCGATGAGCTTGTCCCTCACCTCGTCGACCGATTTCTGGCCGAAGTTGCGGATGTTCATGAGCTGCGTCTCCGAGAGGGCGACGAGCTCGGCGACCGAGTTGATACCTTCGCGCTTGAGGCAGTTGTAGCTGCGCACGCTCAGGTCGAGATCCTCGATCGGCATGCTCAACTCGCTCGACAGCACGGCATCCACTGGAGCGGGCCCGATCTCGATGCCCTCGGCGGCGGAGTTCAGCTCGCGCGCGAGCCCGAACAGCTCGACGAGCGTGCGACCGGCCGATGCGATCGCGTCACGCGGGGTGATCGCGGGCTTCGTCTCGACATCCACGACCAGGCGGTCGAAGTCGGTGCGCTCTCCGGCACGCGTCGCCTCGACGCGGTAGGTGACTTTGAGCACGGGCGAGTAGATCGAGTCGATCGGTACCTGACCGGCCTCGCTGAACTCGCTGCGGTTCTGCGTCGCCGACACGTAGCCGCGACCGCGCTCGATGGTGAGCTCGAGCTCGAACTTCGCCTTGTCGTTGAGCGTCGCGATGACCAGCTCGGGGTTGTGGATCTCAACCCCGGTCGGTGCCGAGATGTCGGCGGCCGTCACCTGGCCCGCACCCTGCTTGCGCAGGTAGGCGGTGATCGGCTCGTCGTGCTCGCTCGAGACGACGAGGTTCTTGATGTTGAGGACGATCTCGACGACGTCTTCCTTCACACCCGCAATCGTCGAGAACTCGTGCTGGATTCCGTCGATGCGGATGCTGGTCACCGCCGCGCCCGGAATGGACGACAGCAGGGTGCGACGCAGCGAGTTGCCGAGGGTGTAGCCGAAACCGGGTTCCAGCGGCTCGATCACGAACTGCGAGCGGAACTCGGAGAGGTTCTCTTCGGACAGGGTGGGACGCTGTGCAATGAGCACGAGTATTTCCTTTCAGCGAGGGCGTCCGCCATATGACGCCCACGTCAGGTACGGCGGGTGGCTGGGCCGCCGGTGTGTTCAGTTATGAAAATCCTTGAATCGGGGTGACGTCTCGCGCGTCTGACAGGGTGTCTCGACACGCGCGCCGGTAGGGCGCGCTACTCGACCCGTCGCCGGCGTCTGACGCGCAGCGTCTCACGCGGCGGCGCTTCGGCGGGCGAACGCCGTTGTGCGCCTGGGGCGTGACGTCGTTGATCGTGCCGACCTCGAGGCCCGCAGCGGTGAGCGAGCGGATCGCGGTCTCGCGTCCCGAGCCAGGGCCCTTGACGAAGACATCCACCTTCTTCATGCCGTTCTCCTGCGCCTTACGCGCGGCGGCCTCGGCGGCCATCCCCGCGGCGTAGGGGGTCGACTTGCGCGAGCCCTTGAAGCCGACGTCGCCGCCGGAGGCCCAGGCGATGACCGCACCGGACGGGTCGGTGATCGAGACGATCGTGTTGTTGAAGGTCGACTTGATGTGGGCCTGGCCCACGGCGATGTTCTTCTTTTCCTTGCGGCGCG
>CBFGZU010000033.1:0-19673 GCA_965653335.1 uncultured Pseudolysinimonas sp.
CGAGTCATCCGCGACCACGACCCGCAATCCACTCACGTGTTCCATCATGTCCCCCCTTCGTCCACCCGCACGTCGAGTGCAACCCCATCCCTCCGCGTTGGTCCGCGTTCTGCGTGTTGCGCCGTAGAGAATCTCGCGGACCAACACGCAAACGGCGGACCAACGCGGGGAGATCAACCCGCGGGGGTGGTGGTGATCGGCAGATGTGCCGCCACCACGGTGGGGCCGCCCTTCGGGCTGGAGATGTCGAGGGTGCCGCCCTGGCCGAGAACGCGTTCCTGCAGGCCGGCGAGGCCGTGCTCCGGAACCGCCTTCGCACCCCCGCGGCCGTCGTCGGTCACCGTGATGTCGAGCCACGTGGTGTCGGCCTCCGGGATGCGGCGCAGGTCGAGACGCACGTCGATCGCCGTCGCGCCGCTGTGCTTCACCGCGTTGGTGAGGCCCTCGGCGGCGATGAAGTAGGCGTTGCGCTCCAACTCGGTCGGCAGGTCGGTGCCCTCCGGCAGCGACGACACCACGCGCACCGTTACCGCCGACCGCACCGCGAGCGACTCGAGCGCGGCGACGAGGCCCCGGTCGAGCAGGATCGGCGGCGCGAAACCCCGGGACAGCGCCCGCAGCTCTTCGAGGGCATCCTTCGACTGCTGGCGGGCCTCCTCAAGCAGTTTGCGGGCGGCATCCGGATCAGTGTCGAGCTGACGCTCTGCCGCCGCGATGTCCATCTGCAGCCGCACCAGACGCTGTTGCGGACCGTCGTGGATGTCGCGCTCGAGCCGGCGAAGCGCCGTGCCCTCCGCGGCGACAGCGGCCGACCGTGACTCGGTGAGCGTCGCCACCTCCTTCTCGAGGGCATCCGAACGGAACGCCCCGAGCAGCCCACGGGCGACGCCCCAATGCATCCAGGTGAGCCCACGGGTCACGAACGGCAGAGTCGCCGCGAAGATCAGGCCGACGACGAACCACAGCAGGGTGTCGAACACCTGGGGGTCGAACGGCGCGTCCCAGCCCAGCACCCGCTCGGCGAGCCAGCTCGAGACGAAGAAGTCGCGGTCGCCGTTCGGGATGAAGCCCATCCAGATCCACCCGGTGACGCCACCGAGCGCCGTCGCGAACCACGAGATCGCGATCGAGAACGAGATCGTCGTGATCACGAAGTTCACGAGCATCGTCCACACCAGGTAAAGCCAGTAGTGGCCGTTGCCGAACAGCGCCTTCAGCCAGCCGAGAAACCCGGTCTTCGCCGTGCGGTCGTTCCAGTCGGGGCGGCGGATGACCGGCCGGCCCGTCCATTCGAGCAAGGCGAGTTCGACGGCGCCGGCGCCGCGCGCCTGGTAGAGCGCGCCGACGAGGAACAGCACCCCGAGGAAGAACGTCGCGATCGTGCCCGCAGCGGCCGAGAAGAGCCCGATGCTCACCGCGAACATCACCACCCCGATCGGGAAAGCGATGATGAGGAAGATCAGCTCCTTGGGCACCCCGGCCCAGAGTCGCCAATAGAGCGCCTTCGGCTTCGGGCCGTGCGTTGTCGCCGTCTCAGTGCTCATGGTCGTTCTCCATTGTCGGGGTTGTGATGCTCTGCGGGTCGGTCCCCGGTTCGACGACCACGAACTGGCCCATCATCCCGTCGTCCTCGTGCCGCAGCAGGTGGCAGTGATACATGTAGGGCGCGGCGGGGTCGGCGTAGTCGGTGAAGCGCATGATGAGGCGGTGGTCCTCGTTCGGTCGCAGGTAGACGGTGTCTTTCCAGCCGCTGAGGTGCGGCGGTGGCGCGGCCCCGGCGATATCGACGATCTGGAATTGCACGTCATGCACGTGGAAGTTGTGCGCCCACGCCATGTTGTTGCGCACGGTCCAGACCTCGGTCGCGCCGAGCTCGACGACCTCGTCGATGCGGCCCATGTGCATGCGCTCGTTATTGATCTGGGTGTCGTCGAGTTCGAACCGGCGCTCGGCGGTCGCGTCGCTCATGTCGAGACGCTCGAGCGGGGCTAGCGAGGCGGGCACCTCACCGCGATGGGCAAGAGTGGATGCCGCGCGCAGCTCGAGCACGTCGAACCGGTCGCCCGCCCCCGCGCTTCCCCCCAGCAACCCGAGTGTGCCGCCGAGGTCGGGGCTCTCGCTGCGCAGCACGACCGACTCACCCGGTGACATCGTCACGAGGATCTCGGCGCGTTCCCCGGGCGAGAGGGTCAGGCGCGTCAGGGGTTCCGGCGTCTCGAGCAGCCCGCCGTCGCTCGCGATCATCGCGAACTCGCGCTCGTCGTCGAAGCCGAAGCCGTAGATGCGGGCGGTCGACGCGTTGAGCAGACGCAGGCGCACGACATCCGTCGACACCTCCAGGTAGGGGCCGAGCGTTCCGTTGACGAGTACCTCGTCTCCGAGGTGACCCGTGAACCCGCCGTCACGGGTCTCGAGCGAGCCGTTCGACTCGAACGCGACGTCCTGCACGATCACCGGCACGTCGTCGACGCCGTAGTCACGCGGCAGCGGAAGGGCCGCCTCGACCGGGTCGCCGAGCAGGAACATCCCCGCGAGCCCGTTGCGCACGTGCTGCTCGGTTTCGCCGTGCGGGTGCGGGTGGTACCAGAGAGTCGCGGCGGGTTGATCGATCAGCCAGGTCGGATCCCACTCCTCCCCCGGGTCCACCATTTGGTGCGGGCCGCCGTCCATCGCGGCCGGCAGGTGCATCCCGTGCCAGTGCACGGTCGTCGGTTCGGCGAGTTCGTTGCGCACGCGCACTTCTACCTGCTCACCCCGCGCCGCATGCAACGTCGGCCCGAGGTAGGCGCCGGTGAAACCGTTCTGCTGAGTAGCCGACGAAGTCGGCGTGTCGAAGTACCACGTCGGGGTCTCGACGCCGTCGCGAAACTCGGAGGTGCCCGCCTGCGCCGTCAGATCGAAGACGCGCACGCCATCCTGCACCGTCGACGGAGCGAGCGGCGGGATCGCGAGTTCGCGGTCGAAGTCGACAGCACCGACGGTGGAAACAGCCGGAGTATTGGTGAAGCACCCGGTGAGGGTGACCGTGGCCAGCACCGTGATCGCGACAAGCGATCCGACGGTACCGAGCACGGCACGTGGACGACGAAAAGGCATGACTCCACCCTCGCGACCGCCGTGTCGCGGCGGGATGGTGCCCGCATCCCGAAATCGGTGGGGCTAGCCCCCCATGCACACCGCATGACACAAGATGAGGCCAGCCTCAACTGCCTTGCGGAACAAATCCTCGTGAGTAGCGTTGAACCAGACAGCTCACCAGGGCCAGCTCACAAGGGAGAGACCATGACCGACGTGAAGACCGTACCGACCAGCGCCATCGACCCCGACGTGACCGCGGGTGTCGCCCAATTCCTCGAGCCCGTCGTCATCGACCTCGAAGCGATGGTCGTCGACACCAAGCAGGCGCACTGGCACGTGCGCGGCGCCAACTTCCAGGCCATCCACGAGCTTCTCGACGAGGTCGTCGCCCACGTGCAGGACTACGCCGACACCGCCGCCGAACGCGTCGTCGCCCTCGGCCTGCCGATCGACGCGCGCATCGCCACCGTCGCTGCCAAGACCACCGTGCCGCCGCTTACCGCCGGCTTCCAGCAGTCCGAGAAATTCATCCCCGAAGTGATCGCGCAGATCGACGCGACCCTCAAGAGCGTGCGCACCGCGATCGACGAACTCGCCGAACTCGACCCCGCATCCCAGGATGTCGTCATCGAGATCGCGCGGGGGCTCGAAAAGGATCGTTGGTTCTTGTTCGCGCACGTCGCGACCAAGTAGCCCCGGGGGCGTGTCTCACGTCTGATCTTTCGGGCACCAGTAGAGGTTGCGCCCGGCCATGACAGCCGTGGCGATGGGGATGCCGCACACCCGGCAGGGTTCGCCGGTGCGGTGGTAGACCCAGTGGCGATCGTCTCGGGATGCCTTCGCCCGTTCCAGATCGTCGCCGGTGAGACCGTCCATCGTGAGCATCTGCCCCGTCTCGACGCCGACTCCCAGCAGGTACGACCAGTCACGCCACAGAGCGCGCGCGACGTCGGTGGGAACGTTCTTGCCGGGAATGTAGGGGTCGAGCCGCGCGCGGAAGAGTAACTCCGCCCGATAGACGTTGCCGATGCCGGCGACGACCTCCTGGTCCATCAGCAGCTGGCCGATCGCGACGTTCCGCTTGCGCACGCCTTCGACAAATCGCTCTTCACCATCGGGGTCGACGAGCGGGTCGGGCCCGAGCTTGGCGATCGTCGCATCCACCTCATCGATCGTCTGCACCTCGCACGCCGTCGGGCCACGCAAGTCGGCGACCGCCGTCGGTGTGAGCAGCCGCACGCGCACCTGCCCGACAGGCGATGGCGGCCACTCATTCAGCTCGGGCTGCAGCCGCTCCGACTCTGCCATCCGCAACCGGGTGCGACGCGGCGCGCCGATCGACCAGGGTGAGTCCTCGTTGGCCCCGACGACCCTCCGTGATCCGCGCTCCGCGGGCGACACGGGATCGACGGCGATGTCGCCCGCGAAATCCCACGCCCCATACATGCCCAGGTGCACGCGCAACCAGAGGTGGTGATCGAACTCGAGAAACAGCTGCTTGCCGACGGCGCGCGATTGCACGATCGCGTGGCCGTCGAGTCGCGCCGCGCCCTGCGCGAAACGACCCTGCGGTGACGAGACCGCCACCGGCGGACCGGTGAACGACCGCGCGAACTGCCGCGCGATCCGGTGGACGCTGTGCCCCTCCGGCATCCGCTAGACGATCTCGTGCCCGGAGATCGCGCCCGTCGCCTCGTATTCGGCGAGCTGCGCGATGCGCCGCGCGTGCCGCTCCTCGCCCGAGAACGGCGTCGTGATGAACGCGTCGATGAAGCCCTTCACCTCGTCGAACGAGTGCTGACGGGCACCGACGGCGATGACGTTCGCCGCGTTGTGCTCACGCGCGAGCTCGGCGGTCGCGAGGCTCCAGACGAGGGCGGCGCGGATGCCGTGCACCTTGTTCGCCGCCATCTGCTCACCGTTGCCCGATCCGCCGAACACGATGCCGAGCGCCGCGACACCTGCCTCCTCGTCACGCACGACGGCACGCGCAGCGTTGATGCAGAAGCTGGGGTAGTCGTCGAGCGGGTCGTACTCGGCGGGGCCGTGGTCGACGACCTCGTAGCCCTGTGCGGCGAGGTAGTGCTGAAGGTCGGTGCTGAACTCGAGACCGGCATGATCGGTGCCCAGATGGATGCGCATGGTGCATCAGCTTAACGATCATCACCCCTTGCCAGACCTCGGAAGCGGGAGCAGAATCGCAGCAACGCGCCGGAATCCACCACTCCGGCGCCCCTGATCGCGACGGCGGGGTCGCCCTGGACCCCGCCGTCGCTTCTCGGTCGCCTCGTCGCGACAGCTATCGTTGACGGATGCCTGGAGAGAACCTCACGCGCGTCGAAGCACAGGAGCGCCAGTCGCTCGTCTCGGTCACGTCGTACGACGTCGAACTCGATGTGACCACCGGGCCCGACACGTTCCGATCGACCACGACCGTCGTCTTCGACGCGACACCCGGCTCCGCGACGTTCATCGACGCCCTGACGGCGAAGGTGCACGCGATCACCCTCAACGGCATCGAACTGGATGCCGCCATCGCCGACGGCGCGCGCATCCCCCTCGCCGGGCTCACCGCATCCAACACCCTCGTCGTTGACGCCTACTTCGCGTACACCAACACCGGTGAGGGCCTGCACCGCTTCGTCGACCCGGTCGACGGCGAGGTGTACCTCTACTCGCAGTTCGAGGTGCCCGACAGCCGCCGCGTGTTCGCGGTATTCGAACAGCCCGACCTCAAAGCGGCATTCACTTTCACGGTCACCGCCCCTGACACCTGGGTCGTCGTGTCGAACTCGCCCACGCCGACACCCGAGACCCGCGACGGCAAGAACGTGTTCGCGTTCGAGCCGACCCCCCGCATCTCGTCCTACATCACCGCGATCGTCGCCGGACCCTACGAGTCGGTGCACAGCGAGCTCGCGAGCAGCAGCGGCCGCGTCATCCCGCTCGGGGTCTACGCGCGCAAATCGCTCATGCAGTACCTCGACGCCGACTACATCTTCGACATCACCCGTCGCGGCTTCGCGTACTACGAAGAGAAGTTCGGCTACCCGTATCCGTTCGCGAAGTACGACCAGCTGTTCGTTCCCGAGTTCAACGCGGGCGCGATGGAGAACGCCGGCGCCGTCACCTTCACCGAGACCTACGTGTTCCGGTCGAAGGTCACCGACGCGATCAGGGAGCGCCGGGTCGTCACGATCCTGCACGAGCTCGCCCACATGTGGTTCGGCGACCTCGTGACCATGAAGTGGTGGAACGACCTGTGGCTCAACGAGTCGTTCGCCGAGTGGGCCTCCACCATCGCGACGGCCGAAGCCACCGAGTGGACCGAAGCCTGGGCGACATTCCAGGCGATGGAGAAGAGCTGGGCCTACAAGCAAGACCAACTCCCGTCGACGCACCCGATCGTCGCCGACATCCGCGACCTCGAAGATGTGCAGGTCAACTTCGACGGCATCACCTACGCCAAGGGCGGCTCCGTGCTCAAGCAGCTCGCCGCCTGGGTCGGTGTCGAGGCGTTCTTCGCGGGCGTCGGGGCGTACTTCAGAAAGCACGAGTACGGCAACACCGAACTCTCCGACCTGCTCCGCGAACTGGAGATCACCTCGGGTCGCGAGCTGACCTCGTGGTCGAAGCTGTGGCTCGAGACCGCGGGCGTCAACACCCTCAAGCCGGTCGTGTCGGTCGATGACGACGGCACCATCACGCGGTTCGAGATCACGCAGACCGCGATCGACGAGCAACCGACCATCCGCCCGCACCGCCTCGCGATCGGGTTCTACGACATAGCTGATGGCGCAGGCAACACCGGCGTCGCGGGCGACCTGTCGCCGAAGGTCGTGCGCACCCACCGCGTCGAACTCGACATCGCCGCCGACGCGTCGACGACCGTGGAACAGCTCGTGGGGCTGAAGCGGCCCGCGCTCATCCTGCTCAACGACGACGACCTCGCCTACGCGAAAATCCGCATGGACG
Source organism: uncultured Pseudolysinimonas sp. (assembly GCA_965653335.1). GTDB lineage: Bacteria > Actinomycetota > Actinomycetes > Actinomycetales > Microbacteriaceae > Pseudolysinimonas_A. Next base: position 7,054 of record CBFGZU010000033.1, read on the forward strand.
ACGCCTCATGGGAGTTCGCGATCGACAACCTCGCCGACATCGAAGACCCGCTCGCCCGCGCGCTCGTCTGGGGCGCCGCCTGGGATGCCACCCGGGATGCCGAGGTCGCCTCGAGCGACTACGTCGACCTCGTGCTCGGCAACATCGCGACCGAAACCGAGTCGACGACAATGCGCCTGTCGCTCACCCAGCTCACCCAGGTGGCCCGGCTCTACGTCGCACCCGAGAAGCGCGCCGCGACGATCGAACGCGTCGGCGACGCTCTGTGGGAGCTCGCGTCGTCGGCGGCTGCCGGGAGCGACGCACAGTTCCAATTCGTGAAGTTCTTCGCCAACATCCCGTCGACGCCTGCTCATGCGGCGACGCTCAGGGGTCTGCTCGACGGCACGGTCACGCTCGACGGGCTCGAAATCGACACCGACCTGCGCTGGGAGGTGCTCGAAGGCCTCGTGCTCCTGGGCGAGGCCGGCGAGGCCGAGATCATCGCGCAGTTCGACGACGACATGACCGCCAACGGGCAGCAGGCCGCGGCCCGCGCACGCGCGACCGGTGACAAGAAGGCGGCACTTGATGCGGCGCTCACCGATGCCACGATTCCGAACGTCGTACTGCGCGCCTCCGGGATGGGCTACCACCACGTCAACTCCCCCACCGCACTCGAGCCGCTCGTCGCGCCGTACTTCGAGGCACTCGACCGCATCTGGAAGGAGCGCTCCTACAAGATCGCCGAGTACGTCATCCTCGGCTTCTACCCGGCACCGCTCGCCTCGCGGCAGCTCGTGGATGCCACCAACGCCTGGCTCGACGCCCACCCCGACATTCCGGCCCTGCGCCGCCTGGTGATCGAGAACCTCGCGGGTGTCGAGCGCGCCCTCCGCGCCCAGCAGCGCGACCGCTCCGCCTAGCCGCCGGTGGATGAGTACCCGCAGGGCGCGGTTTCGACATGCGTCCGCCTGCGGCGGGCGCTACTCAACCCGCGGTCGGTATGACGACAGCCTTGCCCGGGATGCGACCGGCGGCGAGGTCGTCGAGCGCGCGCGGGGCATCCGCGAGCGAGTAGGTCGCGCCCACCGGGGAGCGCACGTCGCCCGCCTCGAAGTGCACGCGCAGCTCTTCGAAGTCGCGACCGTCGTCGCTCGCGACGAGGGTGACGAACCGCTGCGACACGAAGGGCGACCACAGCGCGGCCCGGAGGTTGCGCCCGAGGCGTCCCAGCATCCGCCCCCCGCCTTCCGCGCCGACGAGCACGATCGTGCCGCCCCGTCGGGTGAGCCGCCGCAGCAGCCCGAGCGGCCGCGCCCCGGCGATGTCGAACACGACGGCGAAGCGTCCCGCGAACCGGGTGAGGTCGTCGCTGCGGTAGTCAACGGCCTCGGCCGCTCCGAGCGACCGCACGAGGTCGAGTTTGCCCGCACTCGCGACACCCGTGACGCGGGCGCCGGCGAGCCGGGCGAGCTGCACGAGAAACACCCCGACCCCGCCGCCCGCGCCGATCACGAGCACCTCGTCACCCGGATGGATGCGCGCCGCCCGGATGCCCTGGATCGCCGTGCCGCCGCCGAACGGCGCAGTCGCCGCCTCCTCGTAGGTGATCGTCGCCGGTTTCGCCGCGAGTCGATTCTCGGGCGAGATCGCGAACTCCGCGAAGGCGCCGCTCGACCAGCCGAAGACCTCGTCGCCGACGGCGAAGCGCGTGACGCCCTCACCGGTCGCGGCGACGACACCGCTCACCTCCATGCCGCGTACCGCGGCGTTCGGGCCACGTCGGCCGAGGGCGAGCCGCATGATCTCGGGTTCGCCTCTCATGAGATGCCAGTCGCCCATCGTGACGCCGGCGGCTTTCACCTCGACGAGCACGTCGCCCGGCGCGGGTTCGGGGGTCGGGATGTCGACGAGCTTCAGCACGTCGCTCGTGCCGTATCGGGTCTGCCGGATTGCTTTCATGTCGACTCCTCGTCGGGTTGGTAGCTGAAGACGTCGTCGAGACCCACCCCGAAGACGCGGGCGATCTGGAAGGCCATCTCGAGGGACGGCGAGTATCGGCCCTGCTCGATCGCGATGACCGTCTGGCGGGTGACGCCGACCCGTTCGGCGAGTTCCGCTTGCGTCATCTCGCCGGCGGCGAACCGCAGCGCGCGGATGCCGTTGGTCACCTTCGTGGGCTTCACCATGCGTGGAACCCGCGGCGGTAGGCGACGAGTTTCGCGATGCTCGACAGGATGCCGGCGAGCACGAAGCACAGGTAGAGCAGGTTGGCGATCCAGAAGTGCGGCGCTTCGATGAAACACAGCAGGAGGGCGCCGACGCCGCCGATCACGACGAACGAGTTGCCGACCTGTTCGCCGAATCGGCCGATTTGCTTGTCGCGTTGGTCCGCCTTGCCGGCATCCTTGCCGCCGGATGCGATCCCCGTGACGATCCCGACGACGATCCCTCCGAGGATTCCGGCGACGATCGCGCCGAGGATGGTGCCGGCCATCGGCCAGACGTAATCGGCTTCCGCGAGGGGTCTGCCGTCGAGCTGGGTGAATAGCAGCACGAGGTAGACGATGAATCCGAGCGGAGCGATGACCGCGAACACCCAGGTGTTCTTCTCTTCGTAGGACACGGGTTCCCCTTCGTCGATGAACGTGTGTCAACAATCTTTGACACACGCAACTGTAAACTGATCCATACACCCTGTCAACTATTCTTTACATCCCGTGCGGCGCCGATCGCGTTGGTCCGCCATCCGCGAATGGTGCCGCACGATTCACACGGGCCGGATTCGCGGAAGGCGGACCAAACCGGGGATGGGCGGGGGTGGCGGCGGCGAGCGGCGGGGAGCGACGAGAATGGAAGGATGGCCACCGGAACCTGGGGAACGCGATGAACGATCTGCTGCTGCGCGACGGTCCCGGCGGCGAGCCGGTCGGCAGCAACTTCTGGCGCGAAGTCGGCGGCCGCGCGACCTTCGAGAAACTCGTCCGCGCGTTCTACGACGGCATCCAGACCGACGAGGTGCTCTGGCCGATGTACCCGCACGACGACCTCGAGGGGGCGATCCAGCGGCTCACCGGATTCCTCGAACAGTACTGGGGCGGGCCCGGCACCTACAGCGAACAGCGCGGCCACCCGCGGCTGCGCATCCGGCACGACCCTTTCAAAGTCAACCCGGATGCCCGCGACCGCTGGCTGCGTCACATGCGGGTTGCCGTCGAGGGCCTCGGGCTTTCGCCGCTGCACGAAAACATGCTCTGGGACTACCTGGAGCGGGCAGCGCACGCCATGGTCAACACGTTCGACGAATAGTCAGCGTTCATCCGCGAGGATGAACCCCGAACGGGGGAGGCCAGCTAGCCTCGGAGTTCAGGGAAAGGGGCTTGCATGCCTGCGCACGCCGACGTGATCGTCATCGGGGCCGGATTGGCGGGTCTCGTCGCCACGGCGGAGCTCGTCGAGGCCGGCAAGCGGGTCGTCGTGCTCGATCAGGAGCCCGAATCGGGTCTCGGCGGCCAGGCGTGGTGGTCGTTCGGCGGGCTCTTCCTCGTCGACTCGCCCGAGCAGCGCCGCATGGGCATCAGAGACTCCCACGAGCTCGCTCGCCAGGACTGGTTCGCGAGCGCCGAATTCGATCGCGACGACGAGGATGCCTGGGGCCGGCAGTGGGCGGAGGCCTACCTCGCCTTCGCCGCGGGCGAGAAACGCGAGTGGCTCGCCTCGAAGGGCGTGAAGTTCTTCCCCGTCGTCGGCTGGGCCGAACGCGGCGGCTACACGGCGACCGGGCACGGCAACTCGGTGCCCCGCTTCCACATCACCTGGGGCACCGGCCCTGGCATCCTCGAGCCGTTCATCAAGGCGGTGCGGCAGGGTGTCGAGAAGGGTCTCGTCGACCTGCGCTTCCGACACCGAGTGGATGCGCTCACCGTCACCAAGGGAACGGTCACCGGGGTGAGCGGCAGCATCCTCGCGCCGTCGGAGGCCGCCCGCGGCGAGGCCTCGAACCGGGAGATCACCGACGAGTTCGCTCTCGACGCGGGCGCCGTGCTCGTCGCGAGCGGCGGGATCGGGGGCAACCACGAACTCGTGCGCGAATGGTGGCCGGAGTGGCTCGGCACCGCTCCCACGACGATGCTCAGCGGCGTGCCGGTCCATGTCGACGGGCGCATGCTCGGCATCTCCGAAGACGCGGGCGCCACCCTCGTCAACCGCGACCGCATGTGGCACTACGTCGAAGGCATCCAGAACCACGCGCCCGTGTGGGCCGACCACGGCATCCGCATTCTGCCGGGACCGTCGAGTCTGTGGTTCGATGCGACCGGTCGCCGCCTGCCGGTGCCGCTCTTTCCCGGATTCGACACCCTCGGCACGCTCGAGCACTTGCGCTCGACTGGCCACGACCACTCCTGGTTCGTGCTCACACAAAGCGTCATCGAGAAGGAATTCGCGCTCTCCGGCAGCGAGCAGAACCCCGACCTCACCGGCAAGAGCGTGCGCGAACTGCTCAAGCAGCGACTCGGCAAAGGCGCGACGGATGCCGTCGAGGCGTTCAAGGAGAAGGGCGTCGACTTCGTGGTGGCCGAGAGCCTCGACGAACTTTTCGCCGGCATGAAGAGACTCTCCGGCGACGTGGAGATCGACGTCCACGAGATGAAGTACGAGATCGAGGCCCGCGACCGGGAGATCGAGAACACGTTCACGAAGGATGCCCAGATCACCGCCCTGCGCGGCGCGCGGCGCTACCGCGGCGACAAACTCATCCGGGTCGCGAAGCCGCACCGCTTCCTTGATCCGGCCCACCACCCGCTGATCGCCGTCAAGCTGCACGTGCTCACCCGCAAGAGCCTCGGCGGCATCCAGACCGACCTGTCGAGTCGCGCGCTCGCGGCCGACGGCACACCGATCCCCGGTCTCTACGCGGTCGGCGAGGTCGCCGGCTTCGGTGGCGGCGGCGTGCACGGTTACCGCTCCCTCGAGGGCACTTTCCTCGGCGCCTGCCTCTTCACCGGTCGCTCCGCGGGCCAGGCGATCGCCGACGCTCTCTGACGGAGCGAACCCGCCTGAGGCTGCGCCGACATCCGAACCGACTCGCGAGTCAATCGGGGCAGGGGTCCCCGCTCTTGACTCGTGAGTCGGTTCGGATGGCGGCGCCCCCGGGCAACGTCAGCGGAGGAGGTTCCACGCCCGGCGCTTGACGAGCACGTGGCCGCGTTGCGTCGAGAGGCGGGTCCACGGGCCCACCTCGTACACCCGCGCCGGGTCGTCGCCGAGGAAGCCGAGCGCGAAGGCGGCGAAGGCAGCTCCCGACGGGATGTGCTCGGCACCAGCGATGGGTCGGCCCCAGATCTCCCCGCGAACGCGACGTACGATCTGCTCGCCGACGCCGTCCGGAACAGCTGCGGCGACATCCCGGATGCCGGCTCGCGCCGCCTCCTCGAGCACGACCGGCGACACCTCCCCGATCTGCTGCCACCCGCCGCGCGGGGGTGAGATCGCGGCCCACGTCGCGGTGCTGACCTCCATGGGCAGACCGACCGTCGTGGCACCGTCGGCCTGAACTCGCTCGATGCGCTGGATCAGGGATCGCACCGGCACGACGACGTCGAAGTCGGCTGCTTCGCTGAGCGCGAGGGTGCGCAGGCCGAGGATCGTCGAACTCTCGTCGAGCAGCCCGGCGGGCACGAAAACCGAACAGTAGACCGCGAGCACCCCCGAACCGGCGATCAGGCGCACGGAACTCTCCTCGACCCGTGCGGCACGCGACAGGTAGACCTGGAGATCGTCGAGGGAGGGAGCATCGGTGAGAGTGAAGGTGCTCATGCGCCTCCTAAACTACAACCCGTGAGCGATCCCCTGGCAGGGTTTCTGGCCGCCCTCGATCTGACCGACACCGGAGCACGCACCCGGGAAGACATCTTCACCGGTCCGAGTCAGTGGATGCCGGGCGGGCGGGTGTTCGGCGGGCAGGTTCTCGCGCAAGCGCTCGTCGCCGCGACGCGCACCGTTCCCGAGGACCGCAAAGTGCATTCGATGCACGGCTACTTCCTTCGACCTGGCGATGTCGAGCAGCCCATCACCTTCTCCGTCGACCGCATCCACGACGGCCGTTCCTTCGCGACGCGCCGAACCCAGTGCTATCAGAACGGCGAACCGATTCTGTCGATGATCGCGTCGTTCCAGGATCAGGATCCGGGCCTCGAACACTCGGTGACCATTCCCGACGGGTTGCCCGATCCGGAGTCGCTGCCGAGCACGGCCGATGTGCTCGGCGGCTCCGACCATCCGGTCGCGAAGTTCTGGTCGACGCAGCGCGCGTTCGACATCCGTCATGTTCAGCAGCCCGTCTACTTTCCGGGCGACGGAGAGCGCTCGCCGAAGCAAGCGGTGTGGATGAAGGCGTTCGGCCGACTGCCCGACGACCCCAACCTGCACCGGGCGGCACTCGCCTACGCGAGCGACTACTCCATCCTCGAGCCGATCCTGCGGGCGCACGGGGTCGCGTGGGGCACCCCCGGGTTGAAGGCGGCGAGCCTCGACCACGCGATGTGGTGGCACCGCGACGGTCGCGTCGACGAGTGGCTGCTCTACGAGCAGGCGTCGCCAGCCGCGATCGGCGGCCGCGGGTTGTCGTTCGGGCGCATCTTCAGCCGCGACGGAACCCTGCTGGCCACGGTGGCGCAAGAGGGCATGGTGCGGGTCGCCACAGCCTAGGAGCGCGCGGCTGACCTGTCAGCCTGCACGGTCTTGATCGCACTGTCGGCAATGGCCCACCCGGCGATGGCGACGAGTGCAATCGACGTGACGGTCGCGCCCGGGCTGCCGGCGGCGACGAAGTCCGCCCACCCGAGCCGGTCAAGGTACTCCTCGTTCAGCGCGACGCCGGTGGCGACCAGCCAGACGATCGGCCCAATCGTTGCGACGGTGATCACCGCGTTGACGACGACGAGCGGCCAGGTCCACCGTCCGACGCGGTAGAGCACCACCGCGAACATGGCGGTCAGCACGGCGAGCGCGATCAGGTAGGGCAGCCAGAACGACCACAGGTCGGGGTTGATCACGGGGATGGGTGTTCCGTCGGCATCCTTGAAGTTCGAGGAGATCTGCTGCCAGACGAGCGCGATCGGCACCAGCAGCGAGAAGGCGAGGGATGCGATCAGCTCGCTCCGCCCACCGGTCGTGCCCGTCGAGACCACCGGGAGGTCATCGGGGTCGAACGGCGCGTTGCTCGTGAGCCCCGAGGTCTTGGCCGCGCCCGTGCGCTCGACGAGCACGAAGACGAGGGTCACCCAGAAGCACACGTGCACGCCGACGCTGATGACGATGCCGATGGTGCCGCCAATGAGGCCACCCGGATCTTCGCCCGTCAGCGCGTTGATCACGAATGTCGTGATCGCGACGATCGGCACGACGATCACCAGAAGCAGCTTCAGCAGCCGCACGTAGTCGACGTACAGGGCGGGCCCGATGAGCGCCAGCGGGCGCCCAGCGTACCCGGCGGCGAGGCGCATCGGCTCGCCGAGCCCGGTCAGTACCGCACGCTCGGCGGCATCCGGTGTCTCGCCGGCTGCGACGCGGGCGTCGATGTCATCCGCGATGCTGCCGCGCAGCTCCCGGTCGATGTCGGCGCGCTTGGCCTCCGGCAGCGACTTGAGCACCGCCCAGATGTAGCGGTCGGTGAGGGTGTCGGCCACGGGACGGCCGACGGGGCGGCGGGTGGTGCTCATGAGGTCTCCTTTCGGGAGATTCGGTCGATCGACGTCTGGAGGTTGTTCCAGTCGGCGAGGAGTATGTCGGCGAGCGAGTCTCCGGCGGGGCTCGTGCGGTAGAACTTGCGCGGCCGCGACTCGTCGGTGTTCCACTCGCTGGCGAGCAGCCCCTGGGATTCCAGGCGACGTAGCAGCGGGTAGAGCGTGTTGCTTTCCACGGGGATGCCGGCCGCCGCGAGTTGTTCGAGCAGCGCGTACCCGTATTGCGGGCTGCGAAGCATCAGCAGGCAGGCGAGAACGGCCGTGCCGCGCCTCAGCTCCTGCAGTTGCGGGTTGTCGTTCTCACTCACGCCCCACACATTACTGTGCGGTACACACTATCGTCAATCGCCGATGCCGTTGGCGGGCACCCGACTCGCGAAGAGGAGCGCTAGGAACGCTTCATGAACTCGACGGGCGCCTCGACGTGGGATGCCCACGCGGCGCGCTCCCGATCGGTGATGCGCCGGGGGCGCCCCGTCGTGGAATCGACGAGAACGATCGTCGTCACCGCTTTCGCGAACATCGTCTGCGGTTCGGTGCCCTCGGGTGAGCACACCTCGTAGCAGATCTCGAGGCTCGCACCGCCGAGCCTGCCGATCCACAACTGCACGTCGAGCGGGGCCCGGAAGTACGGCACGGGGGCAAGATACTCGATCTCTTGGCGCGCGACGAGCGTCGAGGTGTGCCCGACTCGGATGTCGGCGATCGGCGACTCGGGGTCGTTGACGCCTTCCACCCGGAGGTCGTCGGCACCCCAGTAGACGGCGATCCGAGCCTGCTCGAGCAGGGTCATCATCGCCGCGTTGTTGACGTGGCCGTAGGCGTCGAGATCGTTGAAGCGGAGCGCGATCGGAACGTGGAGGCGGGCCATGCGCTCAGTCCCGCGTGAGGCGACGGTGGGTGGCGCGGTGCGGGGCCGCCGCTTCGGGGCCGAGTCGCTCGATCTTGTTCGCCTCGTACGCCTCGAAGTTGCCCTCGAACCAGTACCAGTTGGCGGGATTGTCGTCGGTGCCCTCATAGGAGAGGATGTGCGTCGCGATCCGGTCGAGGAACCACCGGTCGTGCGTGATGACCACGGCACAGCCGGGGAATTCGAGTAGCGCGTTCTCGAGGCTCGAGAGGGTCTCGATGTCGAGGTCGTTGGTGGGCTCATCCAGCAGCAGCAGGTTGCCGCCCTCTTTGAGGGTGAGCGCGAGGTTGAGCCGGTTGCGCTCACCGCCGGAGAGCACACCGGCCTTCTTCTGCTGGTCGGGACCTTTGAAGCCGAACTTCGACACGTAGGCGCGCGACGGCACCTCGGTCTTGCCGATGACGATGATGTCGAGGCCGTCGGAGACGACCTCCCACAGGGTCTTGTTCGGGTCGATGTTGGAGCGGCTCTGGTCGACGTAGCTGATCTTGACCGTCTCGCCGATCTTCAGGTCGCCCCCGTCAAGCGGCTCGAGGCCGACGATCGTCTTGAACAGCGTCGTCTTACCGACACCGTTCGGGCCGATGACGCCCACGATGCCGTTGGGTGGCAGCGTGAACGACAGCCCGTCGATGAGCACGCGGTCGTCGAAACCCTTGGAGAGGTTCTTCGCCTCGATGACGATCTGGCCCAGCCGCGGCCCCGGCGGGATCTGGATCTCGTCGAAGTCGAGTTTGCGCGTACGGTCGGCTTCGGCGGCCATCTCCTCGTAGCGAGCGAGTCGAGCTTTCGACTTCGTCTGGCGGCCTTTCGCGCTGCTACGCACCCACTCGAGCTCGTCCTTGAGACGCTTGGCGAGCTTCTGATCCTTCTTGCCCTGGATGTCGAGGCGTTCAGCCTTCTTCTCCAGGTAGGTCGAGTAGTTGCCTTCGTAGCCGATGAGCCGGCCGCGGTCGACTTCGGCGATCCACTCGGCGACGTTGTCGAGGAAGTACCGATCGTGGGTGATGGCGATGACAGCGCCGGGGTACGACTTGAGGTGCTGCTCGAGCCAGAGCACACTCTCGGCATCGAGGTGGTTGGTGGGCTCATCCAGCAGCAGCAGGTCGGGTTTGCTCAGCAGCAACTTGGTGAGCGCGACCCGGCGCTTCTCACCTCCGGAGAGCGGTGCGATCGCGGCGTCGCCCGGCGGGGTGCGGAGGGCATCCATCGCCTGCTCCAGCTGGGCGTCAAGGTCCCACGCGTTGGCGGCGTCGATCTCCTCCTGCAGGTGCCCCATTTCAGCGAGCAGCGTGTCGAAGTCGGCATCCGGCTCGGCCATCGCGAGCGATATCTCGTTGAACCGGGCGAGCTTGGCCATGATCGGCCCGACGCCCTCCTGCACGTTTTCGAGTACCGTCTTGGATTCGTCGAGCACGGGCTCCTGCATGAGGATGCCGACGCTGAACCCCGGCGTGAGCTTCGCTTCGCCGTTGCTCGGGGTATCGAGCCCGGCCATGATCTTCAGGATCGTCGACTTACCGGCACCGTTGGGGCCGACCATGCCGATCTTCGCGCCCGGCAGGAACGCCATCGTGACGTCATCGAGAATGAGTTTTTCGCCGACCGCTTTGCGGGCGCGCACCATCGAGTAGATGTATTCGGCCATACCCTCCAGCTTAGGAGCGGTCGCAGCACCCACCGGACGAACGGAACCGGCGGCCGAGACGGCCACCGGGACTGGCGTCGCAGCGAAGACCAGAAATGGTCTTCGCTCCATGCTCCAGCGTCACCAGTCGATGGGACGCGTGGCGCCGACGAGGCAGCGACCGGTGGTCAGCAGCTCGGCGGTCGTGGAGGCGTAGCCGATGTTGCCGTATTGGCCGATGAGGCAGGTGTCGCCCAGACGAACGGTGAACTGGATGTTGTCGGCTGCTCCGTTGATCGCGGTGCGGTCGGAGGTGACTTCCATGTCGGTCTTCGGGTACCCGGCGGCGACGAGGTTGTCGATGAACGCGCGCCCGTCGAGAGCTCCCCCGGCGGCGATCAGCTCGGCGTTGACCTGGTCGAAGTAGGCGCGGTTGTCGTCGGCCGATCCGTCGAGGTCGATCTCGGGATCGACAGGTGCTGCCGTCCCGCCGCTCGTCGACGTCGGCGTCGGCGTCGGCGTCGGGATCGGCGTCTCGACGCACCCCGCGAGGGTGAACGTCAGCACGGCCAACGCCGCGATGGTGCCCGCGCGCAGGAGGCTGCTCGGCATTCCGACTCCCCGTTCCGACCCGTCGGGTGCCGCGGGTCAGGGCGATTCTACGGCGCGGCGCACGAGGTAGCCTCGTGGCGACGGACCGGAGGGTCGAGATGGCGATCGACGTGCGGGGCTACAGCTACTTCATCGAGCGTGGCGACGACAAGCGCTGGGTCGCGACCGTCGCCGAGTACCCGGAGCTGCGCGGGGTCTCCCGAATTCACAACCGGGCGCTCAACGAGCTCTACGCCGCCGTGGAGGCCGAGGTCTTGCGCCGGTACCACGCGGGCGAAGCGATTCCGCCTGCCCCCAAGAAGCAGCCGAACCTACTCAAGACTCTCGGCCTCAACTGAGGCGTCCTCCCCCCTCCGTGGCCCACTCACGCAAACGCAGGCGACCCGTGACGATCACGACGTGCGGAGCGCTCTGCCTGATTCAGTGAACCTTGACGTTGAGTGCTCGAGCCGCTGCCGCGAGTTCGGTGTCGTTCTTCTCAATGACGCTGAAGGTCTGGTCTCCGATCGTTACTCCCTGGAAAATCGCCCAACACTCGTGCGACTGGAACTTGGATGAGTAGCGAACACCGGAGTACTTCGCCTCGTCATACTCGTCGACGGATGTGTAGGCGAACAACGCGATTGCGCGTGTCAGAAGGCGATTTGGCCCGCGAACACGCCCCTGATCGAGAGTCTCGACGCCCAGCCCGGAGAGGGTCTCAGACATGGCCTCTGTGAGGTAAGAGAGTGTCTGATCGCTTTCCAGATCAAGGAAGGGCGGTGCGTCAACGAGTTGGAATCGAGCCAGTCTTCGCTTGTCCCGCCAATCAGCCGGCAAGTTGCCGGGATTCATGAAGTGCTCTCCAGTCACCGAAGAGTAGACGCCGCTGCTCGCCGCTGCGCGGGCGAAGGCAATCGTCTCCTTGTAGGCACCGACGGCGGTGGTGGCGGCGTACAAGACGCCACCACCCACCACGTCAAAGCGGTTGCCCACGTCATCCTGATCGGCGACCAGCGGATCAATAGACGCGAACCTCAAGACGTCGGGGTGGCGGCCGACTCTATAGAGGATCTCCGGTGCGCTGCTTGTGATTGGCTCGACGCTAGGCATCCGCAAACGACCGCGCAGCTGCAATCACGGCGCGTGCTCGCCCCTCAATCAGCAGCTCAATTGGCGAGTGGTCGTTGAGGAGTGGGTTCATCCCAAGGAACCATGCTCGGATCGTGTAGTCACTGTCGCCCGCATCCGAGAGAACCCGATAGATCTGGAATGTGTCGCGCAGTATCCGTTCAGTCTCGGCGCCGACGCTTGCACTCTTTGCAGCTAGCCATCGTTCGACAGTGCGCACTTCCTTTTGGACGATTGCGGCAACCGCCTTCTTTCCAATGGCCTGGCTGAGCGTCCTGATGATGTCGCCGATTTCGTTTCCGATAGACCGACCGTGAGAGGTCGATCGAGTAGGTGCGGAGCTGACCTTGACCATGTTGGCGTTCTGCTTCTTCTGTCTCTTGTTATGGCTTCTGCTTGCTAGAGGGTCTACTTTGGCTGTCGATCTTGATGGCGCCGTCCTGTCGCTCTTCTGTCGGATGAAGATGCCAGTGTATGTCGCGGATGTGACGATCGTAACCCCCCATAGGTGTCGCATGCCGTGTAGGTGCCAGCGCGGCGCGGCGCCGATGCTCCCGCGTAGGGCTTCATTGCCCGAGATGTAGTGGCTGGATACCCGCGTTCCGGGCGTGAATGGGGGCGGAACCGCTGCTTG
>CBFGZU010000034.1:0-18890 GCA_965653335.1 uncultured Pseudolysinimonas sp.
CGTTTGGCATCTCGCGGTCACATATATTATGATCGTAATATGCAAAGAAGCGAAGAGGCTTCCCGGAGGACCGGGCGACGCGGGGATCTGGATGTGGTCAGTTGGAAAGACACGCCGACCAAGCGTGTGCGTGTCGACGGTACGGAGTACGTGTACCGGGAGCTCGGCACTGCAGGCGGGGTACCAGTGGTGTTCCTGCATCACTTCGGCGCTGTTCTCGATGATTGGGATCCGCGAGTGTTGGATGGGGTCGCCACGAACCATCACGTCATCGCGTTCGACAATCGGGGTGTGGGCGGATCGGGATCCGAGGTTCCGGACGACCTGGATGCGATGGCGCAAGACGCCATCGCCGTCATCCGCGCCCTGGGGTACGAGCGGGTCGATCTGTTCGGGTTCTCCGTCGGCGGGGCCGTGGCCCAGATGGTCGCGCTGCAGGCGCCGCAGCTCGTGAGACGCATGATCATCGCCGGTTCCGGGCCGCGAGGTGGAGGCGGCATCGACAGGATGCGCCGCATCGTGGGAGGCGCCGTGCTCAAGTCGCTCCTGACGGGCAAGGATCCGAGGAACTTCCTGTTCTTCCCCCGCACCCCGGTGGGCAAGGCTGCCGCCGCCGACTATTTCCGCAGACTCGCCGAGCGCACGACGGACCGCGACAAGAAGATCACCCGACAGGCCCGACACGCGCAGCTTCAGGCCATCGTCGGGGGCGGTCGTCACGCACCCGACGATCTTTCCGTGATCACGGCCCCTGTCCTGGTCGCGAACGGCGACAACGATCTCATGGTCGCCAGCGAGCACTCCGCAGATCTTGCGCACCGGCTGCCGAACTCCGAGCTGATCATTTACCCCGATTCGGGACACGGCGGGGTCTTCCAACACCACCGCGAGTTCGTCCCCGCCGTGTTGGCGTTCCTCGGCAAGGAGTAGATCGCCCCCACCCGGGAGGCCATCGACCGGGTGGGGGCCACGTTCGGCTGCCCGCATCGACGCGGGCGGCATGAGGCGACAGAAGACGTCGCGAGTCATGGGAAGCACAGAGAGGTGCAGAACAGATGAGAAGCAAGCGTTCACTGGCTGGCAAGGTCGCCCTGATCACGGGTGGAGCCAAGGGCTTGGGAGCCGCCACCGCAGCGGAGCTCGTGTCCCGCGGCGCATCCGTCGCGGTCGTGGACATCGACCCACCCGCGCAGGTTCATCCCGCGGGAGCGGCGGTACTATCCCTGCGGGGCAACGTCACCGAGATCGACGACATGCGCGAGGCCGTCGCCGCCGTCGCCGAAAGGTTCGGGCGTCTCGACATCGCCATCGCGAACGCCGGAGTTGCCGCGCGCGGGACGACGGTGCGTGCTGCAGACCCGAAGGTCGTTCACCGGATCCTCGACATCAACGTGCGTGGCGCGCTCAACACGGTCCAGGCGGCGCTCCCGCAGGTGATCGAGAATCGTGGGAACATCGCGCTCGTCTCCTCGGTCTTCTCGTACATCAACGGGGCCGGCACGGTGCCGTATGCGATGAGCAAGGCGGCGGTCGAGCAGCTGGGCCGTGGGCTCCGGGTCGAGCTCGCGGCATTCGGTGTCCAGGCGACCACTGCCTACTTCGCCATGATCAACACCGACATGATCCGACAGAGCGTCGACGAGGATCCGACTGCTCAGGCGCTGCTCGGCGCTCTGCCGAGGGTGCTGAACAAAAGGATCTCGCCGCAAGAAGCCGCGGGTGCGATCGTCGACGGCATCGAGAGGGGGGCACCTCGAGTGATGCGTCCGCGCCGCTGGGCGGCCATCTCCCTCTTCCGGGGCGCGCTGGCCGTCGCAATGGATGCTCAACTCGCTGGAAGCCGCGAGACGCGTGAACTCATCCGCGACCTGGATGCGCGGGCGGGACAGGACAGCCTCACGAGCTGAGCCACGCGCCCGCTGGCACACCGCGGTCGTTACGGGCGCGGTGAGGATCGACGGCCGTCACCACTTCTTGCACGGTGAACGGTCGCACTGACAATGAGAAGGAGCATCCATGACGATCAAGAGTTCGTACCCGGACGTCGACATCCCGGAGGTCAGCGTCTACGACTACATCTTCGGCGGGCTGGGCGCCGAGGAGGCGGATACGGTCGCGGTTGTCGACGGTGTCACGGGCGCGTCGCTCAGCTTCGGTGCGTTGAGGCGGCAGATCGACGCCATCGCGGGAGGCCTCGCAGCGCGGGGGATCGGCGTCGGCGATGTCGTCGCGCTGATGGCGCCGAACGTGCCGGCATTCGTGGCCGCGTTCCACGGCATCCTCCGTGCCGGCGCGACGGCGACCACGGTGAACTCGCTCTACACGCCTGACGAGATAGCGAACCAACTGGTCGACTCCGGCGCGAAACTCGTCATCACGGTGTCTCCCCTGCTACCTGCTGTCGAGTTGGCGACGAGCGCGGCGGGCATCTCTGCCGCGCAGATCATTCTGCTCAACCGCGCGGACGGGTACACGAGCATCGACGAACTCATCGATCTAGGGGAGCCCGCCCCGCCGATCATGTTCGACCCGGCCTCGCATCCGGCGGTGCTGCCGTACTCGTCCGGCACGACGGGCAAACCCAAGGGCGTTGTGCTCACGCACCGGAACCTCGTCGCCAACGTCGCACAGGTCACACCCATGATCGGCGTCTCCCGGAGTGACACGGTGCATGCGGTACTGCCGTTCTTCCACATCTACGGGATGACGGTGCTGCTCAACCTGTCCCTGCGGGCGCGTGCCGTGTTGGTCACCCAGCCGAAGTTCGAGTTGTCGGAGTTCCTGCGGATCATTCAGGACCACATGTGCACGTACGTGTTCATCGCCCCGCCGATCGCCGTCGCGCTGGCCAAGCATCCCCTTGTCGATCAGTACGACCTCTCCAGTGTCCAGATTGTGCTCTCCGGTGCTGCCCCGCTGGACGAAACGCTCGCCCAAGCGGTCTCCGGTCGACTCGGAGTAGAAGTGCTCCAGGGCTTCGGGATGACGGAGATGAGCCCGGTCTCGCACGTGACGCCTCGTGCGCGTCCTGACGTGCCGTTGGGATCGGTCGGCCTCGCGGTTCCGAACATCGAGATGAAGCTGATCGAGACCGTCACCGGAGCGGAGGTCGAGGTTCCGAGTGAGGGACTCTCCGAGCCGGGCGAGCTCCTCGTGAAGGGCCCCAACATCATGACCGGGTACCTCAATAATGCCGGGGCGACCGAACAGACCCTGGATCCGCACGGGTTCCTGCACACCGGCGACATCGCCCGTGTGGACGCGGACGGGGTGGTCTGGATCGTGGACCGGCTCAAAGAACTCATCAAGTACAAGGGATACCAAGTCGCGCCGGCCGAACTCGAGGCACTTCTGCTCACTCACCCCGACATTGCGGATGCGGCCGTCGTCGCGCACCCCGACGAGGACGCCGGCGAGATCCCGAAGGCGTTCATCGTCCGTCAACCGGGGTCCGAGCTCTCCGCAGACGACGCGATCGCCTTCGTCGCCACACGCATCGCCCCGCACAAGAAGATCAGGCTTGTGGAGTTCATCGACGTGGTACCCAAGAGCGCGTCCGGCAAGATTCTCCGCAAAGATCTCCGAACAAGCAGCGCCACCTGACTCCTTGATCAGATCTGGGCCGTCACCTGTTTCACCAAGCAGGAGGTCAGGGGTTCGATTCCCCAAGGCTCCACGTCGGGGACACCGACAGCGGATGCCCGCTCCGACGGGCCGACCGATGCCGCTCGTTTCGCCGTTTCAGAACTCGTCGTCGCCGATGTCGGCGCTGCCCGGATCCCCGAGGTCTTCGATCCAGAGGTCGTCGTCGGCGCGCAACGTCTGCCACGCCGCGTAAGCGATGCCGGCGACCGCGACGACGCCGAGACCGATGAGGATGTATTTGCCGGGGCCGCTCGACTTGGGCGGCGTCACGACGCCCGCCTTCTGGCCGGCGGACGAGATGCGGCGCACCACGTCACGAACGGCGGGGTTCTTCGCCGCCTCGAGCACGGCCAGCGCGGAGCCGATGGTGCCAGAGATCGCGGGCAGCACGTCGTCGGTGAACCGCTCCCGCGCGGTCGACGCTGCCTCACGGGCGGCACCCAGCCCGTCGCGAGCGGTGCCGAAGCTCTCGCGCACCCGGGGACGTACCTCTTCACGCGCGAAGTTGGCCGCTTGGCGGCGGGCATCCTTCAGAACGACCGTCGCGTGCTCGATCGCCTCGCGCTGCTCGTCCCAAAGGCGCTCAGCGTCCCGCTTGAGGCGGTTGAGCTCCCGCTGGCGCTTACGTGACAGTGCCATAGTGATCCTCCGGTCGAAAGAAACGACGTGACGTGAGCCATCCTGCCATGGGCGGCGGACTGCGCCGAAGGCCTTGCCATCACGAGCTCCATGCGAGAATGGCGCAATGCCCGC
This sequence comes from uncultured Pseudolysinimonas sp., assembly GCA_965653335.1. Lineage (GTDB taxonomy): Bacteria > Actinomycetota > Actinomycetes > Actinomycetales > Microbacteriaceae > Pseudolysinimonas_A. Next base: position 4,399 of record CBFGZU010000034.1, read on the forward strand.
GCACACTCACGTCGCCACCGTCCACACCACCGTCGGCGACATCCGCATCAATCTGTTCGGTTTCCACGCCCCGGTCACCGTCGAGAACTTCGTCGGCCTCGCGACGGGCACGAAGGAGTGGCAAGACCCTGCAACCGGGGAGACGAAGAACAGTCCCCTCTACGACGGAGTGATCTTTCACCGCATCATCAAGCAGTTCATGCTGCAAGGCGGCGACCCGCTCGGCAAAGGCATCGGCGGCCCCGGCTACAACTTCGACGACGAGATCCACCCCGAGCTGCACTTCACCGACCCCTACCTGCTGGCGATGGCGAACGCCGGCATCCAGGGCGGCCGCGGCACTAACGGCTCCCAGTTCTTCATCACGACCGTGCCGACCCCGTGGCTCAACGGCAAGCACACGATCTTCGGTGAGGTCGTCGACGACGACTCGAAGCGGGTCGTCGACGCGATCGAAGCCGTCGACACCGACGGGCGCGACAAGCCCCTGCAGGATGTCGTGATCACCTCGATCTCCGTCGACGCGGTCTGAAGCCGCCACCCGAACCGTGAGCGACGCGCCCTCGTGACGGAAACGGAGACTTCGCCGGACGCCTGCTACCGGCATCCGAAGCGCGCCAGCTGGGTGCTGTGCCAACGCTGCGGGCGCACGATCTGCCCGGAATGCCAGATTCTCGCGCCCGTCGGCGTTCACTGCCCGGAATGCGTCCGCGAGACCGGCGGCTCCGTTTCGTGGCGCGACGCTGGGGAGAACCGGCGGCCGGCGGCGAAGAAGCGGCCGGTGCGCGCCACGCGGTCTCGTCCGCAGCGCACCACGTCGGGATGGCAGGGCACGCTCGGCCAGATGCTCCGGCCGGGGTCTGAGACCCCGATGCTCAGCTGGAGCATCATCGGCCTCATCGTCGTGCTCTGGGTCGGCGGGCTGTTCACCGCAGGGCTGCCCTTCGTCGCGCTTTTCGCGCTCCCCTCGCTGAGCTGGCAGGTGTGGCGGTTCTTCACCGCGGCGGTCGTCTATCCCCCGGATTCCGTCTACCTGATTTCGATCCTGCTCAGCGGGGTCTTCTTCCTGCTGACCGCACCGGCCGTCGAGAAGAATCTCGGGCGCGGCCGCTTCCTCGTTCTCGCCCTCGCGGCGGCGGGGATCGGCAGCGCGGCGATGGTGCTCTCGGGCCAGCCCGCGTTCGGGCTCATCGGCGTGCTGTTCGGGATGTTCGGTTCGTACCTGATCTTCGTCTGGTCGTATCCGCCCGCTCGCGCTCAGGCGCTCATCATCATCGGCATCAACCTGCTGATCAACATCGCCTTCGGCGGATTCACGCTTCCCCAGCTCATCGGCGGACTGATCGCCGGAGCGGGAGTGACCTACCTCTTCCAGCGCTACGACGACCGCGCGGGATCGAAGCCGCGCACCCCGTACCTCATCGTCGGCGCGGTCGTGGTCGGCTTGATCCTGCTCGCGATCGTGCGGTCGGCGCTCTGAGCCGGACGGTTTTCCACAGGCTCATCCACAGTGTGGAGAGAATGACAGCCGTGTGATTTCGACACGCGTCCGCTGGAGCGGGCGCTACTCAATCCAAGGATTCGCCTAGCGCCACCGCGTGGTCATGAAGAACCCGATGATGAGGAAGCCGAACCCGATTGCGATGTTCGCTTCGTTGATGCCCGGGATGGGCCACGAACCCTGGCTCAAGTAGTAGACGATGATCCACGCCAGACCCAGCAGCATGAAGCCGAACATGATCGGCTTGAACCATACGGGGTTGGGGACGTTCTCGCGGCGGTCGGCGCTCGCGGTGTCGGCCTTCTGCGCTGAAGACGAAGGGTTGGATCGGGCCATGCGGAGCAGTCTAACGGAGGCCGCCCGGGCACGACCCCGGGCCGAAGCCGTGCGACGTAGAATCGAGGGATGAGCGACCGGGCCACCCGTCGCCGCCCGCGTCGGCGGCTGTCGGTCGTGGGCGTGCTGGGCGAGCTGCTGATCACGGCGGGCGTGCTCGTGCTCGCCTTCCTCGGCTATCAGGTCTGGCTCGCGGACGTCATCGTCGGAGGGCAGCTCAACGCCGAAGCGGTGGAGCAAGGCCACGATTGGAATGCCGGGTTCCCCGACGTCCCACCGAGCGACGAGGGCGACCCGACCGTCGCGGAGGATCCGCCCGTGCACGCGGCGGTGGCCAACGCGGCACGATTCGCCAACCTGATCATCCCGCGCTTCGGCGGCGACTACTACCGCCCGATCGCGGAGGGCGTCGGCACCACCGATGTGCTCAACAAGGGCAACATCGGTCACTACCCGACGACACAGATGCCCGGGGCGCTCGGCAATTTCGCGCTCGCCTCCCATCGCTCGAGCGGCGGCGGCAACTTCCACGACCTCCACCAGTTGCACGTCGGCGACCACATCTACGTCGAGACGCCCGACGGCTGGTACCAATACACGTTCCGCAACCTCGAGTACGTGCGCCCGACCGGCGTGGGCGTGCTCAATCCCGTTCCGCAGGTGACGGGCGTCGACGCGACGGAGCGCTACATGACCCTCACGACGTGCAATCCGTTTTTCTCCACGGCCGAGCGAATCATCGCGTACGGCGTCTATGACACCTTCTATCCGCGAGCCGGCGGCGTTCCCGCCGAGATCGCGTCGAACGTGACGGGAGCAGGCTGATGTACGGAGCTCTGTGGCGCGTGCTGCCCGGGCCGTGGTGGGTTCGGCTGTTCATTCTGCTCGTCGCGGTCGCCGCGATCCTGACGGCCCTCGTCATGTGGGTCTTCCCCGTGATCGACCAGATGGTCGCCCCCCAGGATGTGACGGTCGACGGATGACCCGGGTTCTCGTTCTCGACAACTACGACTCGTTCGTCTACACGCTCGACGGCTATCTGCAGCAGCTCGGCGCGACCACCGAGGTCGTGCGCAATGACGCCTTCGCGCCGGGTGACGCCGCGTCCCGCATCGCCAGCTACGACGCGGTGCTGATCTCGCCCGGACCGGGAACCCCGGCGGCGGCGGGAGTCTCGATTCCCGTCGTGCATGCCGCGCTCGCCGCCGGCATCCCCTTGCTCGGCGTCTGCCTGGGGCATCAGGCGATCGCCGAGGCGCTCGGCGCGACCGTGACCCATGCCGACGAACTGATGCACGGCAAGACGTCGCTCATCCGGCACGACGACAGCGAGTTCTATCGCGGCGTGCCGCAGCCGTTTCGCGCGACGCGCTACCACTCGCTCGCCGTCGTCGACGGCACCGTTCCCGCCGAGCTCGAGGTGACGGCGCGCACCGAGGGCGGCGTCATCATGGGAGTGCGGCATCGCGAGTCGCCGGTTTACGGTGTGCAGTTCCACCCGGAGTCGGTGCTCACCGAAGGGGGATACCGCATGCTCGGCAACTGGCTGGCCGGCGCGGGCCTGCCGGAGGCCGCCGAGCGAGCGACCCAGCTCAGCCCCCTCGTCAAGCTCGGCTGAGGCCGCCCGAGGCCGGTTACCCCGAGCAGTAGGTGAGCGTGACCGGGGTCTTCTGAGCGACTTCGCCGACGACCGACTGGCTGACCACGGCCTGGCCGGTGCAGGAGTTGTCGAGCACGAGCTTCACAGGCAGCTGCAGATTGCCCCCGGTGAGGGTCGCCCTCGCTGTCGCGATCGGCTGACCCTTCACATCGGGAACCTCGACCAAGCCGTTGGATACGACGAGATCGATCGTGGAGCCTGCGGGCACCTGGCTCGAGGCGGTGATGAGATCGTCACTGCCCTCAACCTTGATTCCCATGACGATGCCGCTCGGAACGCTCGGAGAGTAGGCCACCGTCGTCGTGCCGTAGACGAGGCCCAGCTCGCCGAGCTGAGTCTTCGCCGCGTCCTCGCTTTGGAAGACGAGGCTCGGCACCGTGACGAGTGGGACACCCGACGACACGACGATCTCGACCTCCTGGCCGGGCGACACGGTGGTTCCGGCCTCCGGGGTCTGCTCCATGATTTCGCCCTCGGGCACGTCGTCGCTCGGCCGGGTGGTCGGCTGCACGGTAAGCCCGAGGTCGACGAGATCCTGGGTGCCCTCCTCGACATCCATCCCCACGACATCGGGAACCTCGATGGCCGCACCCGCTCCGACGAGGTTCTGCGACTGCAGCGTGAAGACGAACCAGGCCGCGGCGACGAGGATGACGACGAACATCGCGATTCCGCCCCAGATCCAGGCCACCGGCGGACGGCTCTGCGTGCGCGGGAGGCGGTCTCCGCCGTCGTCGTCCGCGAGACGGCGGAGGGCGGCCTCAGACGCGGCCCCTGTGCTGGGATTCACGCCGAACAGCGCCGAACTGAAGTCGTCGACCGGAACAAGCTCGCGGGCGGGAAGCTTGCCGGCGACAGCGGCCTCGAGACCGCGCCGGAAGTCGCTCGCGCTCTGGAAGCGCTCGAAGCGATCCTTCGCGAGGGCGTGCAGGACGACGGCGTCGAGCGCGGGGGTGACCGCGGGGGTGAGCCGGCTCGGCGGTGCGGGGGGCTCGCTGATGTGCTGGTAGGCGGTGGCGACGGCGGTCTCGCCGTGGAAGGGCGGCTTGCCGGTCAGCAGCTCGTAGAGCACGACCCCCGTCGAATAGAGGTCGGTGCGGGCATCCACCGCTTCTCCGCGCGCCTGCTCGGGCGAGAAGTACTGCGCGGTGCCGAGGATCGCGCTCGTCTGCGCGATCGTCGCCGAGGAGTCGGAGATGGCGCGGGCGATGCCGAAGTCCATGACCTTGACCTGGCCGGTCGAGGTGACCATGACGTTGCCAGGCTTGATGTCGCGGTGTACGACGCCCGCGCGGTGCGAATACTCGAGAGCCGTGAGGATGCCGTCGACGATGTGGATCGCCTGCTCGGCCGGCAGCGGTCCCTGCGCGACGAGATCCTTGAGCAACTGCCCTTCGACGTGCTCCATGACGATGAACGGCACCTGCAGTTCGCGGCCGGAGGAGTCGCGCGCGATCTCCTCGCCGGCGTCGTAGACGCGCACGATCGTCGGATGCGCCATCCGGGCCGCGGCCTGGGCCTCCTGGCGGAAGCGAGTCCGGAACGCGGGATCGTTCGCGAGCGACGGCTTCAGCAGCTTGATCGCGACCTTGCGTCCCAGCCGCGCGTCGAGCCCGACGTGTACGTCGGCCATCCCCCCACGGCCGAGGAGCTCGCCGATCTGGTATCGGCCCGCGAGCAGGCGGGGTCCCGCGGAGGTGTCGGTCACGAGGTCAGTGTAACTTCCGGATGATCACGGTCCGCTGACGGGGATCGTGAGCGTGCCCGAGGGGTTGGACGTGATGCCGCCGTCGCAGTGGGCGACGTAGGTGACCGTGGTGTCGCCCGGATCACCGAGGTTGACCGTCAGCGACGTCGCTCCCGCCGAGACGGGGTTGCCGCCGGGGAAGGTTCCGTTGTTCACGGTGAACGAGTAACCGGTGAGCGCGTGACCGCTCGGGCAGCCCGAATAGGTCGGGAAGGTGATCGTCACGTCGTCGCCGGAGAGATGCGGTCCGGGGGGTGCGGTCGCCGTCGTCGGCGCCGCAGGATTCTCGAAGGCTCCGTAAACCCGCACGGTGATCGTCGAGCCCTTCGTGACGTTGCCGGTCGGGTTGAGACTGACCACCGTTCCGACCTGCTCGGGCGTCGGTGCGGCCGGACCGTCGGCCTGTTCGACGACGAGTTCGAGATCGGTGAGAGCCTGACGCACCTCGTCGAAGGGCCGGCCGACGTAATCGGCGGGGTCGACGTTCACGCGGTCGCTCGAGGGTGAACTCGACGGCGAGACCGAGGGTTTCGTGGTCGTGTTCGTCGGGCCCGGCGTCTCGCCCCCGTCACCCGTGGGATTGATCGCGAGGATGATGATGATCGCGATGACGGCGACGGCGAGCACCGACACGACGGCGACGAGGGGCCAGGTCCACGGGCTGCGTCGGCGTTCGACCGGGGTGGCGCCGGTCGCGTCACCCGCGGGTCCCGCCGAGGGGAGCACCCTCGTGACCGCGCTCGTCGGGGAGCCGGAGGCGCCGAGGATGGACGTGAACGTCGACTCCCCTCCTGCGATGCCGGGCACGGCCGCGACGGCGCCGGAGACATCGCCGCGGCGGAGGGCCTGGGCGGCACGCGCGAGGTGCGCGGCGGTCTGCGGCCGGTCGGCGGGCTTCTTCGCGATGCTCGCGTAGACCAGGTTGCGCACCGGTTCGGCGATCGTCACGGGTAGCTCGGGGGGTTGCTCGTTGATCTGCGCCATGGCGATCGCCACCTGCGACTCGCCCGTGAACGGCCGACGCCCGGCGAGGGCCTCGTAGGCGACGATGCCGAGCGAGTAGATGTCGGTCGTCGGCGACGCGGCGGTTCCGCTCGCCTGCTCGGGCGAGAGGTACTGCACGGTTCCCATGACCTGGCCGGTCGCGGTGAGCGGCACCTGGTCGGCGATACGGGCGATGCCGAAGTCGGTGATCTTCACCCGCCCTTCGGGGGTGATGAGCAGGTTGCCGGGCTTGATGTCGCGGTGCACGAGGCCGGCCCCGTGGGCGGCCTGGAGGGCGGATGCCGTCTGCGCGACGATGTCGAGCACCTTGTCGGTCGGCAGCACGCGTTCGCGTTCGAGAATCGTCGAGAGGGCTTCGCCGGGAACGAGTTCCATCACGAGGAACGCGGAGCCGTCTTCTTCGCCGTAGTCGAAGACGTTGGCGATCCCCTCGTGGTTGACGAGCGCCGCGTGCCGGGCTTCCGCGCGGAACCGCTCGAGGAACCCGGGGTCGCCGAGATACTCGTCCTTGAGGATCTTGATGGCGACGGTGCGCCCGATGACGAGATCGGTCGCCTGCCACACCTCGCCCATGCCGCCGATCGCGACGCGGGACGATAGCTGGTACCGACCACCGAAGGTGAGCCCGCTCGTGGGTCTCATCTGTTGAGCACCGCCTCCATGACCGTTCTGGCGATCGGCGCCGCCAACAAGTTGCCGAAGCCAGTCTGCCGATCTTCGAGTACCACCGCGACGGCGACTCGCGGGTCGCTCGCCGGGGCGAATCCCGTGAACCAGAGGGTGTACGGCTCACCCTGCCCGTTCTCGGCGGTTCCGGTCTTGCCGGCGACCTCGACCCCGTCGATTCTTGCATTGTTGGCGACCCCGCTGGTCACCCCCGCGACCATCATCTGTGTCAGGGCTGCCGCGTTCTGCTCGCTCAGCGGCGTCGAGTAGACCTGCGGCTGCAACGACTCCAGCACCGAGAGGTCGGGAGCCACGATGCTCTCCACGAGCGTGGGACTCATGAGCCGTCCCCCGTTCGCGATCGCCGCCGACACCATCGCCATCTGGAGGGGCGACGCGCGAACGCTGGCCTGCCCGAATCCACTGAGCCAGGTTTCGGCTTCGCTGTCGGTCTGCGGGTAGACGCTGGGTTCGGTCGGCATCGGGATGTCGAACGATTGACCGAAACCGAACGCCTCGGCTTGCTCCTGGATCGCGTCGTCGCCGAGCGCCCCCGCGAGCTGGGCGAAGGGGATGTTGCACGACAGGCGCAGCGCCGTCGCGATGGTCGCCTCACCGCCTCCGCCGCAATTGCTGTCGGCGGAGTTGGTGATCGGGGTCGTCGTTCCCGGTAGGTCGATCGACGTCGGGTTCGGGAACGCGCTGTCGGGCGTGTACTGACCGCTTTGGAGCGCGGCCGCGGCGACGACGAGCTTGAACGTCGAACCGGGAGGATTGAGGTCGCCCGAGATGCCGCGGTCGATGAGCGGGTCGGCCGGGTCGGCCTCGAGCGCCTGGTAGGCGGCCTCGACGGCGTCGGGGTCGTGGACGGCGAGCGCGTTGGGGTCGTAGGTGGGCTTCGAGACCAAGGCGAGGATGGCGCCCGTCTTCGGATCGATCGCGACGACGGCGCCCGTCTCGTCGCCCAGCGCGTCCCACGCCGCCTGCTGCACGACCGGGTCGATCGTGAGCTCGACCGACGCCCCCTGCGGGTCGCGCCCGGTGAGGATCGCGTTGAGCCGGTCGAGGAACTGCGCGTCGGAGTCGCCCGTGAGGAACGAGTTGAGTTCGTTCTCGAGACCCCCGGCGGAGGGCTGCACGCTGAAATACCCGGTCACGGTCGAGTAGAGGGGGCCGGCCGGGTAGACCCTCTGGTAGTTGTAGCGGTCGCCGACGGACTGCGAGTAGGCGATCGGCTGACCGTCGACGAGGATCTGGCCGCGTTCGCTCTGGAAGCTGGCGTAGATCGTGCGCGCGTTGCGCGCATCGGACTGCAGGTTGACCTTCTGGAAGTACTGGATGATCGTCGTCGACGCGAAAAGGGCGAGGAACATCAACAGCACGAATGTGCTGACCCGCCGCAACTGCGTGTTCATCGCCCGTCCCCGCTCATTCGACGACCAATCGGGGCTGGGCGCGCACGGAATCGGAAAGCCGTACGAGCAGCGCCACGATGATCCAGTTGGCGACGAGCGAGGAGCCGCCCGCGGCGAGGAACGGCGTCGTGAGCCCGGTGAGCGGGATGACCCGCGTGACGCCGCCCGCGACGATGAACACCTGCAGGGCCACGACGAACGCGAGGCCGACACCGAGCAGGCGCCCGAAGTCATCCTGGCCCGCGAAGGCGAGGTGGAACCCGCGGGAGACAAACACCATGTAGAGCACGAGGATCGCGAACAGCCCGATGAGCCCGAGCTCCTCACCGAGACTCGCGATGATGAAGTCGCTCTCGGCAAGCGGGGTGATGTCGGGATTCCCGCGACCCAGACCGGTGCCGGGCAGTCCGCCGTCGGCGAGCCCGAACAGCCCGTTCGCCAGCTGGTAACTGCCGCCGCCCTGGTTGTAGAGCTCGGCGTCGAACGTGTTGAGCCAGCCGTAGAACCGCCCGCCGACGTATTCGAGACTGCGCGCAGCGATCCAGGCGCCTCCGACGAACAGAACGGCTCCGAGCACGACCCAGCTGGGTCGTCCGGTCGCGACGTAGATCATCACGAGGAACAGCCCGAAATACAGCAGGCCGCTGCCGAGGTCGCGCTGGAAGACGATGACGGCCATCGAGAGCACCCAGACGACGAGGATGGGGCCGAGGTCGCGAACCCGGGGGAAGGTGAAACCGAGGATGCGCCGCCCGACGATGCTGAGCGAGTCGCGGGCCGTCACCAGATACCCGGCGAAGAACACGGCGAGAGCGATCTTCGCGATCTCGCCCGGCTGGAAGGTGGCGATGCCGATCGTGATCCAGGCTTGCGCGCCGTTGACGTTGCGTCCGATGATCGGCAGGAACGGAAGCACGAGCAGCCCAATGGCGACGAACCCGGCGACGAACCGGTAGCGCTGCAGCACGCGGTGGTTGCGGATGACCAGCACGACGGCGCCGGCGACGAGCACGGCCATCGCCGACCATGCCACCTGCCGCACCCCGAAGGCGTTCCAGCCGGTGAGCCGTTCGGCGATGTCGAGCCGGGTGATCTCGGCGATGCCGATGAGGTTGAGCAGTGTCGCGATGGGCACGAGGAACGGGTCGGCGTCGGGGGCCACGACGCGCATCGCGACGTGCAGCGCGAGGATGACGACGCAGAGCCCGACGGTGAGACCGAAGACACCGGGCTCGACGCGGCCGAGGGCTCCCAGTTCGGCGAGGGCGAGGGCGCTCAACCCGATCGCGAAGGCGAACAGCAGCAGGCCCAGCTCGAGGTTGCGTCGCCGGGACGGGGTGCGCAGCCGGATCCGGATGGTCTCGGTGAACGCCGGCGACGGATGCGCGTCGACGGGCGGGCCAGCCGTGACGTCGGTGCTCACGGTTCGACGCCTGACTCGGCGAGCCGGTCGAGCCGGTCGAGGATGTCGTGGGCGTCGCGCAGATCGTCGGCGTTGATGGTCGCCTCGACCTGTTGCCGCTCGAAGGCGGGGAGGTCGTCGACGCGCACTTCGGAGCTCTGCTCGACGTGCGAGAGCGGGATCGGACCGATGTTCTGCTGCACGCCCTGGAAGATCGCGACCGTGCCGTCGTCGGCGGCCCCGACGTAGTAGTGCGTCTGGGTCCACTGGTAGGCGAACGCAACAGCCGCGACGATCGCCGCGATCGCGATCGCGACGACGACGAGCCAGGTAACGCGTCGTCGCGTGGCCCGGCGGCGATCCTCCTCGATCAGCTGTTCGAGGAACTCCTCGCGCTCGGGCTCGAAGTGCGCGTCCTCCGGCGGCGTCGACTTGAGAGGATGCAGCAGCAGCGTGGGGAGCCGGATCGGACGGCGCTCGTCTTCCGCGCCGTCGAACATGAGGGGTGCGGCCGCCGAACCGACGAAGCCAGCCGGCTCGGGCGCGTCGGCCGGGGCGGCTGCGTCGTCGATGTCGGCGATGACGACCGTCACGTTGTCGGGGGCGCCGTGGTCGAGGCTCTCCTTCACCATCCGGTCGGCGGCGCTCTGGGGTGAGCGGACGCTGCCGAGGATCGCGGCGAGGCGCTCCTCGGAGACATAGCTCGACAGCCCGTCGGAGCACAGCAGCCAACGATCGCCAGGCCGGGTGTCGAGAACCTTGGTGTCGATCTCGGGGGCCGCGTCGACATCCCCCAGCACCCGCATGAGCACCGAGCGGCGCGGGTGCACGGCGGCCTCCTCCGCGGTGATGCGACCCGAGTCGACGAGGCGCTGCACGAAAGTGTGATCGGCGGTCACCTGGGTGAGCTCGTCGTCGCGGAAGAGATAGATGCGCGAGTCGCCGATGTGGGCGAAGGCCATCTGATCGCCGACGCGCAGGATGCCCGACACCGTTGTTCCCATGCCGGTCAGTTCGCTGTGCTCGAACACCGTCTCGGCGAGCTGTGAGTTCGCGGCGATCATCGCCGAGCGCAGCGCCTGCTCGGCATCCTCGACCGCCGCGTAGTCGGTGTCGGCTTCGGCGAGTCGTTTGGTCGCGATCGCCGACGCGACGTCGCCGCCGGCGTGACCACCCATCCCGTCGGCGACGATGAAGAGGTGCCGGCCCGCGTATCCGGAGTCCTGGTTGTTCGAGCGGACCTTGCCGACGTGGGAGACGGCCGCGCTGCGCGGGGTGTGCGTCACGTGCTTACCGTCGCAGCTCGAACGTCGTCGTGCCGATCGTGACCGGGGTGCCCGGCGGAACGGCGGTCGGCAGGGTCACCCGGGTGCCGTCGAGGAAGGTTCCGTTCGTGGAATCGAGGTCTTGGATGACCCAGTTGTCGCCCCAGAGCATGAGCCGGGCGTGGTGGGTCGACGTGTAGTCGTCGCGGATGACGAGGCCCGACTCGCTCGAGCGACCGATCGTGAGCTGCTCGGAGGGGAGGTCAATCTCGACGCCCTCCCGCGGGCCGGAGGTGATGACCAAGCGGCGGGGAGTCGTCGCGGTTGCCGCCGGATCGGCGCGCGCGACGGGTTCGGTGGCCGGTTCGGCGGCGGCCGACGGCCGCGGAGCCGGAGTCGGAGCGGCGGCCGGCAGCGGCGCCGGGGGGACCATGCGCCGGGCGCGCTGACCGAAGAGGTCGGAGCGCAGCGAGTAGATGACGAAGAACACGAAGCCCCACAGCAGCAGCAGGAAGGCCAGCTGCAGCACGAGGAGGGTGAGTTCGCTCATCCGGGCCTACCGCAGATCCGCGAGCTGGTCGACGTCGGCGGCTTGGGCGAGCACACGGAAGACGATGCGGGTGCGGCCGATCTCGATCACCGAATCGGCGGGGAGCGGGGCTTTCGTGACCGGCTGGCCGTTGAGCTTCGAGCCGTTCGTGGAGCCGAGGTCGTTCACCTGCCCGCGGGTGCCGTCCCAGAGGATCTCGACGTGCTTGCGCGACGTGCCCGTGTCATCCACCGTGATGTCGGCTTCGCTGCCACGGCCGATCACGGTGCGCGACTTCGTGAGCGGGTAGCGCTTGCCGCCGATGTCGAGCACCGGGTTCCAGGCGACCGCGCCCTTTACGTTCTGCGAGTCGATGCGCACCGTGCCTTCGGTCACCGACGGATCGTGGTGCAGCTCGATCGAGATGCCGCCGGCGAACGAATACCGCTGCGCCGTCGCGTGCTGTTGCAGCAACTGGGTGAACTCATCGATGAGGGCTGGCCCGAGGTTGACCATCCGCTCGAAGTCGCTCTTCGCGAGTCGCACGGTGAACCGATTGGGCACGAGGATGCGGTCGCGCGCGACGACGGCTGCCTTCGTGTCGAGTTCGCGGCGCAGGGCCGCCGTCACCTCGAGGGGTTGCAGGCCGCTCTTGAAGGCCTTGGCGAACGCGCCGTTGACGACGCGTTCGAGCCCCTTCTCGAAGCTGTCGAGGATCCCCACGCGGCTCCTTCGGATGGCAGACGGCACCCCGGACGGGGGCCGGTACGGTCACTCGATGTTAGTCGGCGGGGCTTCGAGCGCCATCTCGCGCCTCGAGCGCCTCGATGAGTCGCTCGAGTCCGCCGAGCGTCACGGTGCTGCCGCCGCCTGAGGGAGTGTCTCGCGAGTCGAAGGTGGGATCCCAGTTGAGCCCCGCCGCTTCGACCACGCGTTGTGCGCGCTCGGGCATCGTGCCCGCGGTCGACACGCCCACTCGGCGGGCGGCGTCGGTGAACATCCGGGACGGAATGCTGCTGCCCCGGCCGAGTTCGTACGGCTCGCCCAATAGCTCGGCGAGCCGCGCGAGCGCGGCACCCTTTCGGGAGGTCGGCCGCGGCCGTGTCACCGAGACGAGCGGCGCGACGAGCGCGCGCGCGTCGTCGCGCCGGGTCGCGTCGAACGCGCTGCGCAGAAGTTCGTGCTGGGATGCCGGAATTGCCATGCCGTCGGCGATCTGCGGCCAGCGGTCGACCTCGTCAGCGACCCGACGGATGATTTCGCCCGCCTCGCGATCGGTCAGATGGAAGGCAGGCGCGCTCTCGAGAAGATGCCGGATGTCGCGATTCCGGGGGTCGTCGTTCGCGTTGATGCGGCGGGAGCGCACACTTGCTACCCGGCTCGGATTCACGTCGAATACCGGGGAGAGCCGCCAGGCGCCCCCGACCCGGAGGAAACCATGGTTGCGCCAGTGGTCGTCGACGTTGTGGATCAGCACGGTCAGCGCGATGCGGGTGAACATCTCCCGCAGTTCGGGGCCGGGGTCAGCGCACAGGTCGGCGATCGTGTCGGTGAACTCCTCGTAGGTGACCGATCTGTCGTCGTTCGCGCCGAGGCCGAGGGTCGTCGCCGCCGAGAGGTAGGCCAGGCGCTCGCCATCGGGAGTGCGATCGAAGCGCTCGAGCACGAGTACCGACTTGTCGTCGCCGGTTGGGTAGAGCCGCCGCGGCGGCGTGCGGATGCCGCAGCGCTCCGCGAGCTCGAGCGCGAGAGCCTCCCAGCGCTCGACGTCGATCGCCCCGTCTTTCGAGTGCGGGAGTTTCGCGATAGCCAGGCGACCGGCGGCGGTGACGACGTTGGCTTTCGGCCGCGCACCCCCCGGCGAGGTCGCGACATCGCCGAGGTAGTCCATGTCTTCGTCGGTCGCCTCGTTCGCCTCGTACCGCCGGGCGGCCGCGACGACGCGCTCGAGTTCGTAGGTGTTGGCGACTCCCGCGTCGCTCGACAGCCACTCGTGCGTGGCGGGATCGCGAAGTCGCAGAGCTCCGACTCGCGTGTGGTCGGACACGCCGATCAAGTAGTCGAAGTGGCCGATCCGCGGAGGCAGCGTGGGGTCGGCGCGCCGCAGCCTCGCGTGGTTGGCTTCGACGATCTTCTGGCCCCAGTCGTCGGGCGAGGCGTCGTCGAAGGCGCCGAACATCGTCTGGTTCTCGCGCGTGAACTGACGCCCCAGCACGAGCGGAAGGTCGGGTGACACCGCGAACGCGTCGGGTCGGGCGAGGTAGCCGGGCGTGTATTCGAAGGAGGCGGACGCCAGAGTGCGGCCGCCCTGGAAGGAGGGGCGAAGCACGCCAACATTGACCGGTTCTCGGCCGGGCTCGTCCCACCACACCTCGGCGACGTCGATGCTCACAGGTCGCGTCCCTGCCGGAGCAGATCGTCGATGCGCGCCCGACCCGCGTCGCTTCGGTAGGGGTCGGTCGCGTCGACGACGGCCTCCGCGAGGCCCAAAGCGATCAGCACCGCGAACACCGAGTCGAGGCGAGCGGCGCCCGCACCGGACTCGATCGATCGAAGCGTCGCGCGAGTGACCGTTGCGCGTTCCGCGAGATCGGTCGCGGACATGCCGTTCAGCCGACGCCACCGGCGGATGTTCGCTCCCAAGGTTTCCAGGTAGCGCTCTCGTCGGGGCGATGCTCGGAGAACCATCGCGAACCCCTTCCCTCGAATACGCCGACCGACCGCCCACTCGACGACGGCAAGCAGTTGAAATTCTAGCGTACCTAAATCACTGATATTGGCATGTATAGATACCAACTGAGATCGACTGGGGGTCAGTGCTGCGGGAGTCATCCGGTCCGGCGGATCGCATCGAGCCGCGCCGTGATACCGTTACCGTCGCGCGCGAGTGGCGGAATTGGCAGACGCGCTGGCTTCAGGTGCCAGTACTCGCAAGGGTGTGGGGGTTCAAGTCCCCCCTCGCGCAC
>CBFGZU010000035.1:0-18462 GCA_965653335.1 uncultured Pseudolysinimonas sp.
CGTCGAGGTAAATCAGCCCGTCGAGGTGGTTCGGCTCGTCGACGTGACTCGGGTCACCGCCGCCTCGAATTGCGCCTCGGTGAGCGTGCCGGCATCCCGCAGCTTCGCGAGTTCGACGATCTCGCCTGCGAGCGACCGGGCGGGCGGAACCGCGTCGACGAACAGTTTCGACAACCGGGGGAAACGCTGCGGTTCGAGCAACGATTTCACATAGTCCATCCACGGATCGTCGCGACCCGTCTTCGGGTTCACCGGCATCCGAATCGGGGCGACGCACTCCGGGTGCTCCTCGGCGTGCCGAAGGGCATCACGCAGCGGAAGCAGAGTGTGGTCATCCTTCTGCTGCACAGCCGCAGCGACATCCGGATGGAACCGCGGATGCGCGTAGGTGAGCCCCGGCAGGGCGGGGGAGAGCAGGATGACGGCTTCGGTGAAGCCGCGACCGGCGCCGCTCATCCCGTTCGTCAGCCGGAAACCGCTCGCCTTCGTCGTGTTCTTCACACTCCACAGCCCGCGCACCTGGTCGCGCAGCGACTGCAGGTCGAAACCGTCGGCGTTGTGGCCGCTCGGCACCGACAGGATGCCGGACTGGTACGCCGCCGCGGCGACGATCCACTCGACGGCGGCGCCCGACCCGAACCGGTTCGCCCGATCGGTGGGATCGATGCGGTTCACGTTGGCGCGCAACGCGGCCTCGAGCTCCTCGCGGAGGTTGTCGTCGGTGACGAGGGCCCCGCGCAGGGTGTCGAACTCCGGGGATCCGCTCGTGGCCCCGGCCGGCCACAGCGGGAGTGTCATGCGCCGGCGACCTTCGCAGATGGGATGGGGGAGGGGTGCTCGGGGGAGGTGCTCGACCCGCGGGTGGCTGTGGTGGCTGCCGTGGCCGTTGAGCCGCTCGGGGTCGGCGGGGTGCCGAGGTGAGAGTTGGCGTGGGTGGCGAGGAGGGCGTCGACCTCGTCGGGGGCGACGGCCTGGTTGAGCATCCGCAATAGGCGCCACGGATGCTTGACGTTCTCGTTGGGGCGTCCGGCGTTGCGTTTGACGACGATGTTCTCAGCTTCCGACGCTTCGAGAGCGGCGACGAGAGCCGGGTCGGCGTCGCCGATCGGCACCGGAACCGAGAGCAGAATCGCGCGCGACACCGTGATGCCGCCCTCGTAGGCCCGCCACCACCAGTACGCGAGCGACGAGTTCAGCACGACGGCGGCCCGGTCGCGCGTCGCAGCGGTCGGAAAGTACAGCCGGTGGACGTGCCCCCGGTCGAGCACCCGTTTCACCGCCGAGAGAAAGTACCGCGGCGTCACCGGCACATCGAGCGGGTAGGCGGTCGGCTCGGTCGCCGTGAGGTCGCGCACCGTCGTATCGCATTCGAGCATCGCCCGATGCAGGGCCACGAGCGGAGCGCCCACCTTCGGAAACGCCCGGTCTTCGTCGGTCTGCAGGTCGGCGAGGAAGTCGTCGGCCGCCTCGAACAGTTCGGCGCGTTCGTGGGCGCGCCACCGCAGCAGGGGGGTGATGCGATGGCGACGGGATGCCGACGTGCCCGCCGGGGAATCGCCTTTCACACCGACGAGCACCGCGGCCCGTGTCGAGTTGACGCGGTTGGTGTTCTGCGATCCGAACTTCACCCCGCGGAACACGTTGTCGGGCACATTGTCGAAGCAGTAGACATCCATCGTCTCGAGCTGCCGCACGAGCAGCCGGCGCAGTTCCGAGAATTTTCGGCCCGACGTGTAGCTCTGCGGGGTGATGGCGACGAGACCCCGGCGGCCGAGGGTGAGCATGCGTTCGAGGAAGTAGGCGTAGAGGTCGCGCGCGTCGGCCGACGCGAACCGGTCGTCACGGGGCACGACGACGTACGGCGGATTCATGAGGGCGTAGTCGAACGATGGGAGATCGTCGGTGAGTGCGTCGGCAACCCGCGAGCGTGAGCTCAGGGCGGCGTAGCCGGCGGCATCCAGCGAGAACTCGGTGGCGAGCACCGCGCGCGCGATGAGCAGGGCACGCGGGTCGCGGTCGACGAGCACGAGCTGTTCGGCGACGAACCGCCGGGGGTCGGGCTGTGCGGCGGCGAGCCAGTACGACAGGTTGCCGACCCCGCAACACGGGTCGATCCAGGTTCCCGGAGCGAAGCGCGCGGCCCGCGACGCGAGAAACCGGGCGACGTCGTCGGGCGTGAAGAACTGGCCCGACGCTTTGCGGTCGGCGCGGTCGACGTAGGCGAGAGAGTACTCGTAGAGCACCGAACGCTCGTCCATGTGCAGCCCGTCGAGCAGGTCGAGGTGCCACGACGGGTCGCGCCGAGGCAGGTCGGCGAGGATCGCCGCGGTCGCCGGACCACCGACCCGGAGGGCGTGGACGGCGACGAGTGACTGCCAGACGACGTCGATGCCGAGGCGGTCGATGCCTTCGCGCATCGCTTCGACACGCGCGGAGAGGATGCGCCGGGTCACGTTCGCAAGGGTACGGCCCGCCCCCGACCCCGAGTGGGATGCGCGCCGCCTCGCCGAGGGGCGGTTGCCCGGCCTGCTGCCCGTGAAACCGTTCGGGACGAATGCAGGTCAGCGGTCGCGGGGGTCGTCGAGGGCTTCGTCGAGCGGGTCACCGGTGGGGTCGTCGGCGCCCACGGGGGCGAGCCGTTCGCCGCCGAGCGGGACCTCGCCCCACGACAGGGCCGTCCAGCCGGTTTCGGGCGAGCCGTCGACGACGACGACGCCCGTGTTGTCGAGGTGGTTGTCGGCGGTGAATCCGTCGCCGAGGTTGCGCACGCGCGCACCCGTCCAGACCCGGATGGCGGCGCCGTGGCTGACGACGACGACCGTCGCATCGTCGGTGTGATCCGCGGCGATGCCGGCGATCGCGCCGTCGAAACGCTCGAAGAAAGCGTGTCCGTCGGGTCCGCCGGGCATGACGGGCGACGGGTCGCCCGACCCCCACGCGAACACCGTCGTGAGGTAGGTGCGCACCGCTTCGTGGTCGCTGCGACCTTCCATGTCTCCGGCTTCGATCTCATGAGTGCCGGGCAGTTCGATGGGGGTGAGCGAGAGCGCGGCGGCGAGCGGGGCAGCGGTCTCATGGGTGCGCCGCAGCTTCGAGACGTAGATCGCGGCGATCGATTCGTGACCGAGCGCGTCGACGACGGCTTCCGCCTGGCGGGTTCCGAGCGCGCTGAGTCCCGGGCCGGGGGTGACGGTGCCGAGTGCGCCGATCACGTTGTCGGGGGTCTGGCCGTGGCGGAGGAAGAGGATGCGCATGACCTGCTCAGCCTAGATGCGACATCCGACCCGGTTCCGGCCGGTTCCTGGCAGGTTCGGCGGGTGGCGGGGTTCAGCGCGCGGCGAATGCGTACGAGAAGGAGCCGTCCGCGGCGTCGAGGCTCACCCACACCAGTTTGCTGCTGCCATCGGGAAGCACCCCGTCGCACGTGTAGAGCGCGCCGCGTTCCAGGTTTTCGACGAACGCCGGGCACGAGACCGAGGCGAGTGTGCCGCGGCCGACGAGGTCGGCCTGCACGGCCTGCTGAATCTCGAGTGCTTTCGTCACCGGCCCCGCCGACCCCGTGAGGTAGGCCGCGGTCGGCCCGCCCGCGGCGAGCAAGGTGAGGAGGATGAGGGTCACGAGCGGCCTCGACCCGGTGACTCGGGTGCGGCGTGCGACGAGGTAGACGAGCGGTCCGAGTAGTGCGAGGGCGGGGCTCGCGGGACGGAAGCCGCGCGACCGCAGCCGGCGGGCATCCGTCACCGCCCAGACGATGGTGAGCAGTGTCGGAACGAGGACGACCCCCGCGACCACCGGGATCCCGGCGACGCTGGGTTCGGGCACGACGTAGAAGGCGAGGTATGCGGCGACGGCCGCGGCGACGAGGGTGAACACGGGCCACAGGGCGATGAACCACGCGGACGGCGTCGAGGTGCGGGGTTCTTCGGGCACCGGTTCGGGTTCGGCGTTCCAGGGCCGGTAATCCGGCAGGGTCGTCGATCCTCCGGCGTGATCGGCGCCGAATTCCTGGGTGCCGCGAGCGATGACGTCGTTCTCGGCGGTGCTGATGCCGTACTGCCGTTCGAGGTCGCGGGCTTCCTCGATCCGGGCACGGATTTCGGGCGTCGGGATCGAACCGGTCGCGGTCGTCGAACCGGTCGCGGTCATCGATCCGGCGTGCTCGTCGGCGGATTCCGGCTGGCCGCCGATCGCACGCTGGCCGGCGAGCACCCGCTGGTCGGCGAGTGGCGGGCCGGCGAAGCCGTCGTCGCCGGAGGGCGCCGCCAGGTGAAGCTCGGGGTCGCCGGTCGGCTTGGGAGCGGTGTGCTCGGTCCAGGCGAGACCGTTCCACCAGCGCACGTGGGCGCTCGATGCGGGGTCTTCGTACCAGCCGGCAGGTACGACGCGAATCGCCTGGTCAGTCAAAACCGGAACTCCTTCGGGGCGTGAGCGTCGAGGGACGAATGCGAAGGGCGGTGCGAGGTGCGGTGGTGCAAGGGTGCGCCCAGTCTAGGGACGTCGGCCGGTGGTCTCATGACCCCGTTCGGGGTGTGTCAGGAGTCCCCGGTGAAGATGCCCCAGTTGTCGACGCGCCAATCGATCCAGCCGTTGGAGCGCTGGAGACTGACGAGCACGTCGAAGCTGCGGCCCTCCGCGTTGGTCGCGCGGCAGGTGAACGACTGTTGCGTGAGAAGGGGGGGCGTTTCGGGGCAATCGATCGTGAGGTTGGCACCGAGCGACGTGGCGTCGTCGGTGACCGCTCGCTCGGCTTCCGCGGCGAACGTGGCGGGGGCGAGCACCATCACGAGGCCGGGCACGGCGACCACCGAACCCACGGTGAAGAGGCCGAGCACGAGGTAGGTGAGGACGGGGCCGAAACCGGTTCCCGCTTCACGGACCGTCGCGACGAGCCGCGCCACGAGGTAGACCGGGGCCCCGAGGATCGACCACAGCCAGTGCGCGGGTCGCTCCATGCCTCCCGACGTCAGCATGCGGTGGTCGATGATCGAGAGCACGATGCCGGCGACCCAGGGCACGCCGAGTACGAGCGGGATGGTCACGAACGCGACCGAGGATGCCGTGCCGCTCAGCAGCACCATCATGCCGACGAGCAGCATGTAGATGGGGATGACGGTGAGCAGCCACGCGGGGACGGTGCTCGTGCGCGGGACGGAGGAGGTCGCGGTGCGGCGGACGGTGTGCGACGCCTCGGGGCGGTGCGGCTCGGTCTCGTAGTCGGGGACGAAGGTTGCCGTCGACGAGCTCGCGTGGGCGAACGCCGACCGCGGGTCCGACGGTTCGCCGAGGAGGTCTTCGTGACTCTCCTCGAGGTCGTAGCGCATCGAGCGCGGGGCGTCGCCGATGCCGGCTCCGCGGGCGTAGCGCGCCGCGGGTGAGGGTTCGGCGACGACGTGGCTGCTGCGGCTCGGTGCCTCGAGCTCGGGGAGCGGGTCGGCGAATGCGCTGCTCGCGTCGTCGAGGTCGCGCAGTCCGTCGTCGTCGTGGGCGAGGCGCTCCGCTTCGCGCAGGGTGCGGCGGGACGGCAAGTCGGCTGCGTCCGCTTCCGTCGACGGTTCCACGAGATCGTGGACGGGGTGGGCGAGGTCGGCGGGGTCGACGTCGTCGGCGTAGGGCAGGTCGTCGGCGAAGGTCAGGCGCGGACGGCTCGTCTCGGCTCGGGCCGCTTGCATCGGCTGCGCGACCATCGGTTCGACGGGTGATGTCTCGGCGACCATCGGCTGGCGGGCATCCGAGGTGTGCTCGGTCCACGCATGGTTGTCCCACCACCGCAGCTGCGGCAACCCGAGCGGGTCGGGGTACCAGCCCGCGGGGACGCGGACGTCGTCGTTGGACACGACAGCATGCTCCTCACGCCCCGGTGACCCTGCACGGCGCAGGATTCTCAGCCGATTCTAAGGCTCACCGGCGTTTTGGGGTACCCGCGCCGTCAACCCCATGCAGGGGGCATGGCGCGTCGACCCGTGGGGGACACGGCAGACTCGAACCATGCCCACCCCGCTCGTCGTCGCCCTCCCGGCGCCGTGGGACGCGGATGCGTTCGTGCAGGCATTCGACGAGTGGGCGCGATCCCGCGGGTTGCGGCTCTACCCGGCGCAGGAGGAGGCGGTGCTCGAGCTCGTGCTCGACCGGCATCTCGTGCTCTCCACCCCGACGGGCACGGGCAAGTCGCTCGTCGCGATCGCCGCTCACGCCGCGGCGCTCGCGCAAGGGCAGCGCTCTTTCTATACGGCACCGTTGAAGGCGCTCGTGAGCGAGAAGTTCTTCGCCCTCGTCGAGGTCTTCGGGCCGGAGAACGTGGGTATGGTGACGGGCGATTCGAGCGTCAACCCCGACGCACCGATCATCTGCTGCACGGCGGAGATCCTGGCGAATCTCGCGCTGCGCGAGGGAACGCAGACGAGAGTGGATGTCGTCATCGCCGACGAGTTCCACTTCTATGCCGACCCGCAACGCGGCTGGGCCTGGCAGGTGCCGTTGCTCGTGCTCAACCGGGCGCGATTCGTGCTCATGTCGGCGACACTCGGCGACCTCACCGACATCTCGGCCGACCTCGAGCGCCGCACCGGGCGCGAGGTGGCGCACGTTACGGGTGTCGAACGCCCGGTGCCGCTGCACTACCGCTACGTCACGACGCCCGTTCACGAGACCGTCGAGTCGCTCCTGGACGAGCGGCTCGCCCCGGTCTACATCGTTCATTTCGCGCAGGCCGCGGCGGTCGAGCGCGCGCAGGCGCTGCTCTCGGCCCGGGTCGCGTCGCGCGAGCAGCGCGATCGTATCGCCGAGGAGATCGGCGGCTTCCGGTTCTCGCCGGGGTTCGGCGCGACGCTGTCGAAGCTGGTGCGAGCCGGCATCGGGGTACACCACGCCGGGATGCTGCCGAAATACCGCCGGCTCGTCGAGCAGCTGGCCCAGCTCGGCATGCTGCGGGTGATCTGCGGCACCGACACGCTCGGGGTCGGCATCAACGTGCCGATCCGCACCGTGCTGCTGACGGGCCTGACGAAGTTCGACGGCGTGAAGATGCGGCAGTTGTCGGCCCGGGAGTTCCACCAGATCGCCGGGCGTGCGGGTCGGGCGGGGCACGACGTCGCGGGCGACGTCGTCGCCGAGGCGCCGGAACACGAGATCGAGAATCAGATCGCCGCGAAGAAGGCGGAGGCGCGGGGCAAGAAGGGCGGACCGAAGAAGCGCGCCCCCGAAGGCTTCGTCTCCTGGGGTCCGGCGTCGTTCGAACGGCTCATCGCGGCGGAACCCGAAACCCTTACGTCATCCATGCAGATCACGGCCGCGATGCTCATCAACGTCATCGGGCGCGAGGGTGGGGGTGCCTTCGAGAATGTGCGGGCGCTCGTCTTCGACAACCACGAGCCGCCCGGGCGGCAACGCGAGCTGGCCCGCCGCGCCCTCGGCATCTACCGCACGCTGAAGGCGGCCGGCGTGGTCGAGCTGCGCGACGGCACCCCGAAGCTCACCGTCGACCTGCAGCCCAACTTCGCGCTCAACCAGCCGCTGTCGCCGTTCGCGCTCGCCGCGTTCGAGCTGCTCGACGACGAGCAGCCGACGTACGCCCTCGACATGATCAGCATCCTCGAGGCGACCCTCGACGACCCGCGGCCGATCCTGTCGCAGCAGCAGTTCACGGCCCGCGGCGAAGCGGTCGCGGCGATGAAAGCCGACGGCATCGAGTACGACGAGCGAATGGAGCTGCTCGAGGCGGTCACCTGGCCCAAGCCGCTCGACGAGCTGCTCGAGCAAGCGTTCGAGACGTTCGCCGCATCCCAGCCGTGGGTGCGCGACTTCGAGCTCTCGCCGAAGTCGGTCGTGCGCGACCTGTACGAGAGGGCGATGTCGTTCTCGGACTACGTCGCGTTCTATCAGCTCGGCCGCAGCGAGGGGCTCGTGCTGCGCTACCTTTCCGACGCCTATCGTGCGGCGCGGCAGACGATTCCCGACGAGCTCAAGACCGACGAGCTGCAGGACCTGATCGAGTGGCTCGGCGAACTGGTGCGACAGGTCGACTCGAGCCTGCTCGACGAATGGGCCGCGCTGCAGAACCCCGCAGAGCTGATCGCGGGGGAGAAGCCGGTGCTGCCGCCTCCGCCGACGAGCGTCGTCACCAACCGGCGGGCGTTCCTCGTGCTCGTGCGCAACGCGCTGTGGCGGCGCGTGCAGGCGGCGGCGCTGCAGCGCGACGACGAGTTGCTCGCCCTCGACCCCGGCGTGCCGTGGGCGGCCGCGCTCGACGACTACTACGCCGAGCACGATCGGGTAGGCACTGGGCCCGATGCCCGCAGCGCCGCGCGACTGGTGATCGACGAGCAACCCGACCGCTGGCTCGTGCGGCAGATCCTCGACGACCCGGCCGGGAATCACGATTGGGCGATCACCGCCGAGGTCGATCTGGCCGCGTCGGCGGATGAGGGGGTCGCTGTCGTCCGGGTGCTGAGCGTCGGCCGGCTCGATTGAGGATGCCGTTCCGGCGCCTGTCCGCCGCTCGACGCGGGGAGACCCGGGCGCCTGACAGCGGGGGCGGTCAGAGTTCGTCGTCGGGGAAGACCCGTTGCGCCCGCGCCGCGCGGGCGAGTCGGCTGTCGTCTTCGTGGCTCGCCGACCGGGCCGTGCGGATCGCCTCGACGATCCAGGTCACCGCCGGGAGGACGCTCACGAGTGCCGCGAGGGCGCCGAGTGCGGCGAAGGTGATGGCGATGATCGGGATGTCGGCCTTGCACGCGCTCGTGCCGCAGCCGTCGGCGATCGTCACGTCGACGACGGCGAAACTGACGGCTGCGACGAGGATCGCTGTCAGCGCGACCACGCCCAGCACTCGCGGCGAGTGCATGTGGATTCCCAACCCCCTCGGCCGCAACTCCCATCGCGACTGATTCGACACTAGGCCCGGCGCGAGCCCCCGCATACGCCCCGCTTCGGGGGTTCCCCTTTCGGGTCGCACGCGTCGTCGCCTCCCACCGGAGGCACGCGGCGGGTGTCACACTGGCCGCATGAACGCAGTCGTCGGGGCGCTCCTGGCCGCCGGAAGCGGACTGTTCGCCGGGGGGATGCTCGTGCTCGGCGCCGCCGTCGCCTGGCGTGCGAAGGTGCCGGCCGGCGTCGTCGCCGGGGTGATGGCGTTCGGTGCCGGCGTGCTGCTCTCCGCCCTCGCCTACGAACTCGTCGCGGAAGCGCATGCCGACGGCGGATTGTGGCCGACCGTGCTCGGGTTCGCCCTCGGTGCGCTCGTCTACGTCGGCGTCGACGCGCTCGTCGACGCGCGGGGTCGCCGTCGGGGCCACAGCCCGTCGGGCGGGAGCGGCGTGCTGGTCGGCGCGCTCGTCGACGGCATCCCGGAGTCGGTCGTTCTCGGCACGAGCGTCGTGGCGACGGGAGGGCTCAGCCTGCCGATCGTGATCGCGATCGCGATCTCGAACGTGCCGGAGGGGCTCTCGAGCGCCGCCGAGATGAAGGCGGCGAACCGGTCGGCGGGGTACGTGTTCGGGGTGTGGAGCGCGGTCGCCGTGACGTCGGGCGTCGCCGCGCTGCTCGGTTATCTGCTGCTGCGCGGGGCGCCGCCCGAGCTGACGGCGTTCATCACGACGATCGCGGCGGGCGGCATGCTCGCGATGGTGTGCAACGTGATGATCCCCACCGCGTTCGCCCGGGATCATGCGCTGACGGGGCTCCTGGCGACTCTCGGCTTTCTCGTTGCCTTCACGTTCTCCCATCTTCAGTGACGACGGCGAACGCCTAGGCTCGACTCATGCAGCGAGCCACGCCGGTTCCCCCGACGAATGGTCCCGAGCCCGCCGCCAGCGTGCTCGCGGGCGACGGACCCACGAGAACCGAAAGCGACTCGCTCGGTTCGATGGAGATCCCCGCCGACGTCTACTGGGGCATCCACACGGCTCGGGCGTTGGTGAATTTCCCGATCTCACGACGCGCGATCTCGAACTATCCCGGGCTGCTGCGGGCCCTCGCCCGGGTGAAGCAAGCGGCCGCGCGGGCGAACAAGCAGATCGGGGTGCTCGACGCCGCGAAAGCCGACGTCATCGACGCGGTGTGCGAACGGATCGTCGCGGGCGAGTTCCACGACCAGTTCGTCGTCGGCGTCATCCAGGGCGGCGCCGGCACGAGCACCAACATGAACGCCAACGAGGTGATCGCGAATGTCGGGCTCGAAATGATGGGTCACGAGCGCGGTGAGTACCACCACCTCAGCCCGATCGACGACGTCAACCGCTCTCAGTCGACGAACGACGTCTACCCGACCGCGATCAAGCTCGCGATGGTGTTCGGCATCGAGGCGCTCCTCGAAGAGCACAGCCTGCTTGCCCGCTCGTTCGCCGCCAAGGGCGTCGAGTTCGCGAACATCCTCAAGGTGGGGCGCACCCAGTTGCAGGATGCGGTGCCGATGACTCTCGGTCAGGAGTTCAGCGGTTTCGCCCACACCCTCACCGAAGACTTCGACCGGCTCTCCGAAGTCATCCCGTGGCTCCATGAGATCAACATGGGGGCGACGGCGATCGGCACGGGCATCACCGCCGATCCGCGATACGCGGAGGTCGTGCGCAGCCAGCTCGAATCCGTCACCGGGATGCGCCAGGTGACGGCGCCCGACCTCATCGAGGCGACATCCGACGCCGGCATCTTCATGACCGTGTCGGGAACCCTCAAGCGCGCCGCCGTGAAGCTCTCGAAGATTTGCAACGACTTGCGGCTGCTGTCGTCGGGACCGCAAGCGGGCCTCGGCGAGATCTTCCTGCCGGCGCGCCAGGCGGGCTCGTCGATCATGCCGGGCAAGGTGAACCCGGTGATCCCCGAGGTGGTCAACCAGGTCGCGTTCACGGTCATCGGCGCGGATGCCACCGTCACCGCCGCGGCGGAGGGCGGTCAGTTGCAGCTCAACGCCTTCGAGCCGGTCATCGCGCACGCCATCCTGCAGTCGCTCGACTGGATGACCCACGCCTGCACGACGCTGCGGGTGAACTGCATCGACGGCATCGAGGCGAACGTCGAACGGCTGGGCGAGCAGGTCGGCATGAGTGTCGGCGTCGTCACGGCGCTTACGCCGTATATCGGATACGCGGCCGCGGCGACTCTCGCGCACACCGCCCTCACGACGCATGCTTCCATCGCGGAACTCGTCGTCGAGCAAGGCCTCATGTCGCTCGAGGAGGTGCGCCGGGTGCTCTCCCCCGAGCGGCTTTCCGGTCTCGTTCCGACGACGGGGGTCATCACCCTTCCGACGTTGGACGAGCCGCCGGTTGCCTAGCCCCGCTGTGGTCGACGGAGGTGACGCGGGTTGAGCAACCCGCTGAGCGGGCGTATCGAAACCCGCGCGCCGACCCGTCCGGGCTGGAGGCTGCTCCCCGCCCTCGGGGTGTCGGCCGCCGCATTCTTCCTCTTCGCGCTGCAACTGCACGTCGTCGGCGCCCCTCTGCTGGCGGCGTCCCTCATCGCGGCGATCCTCATCGACCGTGAGCTGGGGAAGGATCTCGTGCTCATCGGGGTCGGCATCGCGATCGTGTCGACGACGAGCGTCGAAGCCGATGTCACGTGGCCGTCGTTCATCCGGATCGGTGTCGTGCTCGGGCTCGCGGTGCTCGTGCCGTTCCTGCTCGACCGGTTCCTGTATCGCCGCCACGTCGTGCGGTTCCCGTGGCGGTCGAGGGAGAAGAAGACGCGCCTCGAGATCGGCTACCTCGTGGCGGTGCCGCTGCTGGGCTACCTCATCCTGCCGTTCTATTTCATTCGCTCGGGGGCGTACCTCAATTGGCCGCCGCTCGAGGACGGCGGCGAGGTGCTGCGCTTCTTCGTCGGCGTCAACGCGGTCGGCACGTGGGACGAGCTGTTCTTCGTCTGCACGGTGCTGGTGCTGCTGCGTCGGCACTTCCCGCTGTGGCAGGCCAACATCCTGCAGGCCGTCATCTTCGTGTCGTTCCTGTGGGAGCTCGGCTACCGCGCCTGGGGTCCGCTGCTGACGATCCCGTTCGCGCTGCTGCAGGGCTACCTTTTCGCGAAGACCCGCTCGCTCGGCTACGTGCTCGCCGTGCATCTGCTCTTCGACGCGCTCGTCTTTCTCGCGATCGTGCACGCCCGCAACCCCGACTGGGCGCCGATCTTCTTCCTGTACTGAGGCCCTCGAGGTCGGGTTACTCCGCGTCCTGCGCGTTACTCCGCGCGATTCGTGCGGCGCAACGCGTAACCGGCGGAGTAACCGGGTTGTGGGGTCGGGGTTGACGGCGCAAACCTGTCGTGGTGTAATCAATCAATAGGTTGATAAAGGAGAAGGTTGAACACGATGATGGGAATGGATGCCGGGGCCGAGCGGGCGCTCGACCGCGCCTTTCTCGCCCTCGCCGACCCGGTGCGCCGGGCGATCGTGGCTCGCCTCAGCCGGGGACCGGCGACGGTCAACGAACTGGCCGAGCCGTTCGCCATCTCGAAGCAAGCCGTCTCAAAGCACATCGCGGTTCTCGAGCAGGCGGGGCTCATCACACGCTCGCGCGACGCGCAGCGCCGCCCCGCCCACCTCGACGCAGCCGCCCTCGAGCGGCTGACCTCCTGGATCGACCGCTACCGCCTCAACGTGGAGAGCGCCAACCGGCGACTCGACGCACTGCTGGCGGCCACCACCGCGGAGTCCTCCGCCGACGAGGACCTCGTCCCTCAGAAATCCTCTATTGAGAACAAGGAGCAGGCATCATGAGCACCACGACGCATCCCACGAACCCGCGCCCTACCAAGATCACCGCCCCCGAGGCCGTGCCGTTCATCGAGATGATCCGCGAATTCGACGCGCCGGTCGAGGCCGTCTATCGCGCCTACGTCGAGCCCGACCTCGCGTCGCAGTGGCTCGGCCCGCACGGCTACGAGATGGCGATCACCGAGTGGGATCTCACCACCGGCGGCCGCTACGCCTACGTGCACCGTGACCCGGCGAACCCCGGCGAGGAGTACGGCTTCCGCGGCGTCGTGCACGAGGCCGTCCCTAACGACCACATCACCCAGACGTTCGAGTTCGTTGGTGCGCCCGGCCAGGTCAGCCTCGAGACGGCGTACTTCGAAGACCTGGGCGACGGCCGTTCGCGCGTGCGCGGCTGGTCGACGTTCAACTCCGTCGAGGCCCGCGACGGCATCATCGCGGCCGGCATGGAGCGCGGCGTCGTCGAGGGCTACGAGCGACTCGACGCACTGCTGGCCGCGGAAGCCTGATCATGGATGCCGTCATCAGTCACATGACGATGTCGCTCGACGGCTTCGTCGCGAACCTCGACGACAATCCGCAGGAGATCTTCGAGTGGTACTCCATCGGCGACGTCACGGTGCCGAGCGACAACCCGGACGTCGAGCTGCGGGTGGATGCCGAGAGCGCGCGGGTGCTGAGCGGCATCGTCGCGCAGACCGGTGCGTTGATCGCCGGGCGCCACCTGTTCGACATCACGAACGGCTGGGACGACCGGCATCCGATCGGAGCGCCCGTCGTCGTGGTCACCCACGAACCGCCGAAGGATGCCGACCGCTGGCCGCGCACCCGGTTCGTCGGTGACGTGGAGACGGCCGTCGCGGTCGCCCGCGAGATCGCCGGTGACAAGTCCGTCTGCATTTCGAGCCCGACGATCGCCCAGCAGGCGCTCGCGCTCGACCTCGTCGACGCCGTCTGGGTCAGTATCGCGCCGGTGCTGTTCGGTACGGGAAAGCGCTACTTCGACGACCTCGGCCGCCACGTGCGGCTCGAGGATCCCGACGTCGTGCCGGGTCACCGGGCCCTGCACCTGCGGTACCCGGTCGTGAAGGGCTCTGCCGCCTAAGCCGGGCGATCGTCGTCGAGCAGAACGTCGTCCTCATCGGCGACCTCTTCGATCCGTTCGTCCGGATCGAGGGTCGGCGGTGGGGACGTCAGTTCGTCGTCGGTCACGAGCGGTTCGATCCGTTCATCCTCCGGATTCGGCTCGTACTCCATGCTGTCGGGATCACGATCCATCGGGCACCTCCCAGGTGATTTCTTCGGGGCTCTTGTCGGGCCGCCAGCCCCGCCAGGTCGGCGCCCGCAGCCGGCCGTCGGATGTCACCTCGGCGTACTCGACCTCGCCGACGAGTTTCGGGGTCACCCAGCGGGCGTCCTTCGCGTCGACGGGGGGCACGCCGACGAGGGGACTCGTCTCGCGGGCGATCCGATCGAGGCGGGCGCGCAGATCGGTGAGATCCCGGTCGCTGAACCCGCTGCCGACCCGGCCGACGTACGCCAATCCGTCGTCGCCGGGGATGCCGACGAGCAGCGACCCGACGGTGTCGGCACGTGCGCCATTGCCCGGGCGCCAGCCCGCGACCACGACGTCCTGCGTGAGGGTGTGCTTGATCTTCAGCCAGTCGCGCGAACGACGGCCCAACCGGTAGGGGGAGTCCGCGCGCTTCGCGATGACCCCTTCGAGCCGCAGTTTCCGGCTCGTCGCGATGGCGTCGTCGAGGTCGGTGCCGGCATCCGGGGGAACCCGCACAGCGCCGGCGTTTCCGCGCGTGCCGACATCCCGCACTGCGTCGCGCAGCTCGGCGCGGCGGTCGGTGTAGGAGCTCGTCACGAGCGAACGGCCGTCGCGCTCGAGGATGTCGAAGGCGAAGAACTCGACCCCTTGTGCCTTTCGTGCCCGCTCGACGTCGCGCGGCGAGGTGATGCCCGATCGGGTCTGCAGCAGCCCGAACGACGGTCGCCCCGACGCGTCGAGCGCGACGATCTCCCCGTCGAGCACGACGTCGCCCGTCACGGCATCCGCCAGCTGCTGCAGTTCGGGATAGGTGGGCGTGAAGTCGAGGCCGTTCCGCGACCGCAGTTCCACCATGCCGTCGCGCACCGTCGCGATCGCACGGTAGCCGTCCCACTTCATCTCGAACACCCAGTCGTCGCCCCGGTCGAAGCTGTCGAGTTCGGCGAGGGTGGCGAGCATCGGATGCACCGTGCCCGTCGCGTTGGTGCGCCCGCCGACGACGGACTTGCCGCGTTTCAGCCCCCGTCGCGGCTCGGCGCCGACGCGTTTCCACGACCCAGACCGTGCTTTCGACGCCGCGACGCTTTCGGGGTCGTCCCAGTCGACGGGCTGCTGGTCTTTCATGAGGTGCAGCAGCCAGTTCTTGCCGCCGGGCACTTTGTCGGTCTGGATGAGCGCGAGCCGGTGTGATCCGTGCTTCTCACCGTGGATCGTGAAGATCACCTCGTCGTCGCGCCACTTCTCGAGGTCGTACGAGCCGCGATCCCAGATCGTCACCTTGCCCGCGCCGTACTCGCCCTTCGGGATCTCGCCCTCGAACTGGCCGTACTCGAGCGGGTGATCCTCGGTGTGCACGGCGAGGTGGTTCTTGCCGACCTCGGTGGGCACCCCCTTCGGCACCGCCCACGAGACGAGCACCCCGTCGCGTTCGAGCCGGAAATCGTAGTGCAGCGCCGTCGCGTGATGCTCCTGGATGACGAACGAATTGCCGGCCCCCTGCACCGCTGCGCCTTTCGCTTCCCCACCCATCGGCTCGGGAGTCTTCGCACCGTCGCGCATCGACCGGTAGACGGCGAGCTTCTCCTCGGCCTCCGAGGAGTGCCAGATCTCCCGTTCGAGCTCGGCCGCCGGATCGCCCTTCGCGGCACCTTTTCCCAGCAGCACCCGCTCGAGCACCTCGTGCATCTCGAGCTGCCGGAGCCCCGGGGAGAGCAGTTCGCGCCAGGTGCGGGGGGCGGCGACGAAAGGGCGCATCCGTCCCCTTAGCGAGTACGGCACGATCGTCGTCTTGTTGCCGTTGTTCTGGCTCCAGTCGAGCAGCACCTTGCCCGACCGCAGCGTCTTCTTCATGTCGCTCACGACGAGGTCGGGGTGATCCGCCTCGAGCGCCCGGGCGAGTTCGTGCGCCACGAGTGAGACCTGATCGCTCGTCTGCTCGCCGTCGAGTGGCGCATAGAGGTGGATGCCCTTCGATCCGCTCGTCACCGGAAAGGCTTCCAGCCCCATCCCGGTCAGAATGTCGCGTACCAGCTTCGCGACCTCGACGCACTCCGCGAGCCCCGCTCCCTCGCCGGGGTCGAGGTCGAGCACCATCCGGTCCGGATTCTGCCGCGCGCCACCCTTGCCGAACCGCCACTGCGGAACGTGCAGTTCCAGCGCCGCTTGCTGTGCCATCCAAGCCAGTGTCGCGAGGTCGTTGACGAGCGGATAGGTGTTGACATGATCGGAATGCTGGATGTCGCGCCGCGAGATCCACGACGGCGCCGAGTCGGGCAAGTTCTTCTCGAAGAACACCGTGCCGGGTTTCGCGGTGGTGCCGACGCCTTCGACCCAGCGTTTGCGGGTCGTCGGCCGGTTGCGGGCGTGCGGGATGAGCACATCCGCGATACGCGTGTAGTAGTCGAGCACCTCGGCCTTCGTCGTGCCGGTCTCGGGGTAGAGCACCTTGTCGAGGTTCGTCAGCTTCAGGCGGTGGCCGCCGACGGAGACGATCTGCCCGGCGCCGCCTGGGCCCGTGCCTTTCCCTCGTGCTCTGGCAACCACCTTTCCCAAGCTACTCATCGGGGGCGAGAATGGGCAGATGCGCTCCATCTGGAAAGGCTCGCTCAGCTTCGGGCTCGTCAACGTGCCCGTGAAGTTGTACTCGGCGACGGAAGACCACGACGTCTCGCTGCACCAGGTACACGACGAAGACGGCGGCCGCATCCGCTATCAGCGCAAGTGCGAGATCTGCGGCAAGGTCGTCGACTACGAGCACATCGCCAAGGCCTACGTCGACGGTGAAGAGACCGTCATCCTCACCGATGACGACATCGCCGCGCTGCCCGTCGAGCGCAGCAAAGACATCGACGTCGTCGAGTTCGTGCCGAACGACCAGATCGACCCGATCATGTTCGAGAAGGCCTACTACCTCGCCCCCGATTCGAAGTCGAACAAGGCCTACGTGCTGCTGCGGCGCACCCTCGAAGACAGCGACCGCACCGCGATCGTGCAGTTCGCGCTGCGGCAGAAGACCCGTCTCGCCGCGCTGCGAGTGCGCGACGACGTGCTCGTGCTACAGACCCTGCTGTGGGAGGACGAGGTGCGCGAAGCCCGGTTCCCCGAACTCGACGAAACCCCGCGCATCTCGGCCGATGAACTCAAGATGGGCCGGCAGCTCGTCGACTCGTTCGCGAGCGACTTCACCCCCGAGAAGTTCACCGACGACTACCAGGAGCAGCTGAAGACCCTCATCGAGGCGAAACTCGAACAGGGCGACGCGCTCGACACCGAGGCGACCTTCGGCCGCGAGACCGAGGGCGGCGGCGAAGTGCTCGACCTCATGGAGGCCCTGCGTCGCTCGGTGGAGTCGAAGCGGTCGGATGTCGACACAGCTCCCAAGAAGAAGAAGGCGCCCGCGAAGAAGAAGGCCGGCTGACCCAACCAGCGGTTGCGTTAGCCACCGAAACGCTCGGTTCGGATGGTGCCGGGGGTGTGGCCGAGTTCGATGAGCCACCCGGCGACCGCCTCGACGAAGGGGGTCGGGCCGCACACGTAGGAGCGTTCGATCGTCGCCGCATCCGGGATGACGAGAGCGAGCGTCTCGCGGGTGAGGCGCGCGGGCGGCAGCGGCCACCCCTCGGGGATCTCACGGGTGTAGACCCGGTCGATCCGCAGGCCCGACGCGGCGAGGGCATCCAATTCGGTGTCGAAGAACTGATCACCGGGACTGCGCACGCTCGACAGCAACCGGAAGTCGCCCATCCGCCCCGCGTCGGCGGCCGCGCGGGCGATCGCGTACAGCGGCACGATCCCCGAACCTCCGCCGATGAGCTGCACGGGGCCGGTCGTCGACCCGAAGCCGGCCGGGCGCCACACGAAGTACGCCCCGAGCGGGCCGTGCACCTCGAGCCGGTCACCGACGCGCAACTCGCGGGTGAGGAACGGCGACACCTCCCCGGTCGGGATGTCGTCGACCGCGAGCACCACACGCGGCGACGCCCCTGAAGACGCGATCGAGTACGAGCGGCTCGCCTGATACCCGTCGGGCGCGGTGAGCCGGATGTCGAGGTGCGACCCGGCGTCGTTGCCCGGCCAGCCGGGAACGTCGAGCACGATGCGGCGAGCCGTGGGGGTCTCGGGCAGAACCTCGGTGACGGTGCCGACCAGCCACTGCGGCCGGATGCGAGTCACCACTGCCGCCTCACCGCTCCGCCTGCTACCAATAGCGCTCTTCGGTCCAGGGGTCGCCGTGCATGTGGTACCCGTTCTGTTCCCAGAACCCGGGCTCGTCGTCATCCATCATCACGAGGCCGCGTACCCACTTCGCGCTCTTCCAGAAGTACAGCGCGGGCACGAGCAGCCGCGCCGGGCCGCCGTGCTCGGGTTCGAGCGGCTCGCCTTCGGCTTCCGTCGCGATCCAGGCTTTGCCGTCGAGCAGATCGTCGAGCGCGACGTTGGTCGTGTAGCCGCCGTGGCTGTGCACCATGACGTAGTCGGCGCTCGT
>CBFGZU010000036.1:0-18438 GCA_965653335.1 uncultured Pseudolysinimonas sp.
GCAGGAGCGGCGGCGCGCGGAACTAGCTCAGTGGAACGAATCGCCGCAGGCGCAGGACCCCGCCGCGTTGGGGTTGTCGATCGTGAAGCCCTGCTTCTGGATCGTGTCCTCGAAGTCGATCGCGGCGCCGTCGAGGTACGGCACGCTCATCTTGTCGACGACGACCTCGACGCCGTCGAAGTCGACGGTCACGTCACCCTCGAGCAAGCGCTCGTCGAAGTACAGCTGGTAGATGAGGCCGCTGCACCCGCCGGGCTGCACGGCGACGCGCAACCGCAGATCGTCGCGGCCCTCCTGATCGAGCAAGTTCTTGACCTTCGTCGCCGCCGTGTCGGTGAGTTTCACGCCGTGCGTGGAGACGTCGGTCGTGGCCAGGTCAGGCGTGGTCAGGGCGGTGTCAGTCATGTGATCGAGTGTAAGCGAGTGAACCGATCAATCGCTGGAACGTCGGTTCAACCGTGACAGCAAGAGTGCTTCGGCGAGGATCGCGCGCTGCAGAGTCGGCAGATGCAGCGACTCGTTCGGGCTGTGCGCCCGCGAGTCGGGATCTTCGACGCCGGTGATGAGGATCTGCGCCGACGGAAACATCTCGACGAGGTCGGCGATGAACGGGATCGACCCACCGGCTCCGACCTCGACGGCGTCGGAGCCCCACGCCTCCGCCATCGTCTCGAGGGCATCCGCCGCCGCCCATCCGCTCGAATCGACGAGGAACGGATTGCCGAGGTCGAGATCTTCGATCGAGATCTCGGCGCCGAAGGGCACGTGCCGCGACAGGTGGACTTCGATCGCCTCGAAGGCCTCCCGTGCCGTCTGGCCGGGTGCCACACGCGCGCTGATTCGCACCCGCACGCTGGGCACGAGGGTGTTGGAGGCGTTGCGGATGTTGGGGATATCCATTCCGGTCACCGTGATCGACGGCTGATACCAGAGCCGCGAGAGGATGTCGCCCCGCCCGATCGGGGCCACGCCGTCGAGCAGGCCCGACTCCGCGCGCAGGGTCGCCTCGTCGTACTCGGGCGTCTGCTCGTCGTGGCTCGTGAGCCCGTCGACGGCCACCGACCCGTCTTTCTTCCAGAGCGTCGCGAGCAGCTCGATCGCGGCCATCGGAGCGTCGGGCACGGCGCCGCCCATCATCCCGGAGTGCGACGCGTGCGCGAGGGTCGTGACCCGCAGATTGAAGGCGACCGCGCCACGGAGGGCGACGGTGAGGGCCGGGGTATCGAGATCCCAGTTGCCCGAGTCGGCGACGACGATCACGTCCGATCCGAGGCGTTCCCGGTAGCGGCGCAGGATCTCCGGCAGCGACCGCGACCCGAACTCCTCCTCCCCTTCGACGAACAGGACGAGGCCGACATCCAGGTCGTCTCCCGCGACGGCCACGAGCGACCGGATCGCGGCGATGTGGGTGACCACCCCTGCCTTGTCGTCGGCCGTCCCCCGGCCGTACAGCCGGTCGCCGCGCAGCGTCGGCTCGAAGGCCGCGGAATCCCAGTGCTCGCTCTCCCCCGGCGGCTGGACGTCGTGGTGGGCGTAGAGCAGGATCGTCGGGCGACCGTTGCGCGCGGCACGCGTCGCGATGACCGCGGGCCGGCCGAGCTCGCCGCCATCACCGATCGGCACCTGCACGATGTCGACCCGATCGAACACCGCGGTATCCGAGGCGAGCGCCCTGACGGCGTCGGCACTCGCTTGCACCTGTTCGGGGTCGAAGCCCTCCCACGAGACCGAGGGGATGCGGACGAGTCGCGAGAGGTCGGCGACGGCGCGCGGGAACCCGGCAGCGACCGCATCCCGGAGCTCGTCGGCCAGCGGCGTAAACGGTGAGGATGCGGGCATCCCGTAATCTTAAGTCGTGGCCAAGACCCCCAAGACGCCCGCCCCCTCCGACGTCGAGCCGGAACCGACTCCCGCAGGCAAGGGGCACCGCACCCCCACGCGCAAGGAGCGGGAGGCCGCACAGCGTCGCCCGCTCGTGCCGAAGGACCGCAAGCTCGCCGCACAGCAGAACCGTCAGGCGCAGACGGCCGAGCGTGAGAAGGCTCGCGTGGGAATGGCGCGGGGCGACGAGCGCTACCTCCCGATGCGCGACAAGGGCCCGCAGAAGCGCTTCGTTCGGGACTTCGTCGATGCCCGTTTCAGCGTCGGCGAGATCCTCATGCCGGTGCTCGTGCTCGTTATCCTCACATGGTTGGTGCCGCAGATCGCCGACTACGCGTTCCTCGGCTTCTGGGTGGTCGTGCTCTTCGTCGTCGCCGACACCGTCGTTCTTGGCTTCCAGGTCACCCGGCGACTCGCGGCGAAGTTCGGCAAGGACAAGGTCGAGCGCGTGCGCTGGTACGCGGCGATGCGCGCCATCCAGATGCGATTCCTGCGCCTGCCGAAACCGCAGGTCAAGCGCGGCGAGTACCCCGCGTAGCGCGCTGGAGTATTGAGCTACGTCGAGCGAGACGCGAGCCGAAGCCCCCTGTTGATCCGCCGCGCCCAGAACGGGCCCTCGTAGAGGAACGCCGTATAACCCTGCACGAGCGTCGCGCCCGCGGCAAGACGCTCGGCGACGTCGTCGGCAGTTTCGACACCGCCGACCGAGATGATGACGAATCCAGCGGGCACGGCATCGCGCACGAGCCGCAGCACCTCGAGCGACCGTGCCGCGAGCGGGGCACCCGACAGGCCCCCCTCCCCCGCCGCAGCGACATCGGAATTGTCGGACCGCAAGCCGTCGCGCGAGATCGTCGTGTTCGTCGCGACCAGTCCCGGCAGTCCGAGCTCGACGCTGAGGGCGGCGATGCGCAGCACCTGCTCGTCGGTGAGATCGGGGGCGATCTTGACCAGAACGGGGACGCCGGCGGCGGCATCCCGCACCGCTTCGAGCAGGGGCGCGAGGCGGTCGAGTTCTTGCAGGCCGCGCAGGCCCGGCGTGTTCGGTGAACTGACGTTGACGACGAGGTAGTCGGCGAGCGGCGCGAGCAGGCGGGTCGACGTCAGGTAGTCCTCGAGCGCGTCCTCGACCGCGACGACGCGCGATTTGCCGATGTTGACGCCGATGACGGGGCGGTGGCGACGGCGACGCTCGCTCTCGAGCCGACGGGCGGCCGACTCGGCACCCGCGTTGTTGAATCCCATCCGGTTGATCACCGCGCGATCGGCGACGAGCCGGAACAGGCGCGGCTTCGGGTTGCCCGGCTGGGGCACGGCGGTGATCGTTCCGACCTCGACGTGACCGAAACCGAGAACCCCCAGGCCGCGGATGCCGGCGGCCTCCTTGTCGAAGCCCGCGGCGAGCCCGAATGGCGAGGGGAAGCGCAGGCCCAGCGCCTCGACGGCGAGCGACGGATGCGGCCGGCTGAGACCGCGCAGGAACCCCGGGAGGAGGCGGATGACGCGGAATGCCAGGTGATGTGCGCGCTCGGGATCCATCCGGCGGAGCACGAGCCGGAACAGGAGGGCGTACATCGACAACAACCTATCGTGACCCTCGGGCTGGGACGGCCCCCGCGCTGGCGAAGTCGTAACCGAGCCTGCGGCAAGGCAAGAAATGGCCTTCGCCCTAGTGCTCCAGCGTGCTACTCGACCGCCGAGGTTTCCCCGGTGCTGGCGTTTTCCACGCGGAGCAGGGCGATCGCCGATTCGAAGTCATCGAGCGAGTCGAACCCCTGGTAGACGCTCGCGAAACGCAAGTAGGCGACCTCGTCGAGCTCGCGCAACGGCGGCAGGATCGACAGCCCGATGTCGTTCGCGTCGATCTGGGAGACCCCCGTCGCCCGAATGCTCTCCTCGACCCGTTGGGCGAGCAGTGCGAGGTCGGCGTCCCCCACGGGGCGGCCCTGGCATGCTTTCCGCACCCCCGCGACGATCTTCTCGCGACTGAACGGCTCGACGATGCCCGAGCGCTTGATGACCGAGAGGCTCGCGGTCTCGGTCGTCGAGAAGCGACGCCCGCACTCCGGGCATTGCCGGCGTCGCCGGATCGCGAGTCCGTCGTCGCTCGTGCGCGAGTCCACGACCCGGCTATCCGGGTGGCGACAGAACGGACAGAACATGGTGCGATCAGGATACGGCGCGCTGGAGCGCCGACGGCCGTCTCGGCCGTCGGTTACGGCGTGTTGCGGAAGCGCGCGTCGACCGCGTCGCCGTGCGCGGGGAGGTGTTCGGCGTCGCTCATGGCACGGATGTGCGGGGCGACACTGCGGAGCGCCTCCGCGTCGTAGCTCACGACCTGTTGCGGTCGCAGGAAGGTGACCGCCGAGATCCCGGAGGCGAAGCGCGCGGTGCCTCCGGTCGGCAGGATGTGATTCGATCCGGCGAGGTAGTCGCCGAGACTCACCGGCGAGTGCCGCCCGAGGAAGATCGCCCCCGCGTGCGAGATGCGATCGAGAACGGCTCCCGGGTCGGCGGTCTGAATTTCGAGGTGCTCGGGGGCGTAGGCGTCGCTGACGAGCGCCGCGGTCGCGAGATCGTCGACGAGGATGATCGCCGACTGTGGTCCGGCGAGGGCGATCTGAACGCGCTCCCGGGCCGCCGTCTGCGCGACCTGGCGCTCCAGTTCCGCCCGCACGGCGTCGGCGAGCTCCGCGGAGTCGGTCACGAGCACTGCCGCGGCCGATTCGTCGTGCTCGGCCTGGCTGATGAGGTCGGCGGCCACGACGACCGCGTCGGCGTCGGCGTCGGCGATCACGAGCACTTCGCTCGGACCGGCTTCGGCGTCGATGCCGACGTCTCCTTGCACGACGCGCTTCGCGGCGGCGACGTAGACGTTTCCTGGCCCGGCCACGACGTCGACGGGATCGAGGGCGAGCGAGGGGATTCCGTAGGCGAGCGCGCCGATCGCGCCGGCCCCGCCCATCGCGTAGACCTCGTCGACGCCGAGCACGCCCGCAGCACCGAGGATGAGCGGGTGGATGCCGTGTTCGGCGTCGCGCTGGGGAGGGGACGCGAGGGCGATCGACCCCACTCCCGCCACCTGGGCGGGGACGACGTTCATGACGACGCTCGACGGATAGACGGCTTTGCCCCCGGGGATGTAGAGCCCGACACGATCGACGGGTTGCCAGCGCTGGGTGATCTGCGCGCCCGGCGCGACGGTGGTGACGGCGGGTGCCGGCACTTGGGCCCGGCTGGCTGCTCGCTCCCGCTCGATGATCTCGTCGAGGGCAGCCCGGATCGCCCGGGGCAGTCGGGCGGCGGCGGCGGTGATCGATGCCGGGTCGACGCGGATCGGATCCGCGCGACCGCCGTCGAAGCGGTCGGCCTGGTCGTCGAGAGCCACGACTCCCCGGTCGCGCACGTCGCGGACGAGTTCCGCGGCGACCGGAATCGCCGCCGATACGTCCACCTCGGCGCGGTGCACGAGTTGCCGCAGTTCGCCGGGAGTGGGACGCCGGCCACGGAGATCGATCGTGGGGATCATGACCCTTCCATGGTACGGGCGTACCCATCGCTGGAATGCCGGCCACGGGGACGCGGTTGACTGGTCGTGTGGAACCGCACATCGTCGATGACCTCTCCGCCTTCAAGCTGGCCTTCCGGCGGCACGCCGCGGGTGTCGCGGCGGTGACCGGACGCACACCCGACGGCGCTCCCGTCGGGTTCACCGCGACCTCGCTCGCCTCGCTCGCCGCGGTGCCGCCGCTCGCGACCTTCAACATGGCGCGCGTCTCGAGCGCCTGGCCGGCCGTCGAGGGCACGACGCACGTTCTCATCCATCTGCTCGGTGCGCGCAATCGATCCCTCGCCGATCGCCTCTCGGGGTCGCGTGAGGAACGATTCGCCGGCGACCACTGGGCGCCGGGGCCGCACGAGCTGCCTCTCCTGAAAGACGTTCCCGCCTGGATGCTCGGCCGCATCGTCGAACGTGTGCCGGTCGCCGACAACGCGGTCGTCATCGTGCAGATCGAAGACGGCGGACTCGGCGAACCCGACGAGGCGTTGCTCTATCACGAGCGCAGCTACATGACCCCGGGATCCCCGATCACGTCGTAGCCGGCCAGCCGTTACGGCTCACATGACGCAGTTCGGCCCGAGCAACGACTTCAGTTCGCCGTACAGGTCGGCGGTCACGGTGACCGG
The DNA here is from genome assembly GCA_965653335.1 of uncultured Pseudolysinimonas sp. Classification (GTDB taxonomy): domain Bacteria; phylum Actinomycetota; class Actinomycetes; order Actinomycetales; family Microbacteriaceae; genus Pseudolysinimonas_A. The sequence goes on from CBFGZU010000036.1 coordinate 6,070, forward strand.
GAACGGCACCTCGAACATGCGCGCGGTCTCGCCGCGAACGAGCCGCAAGCGCACCTCGTTATCGCCGCGGTGGCGGATGAGCACGTCGTTGAGTGCCGACACCACATCGGTCGTGGCTCGGTGCTCCGGCACGGAGATCACGAGCGGACCGGCGCCGAGCGACGCCCCCGTGTCGGGCACGAACAGGCTCACGGCATGCAGGTTGAGGCCGTCGTCGCGCGTCGCGACCCGGCCCTTGATCACGACGATCGAGTCGTTCTGCAGGGAGGGCGCGAACTCCTGATAGGTCTTGCCCATGAACAGCACCGTGACTTCGCCGCCGAAGTCTTCGATCGTCACCATGCCGTACTGATTGCCGGAGTTGCGCGCCGTGCGGTGCTGCACGTTCGTCAGCAGGCCAGCGACAGTGACCTGCTCCCCGTCGCCGATGGCGTCGCCCCCGATGAGTTCGCCGATCGAGATCGTCGCGTGTTTCGCGAGAGCCTGTTCCAGTCCGGAGAGGGGGTGGTCGCTCACGTAGAGACCGAGCATCTCGCGTTCGAAGGCGAGCTTGTCGCGCTTGCTCCACTCCGGACGGTCGGGCACCGACTCGGTCGCGTGCTCCGGCTCGTCCCACAGCGCCTCGAAGTCGAAGCCCACTTGACCGTTGGCCTCGTTGCGTTTGTCGCTCACTGCTCGCTCGACAGCGCCCTCGTGGATCTCGATGAGCGAGCGTCGCGTGTTGCCAAGAGAGTCGAACGCGCCCGCCTTGACGAGCGACTCGACGGTGCGCTTGTTGGCGACGGGAATCGGCACCTTGCGCAGGAAGTCGTGGAAGGCGACGAAGCGGCCCTCCTTGTCGCGCGCCGCCCGGATGTGCTCGACGACGCCGTAACCCACGTTGCGCACCGCGCCGAGGCCGAATCGGATGTCGCCGGCTCCGCGCTTGTCCTCCGCGGAGGCGTTGGGAACCGCGGTGAAGTCCCCCGCCGACTCGTTCACGTCGGGCGGTAGCACGCGGATTCCCATGCGTCGGCACTCGTTGAGGTAGAGCCCGAGCTTGTCTTTCGCGTCGCCGACACTCGTGAGCAGGGCGGCCATGTACTCGGCGGGGTGATTCGCCTTGAGGTAGGCGGTCCAATACGCCAGCACGCCGTAGCCCGCCGAGTGAGCCTTGTTGAAGGCGTAGTCGGCGAACGGCATCAGGGTGTCCCACAACACCTGCACCGCTTGTTTCGAGTAGCCGTTGCCGGTCATCCCCGACTCGAACTCCGCGAACAGCTTGTCGAGTTCGGACTTCTTCTTCTTTCCCATCGCGCGGCGCAGCACGTCGGCTTGGCCGAGGGTGAACCCCGCGACTTTCTGCGCCACGGCCATGACCTGTTCCTGGTACACGATGAGGCCGAAGGTGGTGTCGAGGATCTCGCGCAGCGGATCGGCGAGTTCGGGGTGGATCGGCTCTGATCGCTGCAACCCGTTCTTGCGGAGGGCGTAGTTGGTGTGCGAGTTCATGCCCATCGGACCGGGACGGTAGAGGGCGATGACGGCGGAGATGTCTTCGAAGTTGGTGGGTTTGAGCTGCTTGAGCAGCGCCCGCATGGGTGCTCCGTCGAGCTGGAACACCCCGAGGGTGTCACCGCGCGAGAGCAACTCGTAGGTCGCGGGATCGGCGTCGAGATCGAGCCCTTCGATCTCGAGAGCGCTTCCCGTGTTGCGTTCGATCGCGTTGAGCGCGTCTTGGATGACGGTGAGGTTGCGCAGGCCGAGGAAGTCCATCTTCAGCAGGCCGAGATCTTCCAGCGGTGGCTGATCGAACTGCGTGATGATCGCGCCGTCGTCTTGTCGTTTCATGAGCGGCACGATGTCGATGAGCGGTTCGGCCGACATGATGACACCCGCGGCGTGCACGCCCCACTGCCGCTTGAGGTTCTCGATGCCGCGCGCGGTCTCGAACACCTGGGCCGCCTCGGCGTCGGTCTCCAGCAGCGCGCGGAGGTCGCCCGCCTCCTTGTAGCGCTCACTCGTCGTGGTCACGACATCCGTGAGCGTCATCTCCTTTCCGAGCACCGGCGCCGGGAAGGCCTTCGTGAGCTTCTCGCCGACGCTGAACGGCATCCCGAGCACGCGGGCCGAATCCTTCATCGCCTGCTTCGCCTTGATGGTGCCGTAGGTGACGATCTGGGCGACACGGTCGTCGCCGTACTTCTCGGTGACGTAGCGGATGACCTCGGGGCGGCGGCGGTCGTCGAAGTCGACGTCGACGTCGGGCATCGAGACGCGCTCCGGGTTGAGGAACCGCTCGAAGATCAACCCGTAGCGCTGCGGGTCGAGTTCGGTGATGCCCATCGCATACGACACGAGCGAGCCGGCCGCCGAACCCCGGCCCGGCCCGACGCGGATGCCTTGCGCCTTCGCCCAGGCGATGAAGTCGGCGACGACGAGGAAGTAGCCCGGGAAGCCCATCTGCTTGATGACGTCGACCTCGTAGGCGGCCTGCCGATGGTGCTCGTCGCTCACGCCGCCCGGGAATCGCACGTGGAGCCCGCGCTCGACCTCCTTCTCGAACCACGACGCCTCGGTCTCGCCCTCGGGCACCGGGAATCGGGGCATGAGGTCGCGCTTTTCGAACTCGACGTGAGTGCGCTCCGCGATCAGCAGCGTGTTGTCGCACGCCTCGGGGTAGTCGCGGAACAGCTGCCGCATCTCGGCGGCCGACTTCAGGTAGTACTCCTGGCCGTCGAACTTGAACCGGTTCGGGTCGTCCATCGTCGAGCCGGATTGGATGCACAGCAGAATCTCCTGCGCGTGCGCGTCCGCGGCATGCGTGTAATGGAGATCATTGGTCGCGACGAGGGGTAGCTTCAGCTCCCCGGCGAGACGGATGAGGTCGGACTGGGTGCGACGCTCGATCTGCAGCCCGTGATCCATGATCTCGACGAAGTAGTTGTCTTTGCCGAAGATGTCGCGGAACTCCGCGGCCGCCGCGACGGCCTCGTCGTACTGACCGAGACGCAACCGGGTCTGCACTTCGCCCGACGGGCATCCCGTCGTCGCCAGGAGGCCCTTGCCGTACGTGCTCAGCAGGTCGCGATCCATGCGCGGCTGGAAGTAGTAGCCCTCGATCGAGGCGAGCGACGACATCCGGAACAGGTTGTGCATGCCCTCCGTAGTCTCAGCGAGCAGCGTGATGTGGGTGTAGGCACCGGAGCCCGAGACGTCGTCCTGGCCGCCGTCGCCCCAGCGCACCCGCGTCTTGTCGGTGCGGTGGGTGCCGGGCGTGAGGTAGGCCTCGGTGCCGATGATCGGCTTCACTCCGACGGCGTTCGCCTGCTTGTAGAAGTCGTAGGCACCGAAGTTGTTGCCGTGGTCGGTGACCGCGATCGCCGGCATCCCCTGCTCGGCAACGGCCGCCATGAGTTCACCGACTCGCGCCGCTCCGTCCAGCATCGAGTACTCGCTGTGGACGTGCAGATGCACGAATGAATCGGTCACGAACTCTCCGGGGTCGACCCCCAGGATAAGCGCTAGGTCGGACCCTCGCGGGCTCGTGTGGCGTGTCGAGGGTCAGTCGGCGCGCAGCACGTCGAGAGCGTGTTGGAGATCGTCGGGGTAGGGCGACTCGAACACCACGTACTCGCCGGTCGCCGGGTGCCGGAATCCGAGCTTGTGCGCGTGCAGCCACTGCCGCGTGAGGCCGAGTCGTTCGGTCAGCCCCTTGTCGGCCCCGTACAGCGTGTCGCCGACGCACGGATGCCGTTGCGCGGCCAAGTGCACGCGGATCTGGTGCGTGCGGCCGGTCTCGAGGGTGACCTCGAGCAGGCTCGCGGCGCGCATCGCTTCGATCGTCTCGTAGTGCGTGACGGCGTGCTTGCCCTCGACGCGGATCGCGAACTTCCAGTCGTTGCTCGAGTGGCGTCCGATCGGGGCGTCGATCGTGCCGGCGAGCGGATCGGGATGCCCCTGCACGACGGCGTGGTAGATCTTGTCGACCTCGCGATCGTGGAACAGCCGCTTCAGTTCGGTGTACGCCGCCTCGGACTTCGCGACGACCATGAGGCCGCTCGTGCCGACATCGAGACGATGCACGATCCCCTGGCGCTCGTTCGACCCCGAGGTCGAGATGCGGTAGCCCGCGGCGGCGAGTGCCCCGAGCACCGTCGGTCCGCTCCATCCCGGGGCGGGATGCGCGACGATGCCGACGGGCTTGTCGATCACGACGAGGTCGTCGTCGTCGTGCACGATGCGGAACCCCGGCACGAGCTGCGGGATGACGCGCGGCGCCTCCTTGGGCGCCCACTCGACCTCGAGCCAGCCGTCGGCACGCAGCCGGTCGGACTTGCCGAGCAGGATGCCGTCGAGCCGCACGCCTCCGGCTTCGAGAACCTCGGCGGCGAAGCTGCGGGAGAAGCCGAACAGTTTCGCCAGGCCGGCGTCGGCGCGCTCGCCCGCGAGCCCGTCGGGAACGGGCAGGCTGCGCTGCTCCATCACGGAGCCGTCGGGGGCTTCTGTGCGACCGGAGGCGAGTCGGCCTCGTCGGCGCGTCGCACTCCGTCGAGACCGATGTTGCGAAGGGACAGCAGCAGAAAGAGCCCCATCGCCGACACGATCGCGATGTCGGCGATGTTGAAGATCGCGGGGAAGCCCCACACCTGGATGAAGTCGACGACGTGCCCGACGCCGAACCCGGGGGGCCGGGTCAGCCGGTCGGTGACGTTTCCGAACGCGCCGCCGAGCACGAGTCCGAACATCGTCGCCCAGCCGAGCGAGCGGATGCGGGGGGCGAACCAGATGATGAAGACGATGGCTCCGATGGCCACGACCGACAAGATCCAGGTGTACCCCGTCGCGAACGAGAAGGCCGCCCCCGAGTTCGTGACGTAGTGGAACTGCAGCGCGTCCCCCAGTACCGCTACGGTCTCGCCGAGTTCCAGTCGCGTCGTGATGAGGTACTTGGCGATCTGGTCGGATCCGTACAGGACGAGCGCGACACCCGCGAGCAACCCGAGCGCGCGGGGACTCACCTGCCGCTTCGGCGGTGCGGCGTCCGGCGCTATCGGGTCAGTTGCTCGAACCAAAACCCGGGTACTCGGTGGGCTGCGGGGCTCCGTAAGCCGGTGCGGGAGAGTACTCGGGCTGCGGCGGCGTGTAGCCCGCCGGAGTGGCCGGCGCGTACTGCTGCGGAGCTGCCGCGACGGCGGGCTGCGCGGGGCCCGTGGTGAGCGCATTCGACGTCTCGAGCTCGCGGAGCTGGCTTTCGATGTAGCCCCTCAGCTTGGTGCGGTAGTCGCGTTCGAACTGACGCAACTCCTCGACCTGCTGCTCGAGCTCGCCCTTCTCCTGCTCGAGCGCTCCGAGCTGCTCGCGGGCGCCCTGCTCGGCCTCGGAGACGAGGCGTGCGGCGGCCGCGTGGCCTTCAGCGATGAGGGCGTCGCGCTTCTCCATCCCCTCACGCACGTGCTCCTCGTGGAGCCGACGGGCGAGCTGCAGGAGGTTGTTGGTGTTGCCCGGGTCCATCGCGTTGGAATCGAAACCGGTCGGCGCGTAGGCGGGCTGCTGCTCGGTCACCGGAGCCGGCGCGGAGACGGCCTGCTGGGGACTCTGCTGCGCGGCGGCCTGCTGCGCGACGGGCTGCGGCGCGGCGGGCTGCTGCGCTGCGCCCCGCTGAAGCTCGGCAAGGCGGGATTCTCCCGCGACGAGCCGCTGCCGCAACTCCTCGTTCTCTTGATTGAGCCGGCGCAGCTCGACGACGACCTCGTCGAGGAAGTCGTCGACCTCGTCCTGGTCATAGCCCTCGCGGAACTTCGTCGGGTTGAACCGCTTGTTGACCACATCTTCAGGAGTCAAGGCCATGTCTTTCACCTTACGCGTTGCTCGCCATCACTCCCGCGGCCTCCCGGCCGCGCCCTGATGACGAAAGTCGACATCTCACCCTCAGTGAACGGGTGAGGGTTCCAGCGTACAACGCCCGGCGGTCTCGACCCAGGGTTTACCGGCGGTCTATCAGCAGATGACCGCCCGATCAGCCGACTACGTCGGATCAGTGCTCGAAGAACCCCGCGTCGACACTCGTTTCGGCTTCTTCCGCTTCGCCGCTGACGGCGACGTGCTCGGGTGAGAGCAGGAACACCTTGTTGGTGACCCGTTCGATCTTGCCGTAGAGGCCGGACGCGAGCCCGCTCGCGAAGTCGATGAGACGCCGGGCATCGGGCTCGGGCATCTGCGAGAGGTTCATGATGACGGGAACACCTTCGCGGAACGCCTCGGCGATCGACTGCACGTCTTTGTACTGACGCGGGTTGACCGTGAGGATCTCGTTCATGCCCGGCGCGGCGTGCTTGGTGCTCGCGACCGGACGCCGCAACGGCGTGACGGGGGCACGGCCCGCGCTCGAGGTGACCGGAGCGACCGGGGCCGCCGGCGCGTGGTCGTCGTAGTCCTCGTCGGCCAGGCCCAGGTAGACCATCGTCTTGCGCAGCGGATTCGCCATGTCGTCCTCCCGAAGGATCGGTGCCGCGATCGTGAGGTGCGGCATCCGTTTCGACATTAACCGGGGATCGGTCGATTTCCCGTGATTGCCGCGCCGATGCGCAGGTGTGTCGCGCCTTCCAGGATCGCGTCGCGAAAGTCGCTCGACATCCCGGCGGAGATCGCGGCGGCTCCGGGGTCCAGAGCGCGGACGCGATCGGACACCACGCGGAGCCGCGCGAACGCGCGCCGCGGCTCCTCCTCGAGCGGGGCGACCCCCATGACTCCGAGGAGGCGCAGGCCGGGAGCTGCGAGCACGCGCTCGGCGAGCGGCTCGGCCTCGAGCGGCGCGATTCCCCCACGCCCCGGCTGCGCGCTCAAGCCGATCTCGAGAAACACCCCCAGCTCGGAACCATCGTCGTTCGCGAGGGCCGCGACGAGCGAGGGCCGGTCGACGGAGTGCACGGTCGCGGCGTAGCGCCGTACCGCCGCGGCCTTGTTACTCTGCAACTGCCCGACGAAATGCCAGGCGAGGCGCGGATCGGCGACCTCGGCCACCTTCTCGACGGCCTCCTGATGGCGGTTCTCGCCGATGTCGCGCACGCCGAGGTCGGCAAGTTCGCGCACGAGTGAAGCCGGATGGAACTTCGTGACGACGATGCGGGTCGGCGGCACGGCACCGGCCTCGCGCACGGCGTCGGCGATCGCAGCGTCGACCGCGGCGAGCCGCTGCGGGAGTGTCGGCTCTATTTGAGGAACTCCGGGATGTCGAGGTCGCTGTCGTCGTCGAAGTCGCGATCGAGGGGCGCCCCCAGCGGGGCGTCGGGCTCGGCAGCCCAGCCCTGCGTGTCGCCGGAACCCGCCGCTCCCGCGCCGACGGCGACGGGTACCTCCGCGGCGACGAACGACTCTCGTCGAACCGGCGCGGGGTGGAAGGTCGAGGGCTCTCCGCCGTCGAACCCGGCGGCGATGACGGTGACGCGCACCTCGTCGCCGAGGGTGTCGTCGATGACCGCGCCGAAGATGATGTTCGCCTCGGGGTGCACGGCTTCCTGCACGAGCCGGGCGGCGTCGTTGATCTCGAAGATGCCGAGGTTCGAGCCGCCCTGGATCGACAGCAGAACGCCGTGGGCGCCGTCGATCGACGCCTCGAGCAACGGGGAGGCGACGGCGAGTTCGGCGGCCTTGATCGCGCGGTCGGCCCCGCGGCTCGCGCCGATGCCCATGAGCGCGGATCCCGCGCCCTGCATGACGCTCTTGACGTCGGCGAAGTCGAGGTTGATGAGCCCCGGTGTCGTGATGAGGTCGGTGATGCCCTGCACGCCGGCGAGCAGCACCTGGTCGGCCGTCGTGAAGGCTTCGAGCATGCTGATGCCGCGGTCGCTGATCTCGAGGAGGCGATCGTTGGGCACGACGATGAGGGTGTCGACCTCGTTCTTGAGCGCCGCGACGCCGACTTCGGCTTGCGACGCGCGCCGCTTTCCTTCGAACGCGAAGGGCTTGGTGACGACACCGATCGTGAGCGCGCCGATCGACTTCGCGATGCGCGCGACGACGGGCGCGCCACCGGTTCCCGTTCCGCCTCCTTCGCCCGCGGTCACGAAGACCATGTCGGCACCGGCGAGGGCCTCTTCGATCTCTTCGGCATGGTCTTCCGCGGCGCGGCGACCCACCTCGGGGTCGGCGCCGGCACCGAGGCCGCGAGTGAGCTCGCGGCCGACGTCGAGTTTGACGTCGGCGTCGCTCATCAGGAGCGCCTGGGCATCCGTGTTGATCGCAATGAATTCGACCCCGCGCAAGCCGAGTTCGATCATGCGGTTGACCGCGTTGACTCCGCCGCCGCCGATACCGACGACCTTGATCACCGCGAGGTAGTTCTGGTTCGACGTCACGTTCCGGCCTCCGAGTGAAAGTCTCAACCTCAGCTTGAAGTTGAGATTCCTTCTCAATATGATGTTGGTCCCCACGGTAAGCGCGGCGGCTGGCAACAGCCCGGACATCGTGCGCGTGTCGCGCGGAGATCTCAATCCCGTCGGAAGACCGCGCTCCCCGGCGCGGAGACGTCGTACTCCCCCGGGCCCGCAGCCGCGAACTGCGCGAGCAAGGCGGCCAGGATGTCGGCCTTGCGCTCCGAATCCGCTGCGCTTCCCCAGACCACTCGCTGGTCGCTTCCCGCAAGCGTCAGGGTCACGTCGTCACGCGTGCGGGCACCGATCGAATCCACCTGGGCGAGGACCTCCGGCGGCAGCGCCACGAGCACCTCCACAATCGCTTCGAAGCCCGTGCCCTCGGCTCCGTCCTCGTCGATCTGCATGAGCGGGAGGCCCTCGGGGCGGCCCGGCGACGACTCCAGGACGACCGCCGCCGCATCGACGACGTCGAAACCCGTCGCTGTCGCGATGACGCCGAGCGGAGTGCGTTCGACGATGTGGATGACGAGAGTCCCCGGGGGAACGAGCTCGGTCACGTAACTGCGGATCCCCGAGAATCGCCCGAGTTCGTCGCGGATGCGACCCTCGTCGAGGAGCGCGAGCGGCGTGCCGAGCTGCCCGGACACCGCATCCTGGATCGCCGCGGGATCGAGGCGGGTCGTGCCGTCGACACGGATCTCCCGCAGGGCGAGGATCGGCGAGAACACCGCCGCCGCGACGAGTCCCGCCGTCACCCCGAGCACGGCGAGAGCCGTGAGCCAGCCGATCCGGCGCCGCCGCGCGTGTCGGGTGAAGCGCTTGACCTCCGCGCGCTTCGCTTGGGCGGAAGCGCTTTCGCGCCTCCGCGCGGCACCAGCGCCGACGCCCTTCTCGGGCGCCGGGTCACGCGGGGCCGCGCGCTGGTCCCCTCGGACCGGCCGGGACGCGCGCGGCACCGGTTTCTGCGGCGGCTTCGCTGCCGGCGGGGGTTGCGCCGCGGGACGCTCGGGACGTTTCACGATTCGAGCGCGGCGACCAGTTGCGGAATGATGCGGTAGACGTCGCCGCAGCTGAGGGTCATGACGAGATCGCCGGGACGGGCGATCTCGGCCACCCGATCGGCGGCCGCCTGCCAGTCGGGCAAGTAGTCGACGCGCGAGGCGTCGTGAAAGCGCTCGGCGACGAGGGCACCTGTGACACCCGGAACCGGATCCTCCCGCGCGCCGTAGACGTCGAGAACGACCGTGTGATCGGCGAGCCGCTCATAGGCTTCGGCGAACTCCCCCGCCATCGCTTGCGTTCGGCTGTAAAGGTGCGGCTGGTGCACGGCGATCACCCGCCCGGACCCGACGACCGAACGCGCCGTCTCGAGCGCCGCGACGACCTCGGTGGGGTGGTGCGCGTAATCGTCGTAGACACGAACGCCGCCGACGGTCGCGTGGTGCTCGAACCGACGCCCCGTACCGGCAAAGGCCTCGAGCCCGCTCGCGATCCCCGCCGGGGGGAACCCGAGTCCGGCGAGCACCGCGAACGCCCCGGCCGCGTTGAGGGCGTTGTGGGCGCCGGCGACCCCGAGCCGCACCGAGAACGTCTCGCCGGCGAACGAGAGAGCGAACGACACCTCCTCGCGGGCGTCGACGTCGAACAGCCGCACGTCGGCATCCGCGGCGGTGCCGAAGGTGAGAGCGCGAGCGGCCGTCGCTCGGCCCGCGACGGCGCGAGCACCCGGATCGTCGGCCGACGTCACGAGCAGCTCGCTCGCGCCGGAGGCGACGCGCACGAACGCGTCCTCGACGGCGGATTCCGACCCGAAGTGGTCGAGGTGGTCGGTGTCGAGGTTCGTGATGAGCACGGCGGCCGGGTCGAACAGTTCGAACGAGCCGTCGGACTCGTCGGCCTCGATCACCCACCACTCGCCGGCACCGCGTGCCGAGCTGCGGCCGTAGCCGGCGATCACACCGCCGTTGACGAAACTCGGGTCGGCCCCGAGTTCGCGCAGAGCAGTGACGATCATCCCCGTCGACGTGGTCTTGCCGTGCGCGCCCGCGACCGCGATGAGCCGCGTGCCGCGCACGAGCCAGGCAAGCGCGTGCGCACGATGCAGCACCGGGATTCCCCGGCGCAGCGCCTCCTGATACTCGGGGTTGTCCTGCCAGAGGGCGCCCGTCACGACGAGCGTGTCGGCATCGCCGACGTGGGCGGCGTCGTGACCGATCCGGATGTCGGCGCCCCGATCCCGAAGCTCTCGCACGGCCGCGCTCTCCGCGCGATCGGAGCCGGTGACCCGGTGTCCGGCGTCGAGGAGGAGCCGGGCGATTCCGCTCATCCCGGAGCCGCCGATGCCGACGAAATGGACGGCACCGAGATCCGCCGGGATCTCCAGGTCGAGGTCGGGCTTGATCATCGCATCCACGCTACCGGTGAGGTGAGTCGCATGCGTCGAACACGAGATCGACCATCCGGTCGGCACCGTCGCTCACGCCGACCGTCGACATGCGCGCCGCCATGTCGGCGACCCGGGCACGGTCCTGAAGCAGAACGGGAAGTTGGCGCGCGACGTATTCCGGGGTAAAGGCCGCGTCGGTCACGAGCAGCGCCCCGCCGGCATCCACCGCACTGCGAGCGTTGAGCGCTTGTTCGCCGTTGCCGACGGCGTAGGGGACGAAGACGGCGGGCACACCGACGGACGCGAGTTCGCACACCGTCGCCGCGCCGGCGCGCGACACCGCGAGGTCGGCGACCGCGAGGGCGAGGTCCATACGATCGCAGTACTCGAGGATGCGGTAGCCGTCGAGCCCGGGATCTTCGACGGGCGACCGGCTGCCGGTGATGTGCAGCACCTGCCAGCCCGCGCCGAGCAGAGCCGCGACCGATTCGGAGATGCCCCGATTGAGTCGCAGCGCTCCCGTCGAGCCGCCCGTGACGAGGAGCACCGGCCTATCGCCGTCGAGACCGAAGAGCCGCAGCGCCGCGACCCGGGCCGCGGGGCGGTCGAGCCGTTCGATCTCGGCGCGCAAGGGAAGCCCGACGACTTTGGCATGCCGCAGCGGGGTTCCCGGAAAGGTGACCCCGAGGTGGCGGGTCCAGAGTGCGGCGAGGCGGTTCGCGATGCCCGGCCGGGCGTTCTGCTCGTGGACCGCGATCGGCACGCGTTCCTTCCGCGCGGCAGCGTAGGCGGGCGCCGAGGCGTAACCGCCGAACCCGACGACGACATCCACCTTCCGGTCGCGCAGCACGCCCCGCACTCGGTCGACGGCGGAGCGCCAGCGACGCGGGAACTGTAGCGCCGCGGCGTTCGGGCGACGCGGGAACGGCAGCTTCGGCACGGTCAACAGTTCGTAGCCGCGTTCGGGCACGAGCCGCGCCTCGAGACCTTCCGCCGTTCCGAGCACGAGGATGACGGCGTCGGGCTGACGCTCGCGCAGCCGGTCGGCGGTCGCGAGAAGCGGATTGACGTGGCCGGCGGTGCCTCCGCCGGCGAACAGGTAGGTGGTCACTTGACGATTCTGCTCGACCGGACGGGAAGCCGATCGCCCCCGGGGTCGAGCGCGCGATGGCGCGCGAACGACAGCACGATGCCGATCGCCACCATCGTCGTGAGCAGGGCGGAGCCGCCCGCGGAAACGAGCGGCAATGGTACGCCCAGCACCGGCAGGATCCCGAGCACGACCGCGATGTTGACGAACGCCTGGCCGATGATCCAGGTCATCACCGCCGCCGTCGCGATGCGCGCGAACGGGTCGCGCGCCATGCGGATGATGCGCACGAAGCAGACGGCGAGCAGCACGAAGAGGGCGAGCACGAGCAGACAGCCGACGAGGCCGAGTTCTTCGCCGATGATCGCGAAGATGAAGTCGTTGTCGGCCTCCGGAATCCACGACCACTTGCCGGCGGAGTTGCCCAGTCCCACCCCGAAGACCCCGCCGTGCGCGAGCGCCTCCCAGCCATGCACGCTCTGCCAGCACTCACCGCCGAGCAGATCGGGGTCGATGCATCCCGACAACCACGCGTCGAT
>CBFGZU010000037.1:0-18136 GCA_965653335.1 uncultured Pseudolysinimonas sp.
CGAAATTCAACCTCGACACGCCGGACGTTCTGAGATCGGGTGCCCAGCGGGCGACTCAGCCCCGCGCGGGCTTCGGGCGACCGGCGCCGTGCCAGCGGTCGACGGGCACATCCTGCACGCGGCACATCGCGATCCAGACGTCGCGGGCGGGGATGCCGGAGGCGAGCGCCTGCTCGGGAGTCCGGTTCCCCAGCTCGACGATGACGGTGTCGCGCACCAGCACACGACCGAACGCTCCGAACTCGTCGGTGACGGCGCGACTGAACTCGCTGAGCTTCACGCCGTCATCCCGAAAGCCGCCCCGTCATCCCGAAAGCGCGGAGACGCGCCGAGTGCTCGCGGGAAAACCTGCGCGCTCGACGCAAATCGAGAGAGTCAGCGGATGGCGAGGTCGGCGTCGAACTCGGCGACCAGCTCGTCGGGCAGCGTGTCGGGCACGCGGTCGAACGAGGATGCGCCGACGAACGAAACACCTTCGACGACGGCGAGCCGATCGCCCACCTCGCGCATGATGACCGAAATCGGGGTGTCGAGTGCGTCGGCGACCGAGGCGAGAATCTCACTCGACGCCTCCTTCTGCCCGCGCTCGACCTCACTGAGGTAGCCGAGGGCGACGCTCGCACGCGACGCGACCTGACGGAGAGTCATCGCCTTCTGAAGGCGGAAATCGCGGAGGACATCGCCGATCTCCTGACGGACCAGAACCATGGTGTCCTCCTTCACAAGGTCTGCGGGGCCCTTGGGGGACTCCGGGTGGGGTCGCTAGGCTACTCCACCGATATAGGTGAACTCTAATTCGCGTCACCTCAGGAATCCCTGTGACGACACGATCTGTAACGAGATCGAAACGGCGTCTATTCCGGGAAGGACTCGAGCGCCGACTCGATCACCACCTCTACAGTCTCACGTCGGATGGCCGCACGATCACCTCCCAGTTCGAGGCGCACCGACCGGACCTGCCCGCCGGTCGCGACCGCGATCCACACCAGCCCCGGCAGGTGCCCGTCCTGCGGGTCGGGCCCCGCGACCCCGGTGGTCGCGAGTCCCACGTCGGCGTTCAGCCGGAACCGCACCCCCGACGCCATCTGCTCGGCGACCGCCGCCTGAATTGCTCCGCCTGCCGCGAGCAGGGCGGCATCCACCCCCAGCAGTTCGTGCTTGAGATCCGTCGCATACGCCACGATCCCCCCGCGTACGACGGCGGAGGCCCCGGGCACCGACACCAGCTCGGCGACGACGAGGCCACCGGTGAGCGACTCCGCGACGGCGACGGTCAAGCCGCGTTCGGTGAGCGAGCGGATGAGCCGTGCCGCAGGCCTGTCGGACGGGGCCCGATCCGCCGCTTCGCGGCTACTCAACCGGCGGCACCCGGGTCGGGCGGCCGCGCCACGCCTGCCAGAGGTATTCGACGCCACTGACGAGGGTGATGATCACGGCGAAGGTCATGAGCACCGCGTTGACGATGTGCATCCCGGAGCCGAAGAACGTCCACAGCGGCACAATCGCGAACGAGATCGCGATGATCTGCACCCAGGTCTTGATCTTGCCGAGGATCGACGCGGCGATCACATGGTCGCGCAAGGCGACGAAGCGCAGCACCGTGATGCCGATCTCGCGCACCAGGATCACGGCGGTCACCCACCACGGCAGCTCGCCGAGAATGCTGAGCGCCACGAGTGCCCCGCCGGTGAGCACCTTGTCGGCGATCGGGTCGAGAAGCTTGCCGGCGTCGGTGACGAGGTTGCGCCGCCGCGCGAGGAACCCGTCGAGCCCGTCGGTCGCGGACGCGAAGACGAAAAGGCCCGCGGCGACGTAGCGCAAATACCCGTCGCCGCCGGCGTCGAGCAGGAGCAGCACGACGAACACGGGAGCCAGCAGCATCCGGAAGACCGTGATGATGTTGGCGAGATTGCCGGCGCTCGCGGTGCCTTCGCCGCTGCGGACCACTCGGCCACGCATCGGATTGACCCTCGCAGGCGGCTGTCCGTCGAGAGCCATCGTCACTCCCTGCCGGTCAGACTCCAAGCGTCCTCGTGTGAGCCGCCGTCGTCATCAGGATACTCCGGGCCCGCGGACCCGGCCGCCGGGGCCGGACCGCCCCGCAACCGTGCGAGCACCTCAGGCAACTGCTCGACGGTGACGAGCACGTCGCGCGCTTTGGAGCCTTCGCTCGGGCCGACGATCTCGCGGGATTCGAGGAGGTCCATCAGCCGCCCCGCTTTCGCGAACCCGACTCGCAGTTTGCGCTGCAACATCGACGTCGACCCGAACTGGGTGTTGATGACGAGCTCGGCGGCCTGCAGCAGCACCTCGAGGTCATCACCGATGTCGCCGTCGACTTCACGCTTCTCAGCGACCGCCTCGACGTCGGCGCGGTACTCGGGCCGCGCTTGCGCGGTGACGTGGGCGACGACGGCGTGGATCTCCTCCTCGGTGACCCACGAACTCTGCACGCGGATCGCCTTCGAGGCGCCCATCGGCAGGAAGAGACCGTCGCCCTGCCCGATGAGCTTGTCGGCGCCCGGCTGGTCGAGGATGACGCGACTGTCGGTCATCGACGACACCGCGAAGGCGAGCCGTGACGGCACGTTCGCCTTGATGAGGCCCGTGACGACATCCACCGAAGGCCGCTGCGTCGCGAGCACGAGATGGATGCCGGATGCCCGCGCGAGCTGGGTGATGCGCACGATCGAGTCCTCGACGTCGCGCGGCGCGACCATCATGAGGTCGGCGAGCTCGTCGACGACGACGAGCAGGTACGGGTAGGGCTGCAGCTCGCGCTGCGACCCGACCGGCAGCTGGATCTCGTTGGACAGCACCGCGCGGTTGAAGTCGTCGATGTGGCGGAACCCGAACGACGCCAGGTCGTCGTAGCGCATGTCCATCTCTTTCACGACCCAGGCGAGCGCTTCGGCCGCCTTCTTCGGATTCGTGATGATGGGGGTGATGAGGTGCGGAACGCCCTGGTACGCGGCGAGTTCGACCCGTTTGGGGTCGATGAGCACCATGCGCACCTCGGCGGGCTTCGCACGCATGAGCACGCTCGTGATCATCGAGTTGATGAACGACGACTTGCCCGACCCCGTGGAGCCGGCGACGAGCAAGTGCGGCATCTTCGCGAGATTCGCCACGACGAACCCGCCCTCGACGTCTTTTCCGAGCCCGATCGTCATCGGATGCTGCGACCGGGCGGCGGCACTCGAGCGCAACACGTCGCCGAGGGTCACGATCTCGCGATCCTTGTTGGGGATCTCCACGCCGATCGCGCTCTTGCCGGGGATCGGCGAGAGGATCTGCACCTCGTTCGACGCGACGGCGTACGACAGGTTCTTGGCGAGTGCGGTGACCCGCTCGACCTTGACGCCCGCGCCGAGCTCGATCTCGTAGCGCGTGACGCTCGGGCCGCGCGAGAAGCCCGTGACCTTCGCATCCACCTGGAACTGGGTGAGCACTTCGCTGATCGCCGCGATCGTCTCGTCGTTGGCGGGGGTGCGCGTCTTCGGCGGCGTGCCCGCCTGCAGGCTGGATGCCGCGGGCAGCCGATAGGGACGGCGATGGGCGGGAGCCGGGCGAGAGACGACCTCGGGGTCCGGCACCTCCGTCGGCACCGCGTCGCCGTCGTCGCGGAGGCCGCGTGTGCCCGGCGGGACCTCGCCCGTGAAGCGGCGTACGGCATCCTCGGCCTTGTCCAGTTCGGCGAGCAGGTCGAACGGGTTCACCTCCGACGGCGGCACGACGATGTCGGTCGCTTGGTCGCGCGCGACGGGGGTGTCGAACGCCGGATCACCGGTGACGTCCTTCTTGCGTCGCCACCAGGGCATCGACGACGGGTCTTCGGGCTCGAAGCCGAGGTCGGTGAGCGAGCCGAGTTCGGGTTGCTCGGCGGCGGCCTTCGGCGCCCGCACGGGAAGTTCGGCACCGAACAGGTAGCTGTAGGCCTCGCCGAGCCGGGAACCGATGCGGTTCGGCGGGGTCTTGGTGAGGATGAAGAGCGACAGCAGCATGAGCCCGCCCGCGAGGGGGACAGCGAGCCACGCGGCCCCGATCGTAACGAACGGCTGCGCGACGATCCAGCCGAGGATGCCGCCGCCGTGGGCCATCGCGACGGCGCCGTCGGCGGGTTGCGGCTGGCCGCCGAAGAGGTGGCTCAGGCCGCTCACGCTCGTCAGCAGCAGCACGAGGCCGACGCCGAGCCGCCCGTTGTCGTGCACGCTCGACGGATGCCGGAACAGCCAGACGGCGAACACGAGCATGATCACCGGAAGCGCGAACGCGACGCGCCCGAACAGCCCGCCGAAGGTGTACGCGTCGAGCGCGATCGCGACCTCGTGGCTCGGGTTGAACCACTCGACGATCGCGCCGCCGATCGCGAGCACGATGAGCAGGAACGGCACCCCGTCGCGGCGTTCGTCGGGGGCGAGGGTCTCTTTTCCGAACAGTCGGGCGGCACCGCCCACGACGTGGGCGAGACCCATCCACAAACTGGTGAGGGCGCCGGCGTCGTCGGTCTTCGCTGGCGACTTGCCGCGCGGGTAACGCTTCGTCGCCGTCGTCGAGCGGGCGCGCGAGGTCGAGCGCGCGCGAGCGCTCGTTCGCCCCGTGCTCGTGGCCATGCGGTCACGGTACCCGCGGGGCGCGGCGTCGCCGAGGAGCGACACCCACCCCGCCGCCATCGGGATGGATCAGAACGGGCAGAGGCCCGCGATGTTCTCCGACGCCGCGACGGTGAACGGCGGGTGGCCGGTCCGCACGGCGTGGATGAACCTCACCGTGTCGACCTCGCTGCCGTCCCAATAGGCCATGTCGGTCGGTTGGCGGGCGACTTCCACCTGAAGCGAACCCGCCGTGCCGGTGATCACGTAGATGTCCGTGAGGTATTCCGCGACGGTGGTCGCCCCCGGGTAGGCCGCGACGACGTCGGCGCGCGAGTCGCCGATGCGGATGCCCGCGGTTGTCGGGATCGTGCCGCCGAGCAAGTCGATGCGGTCGAGGACTCCCCCCTCGACCCCCACGCCGAAGTCGCCGTAGAGGCCATCCCGGTACGCCGGGATCGGCACCCACAAGGTCGCCTCGGGGCTGCCTGCCGCGAATCCGGTACCGAGGCCGGCGTTGGCATCCGTGCAGAACTCGGGGTCGAGAACGAGCATCTGTGTCGCCGGGTCGGTCGACGGGGCGACACCGAACACGAGAGTTCCCATCCCTTCGGGCGACAGCGCGAGGTCGGCCCGCGCCGGCGCTGTCGCGGGCGTCGGGGTCGGCGTCGCCTCCTCGGTCGGCGTGCTGCTGGATGAGCCGGTCGGGCCGGGTGTGACGCCGCCGGGGACGCACGCACTCAGCGTCAGGGCGATGCAGATCGCGATCAGGGATACCGGAAGGGTGCGTCTCATGCCCGCATCCTCCCACTCACCGGGTGCGACAGGGCAGGTTTGTTGCTAATACCGGATCGCGTCGATCACCTTCACCCGCACGGCCACGAGCGCCGGCAGCAACCCGGCGAGTGCGCCGACCCCGGTCGCCGCGACGAGGCCGATGACGGCTGCCTCGGCGGGGAACGCCGGGACGTCCTCCACATAGCCATCGAGCCACGAGGTGACCCACGGATTCTTCACGACCAGCACCGCGAGCAGCACCCCGACGAGGCCGGCGAACGCCGTCGCGACGACGCTCTCCATCATGACCGAGAAGAACACCCGGCCGGCGGTGGCGCCGAAACTACGGCGGATGCCGATCTCGCGGATGCGGTGGCGCACGGTGACGAGCGCGATGTTCACGAGGCTCAGCGCTCCGAGCAGCAGCACGAGCACCGCCACTCCCCCGACGGCGAGTTTCAGGATGAGCAGAGGGTCCTCGCCCTGCGCCAGATAGTCCTGACGCCACGCGTCGACCTGCCAGCCCTCACCGAGCGTCCCTGCGATGTCGAGACGCAGCCGCTCGGTGAGCTCCGTCGCCACCTCCGGCGGAACCCAGAACTCGTACTGATAGAAGAGGTTGGCGCGGTCCGTCGCCGACGCGAACTCCAGGTAGTCGTCGTTGAGCAGGTAGACCGAGAGGTCCATCCCTTGCGCGTCCGGCGACGACGAATAGACACCGGTCACGACCGACACGATCGTGCGGCCGGTGGTCACGAGCTCGATCGTGGGATGGGTGCGCAGGTCGGGCGAGCCCAGTCGCGCCCAGAGATCACTCGAGACGATGATCGGCGGGGCCAGCCGGTCGACGTCGCGTGCGGTGAACCACGCGCCCTCCTGCAGGCGCGTGCGGTGGATGACGCCGTACGCGCGATCCACGAACTGAGCGTTGAGGCCATACACCCCGTCGGGCAGTTGCGCCTGCAACGGTCCGTTGCCGTTGCGCGTCGTGTAGCCGATGCCGTAACGATCGGCAGCCGCGGCGATCACCGGTTCCATCTGCTCGGTCGTCGCCTGCATGCCGGTGTCGACGTTGTACGCGCTGACCGACACGGTGGCCGGCCTGCCGCCCCAGCGTTCCGACTGCTCGGTCTGCACCTGGGTGGCGATCGCCCCGCCGGCGACGACGGTGGTGAGCGCCGCGACGGCGACCCCCACCCCGATGAGGCTCAGCAAGACGCGGGTGCGGTGCACCTTCACCTCGGACCAGGCCTCGACGATCGATCCGACGAGTGCCGTCCAGAGCCTCATAGCGAGAGCTCCTTCTGGGCGAGCGCCTCGATCTGCGCCGGCTCAACCGGTCCGAGGACGCCGCGGTCGAGTCGGTAGTGACGCCGAGCGAGGGCCGCCACTTTCGGGTCGTGCGTGATAGTGATGAGCGCGGCTCCTGTCGTCTCGGCGACCTCGTCGAGCAGAGCCATAATCGACGCCCCCGTCTCGACGTCGAGTGCGCCCGTCGGCTCGTCCGCGAGGATCAGCCGCGGGCCGCGAACCAGCGCGCGAGCAATCGCGACGCGCTGTTGCTCACCGCCGGAGAGCTGATCGGGGGTCGAGGTGAGCCGCTCTCCCAGGCCGACGCGCTCGAGCATCTGGGTCGCCAGCCGCTGCCGTCGCCAGAACTGTCGGCCCGTGGCGTAGAGCAATGGTGTGACGACGTTCTCGAGCGCCGTGCGCCGTGGCAGCAGATTGAATTGCTGGAAGATGAAGCCGACATCGCGCCCGCGACGACGGTCGCGCTCCGCGCCACTCAGCCGTTCGAGCGGTACCCCGTCGAATTCGAGCGCACCGCTCGTGGGGGTGTCGATGAGCCCGAGGATGTTCAGCAGCGTCGACTTGCCCGAACCCGACCTCCCGACGACGCTGACGTGTTCGCCGACCTCGACATCAAGGTCGATGCCGCGCAGGATCTCCAGGTTGCCGCCGTCAGGGAGCACGACGGATCGAGTGACGCCTTCGAGGCGCAGGAACGGCATCCTCAGCCGCCGTAGCCCATGATGACGCCGCCGCCCATCTCGGGGTCGGCGGGGGCGCCCGGCACGAACTGCAGGACGATGTCACCCTCCTCAAGCCCACCGGCCACCTCGACCGTGGTGCCGTCGGAGAGGCCGAGAGTCACCTCTCGCTGCTCGGTCTCGCCGTCCGCGCCGACGAGATAGACGACCCCGGTGCCGCCGCCGCCTTCGACCGCCGTCGTCGGCACCACGAGCACGTTCTCAGCGATCCCACCGGCAATCGTCAGACGCGCCGTGAGCCCGGGAAAGACCCGCACGTCGCCCGGAACGGCGCAACGCACCGAGGTGCCGCTCGCGGGAGGGGTGACGCCATCGTCACCCGTGCCGCTGTTCGATCCGGGAGTCGAGGTCGAGATCGCCAGACCCGTACAGGTGAAGGGCGCGGGACCGCCGGCGATCACCACCTCCGCCTCCGTGGGCTGGGTCGTGAGCCGGTACTGCAGCTCGGGCGACAGCGTCGCCGTGACGTGGAAGGTGGCCGGAGCCACCTGACCGATCGCCGTTCCGATGCCCACCGTCTGCCCGACGAGCACGTCGAAGGAGGTGAGGGTGCCCGCGGCAGGCGACTTGACGATCGACCAGCGATGGGTGCCGTCGTCGTTCATGCCGCGGATCCGCATGATCTCGGTACCGGCCTCCAGCCACTGCCCAGCCGAGACGGAGATCTGACGCACCTCGCCATCGAGCGTCGCCTTGACGGGGACAACGGCATCCGCGGCCACCGCGCCGTCAAGGACGATGTCGTTGCGCACCGTTCCCGTCGTGACCGGAATCTGCGGCTCGACGATCGCACCGCTCGGGACCTCACCGCCGCTCTCCTGCACCGGATCGGCGAAGAACGCGAACTTCACGAGTGCCACAGCGATCACGGCGAACACGAGGATGCGGATGATGGGAAAAACCCAGGCACGGGCAACGGACACGGGTGCTCCATTCAGGGGGATGCCACGCCCTGACGCGCGGCACTCTCATCGAACCAGGGCGGAGGATCGATCGCATCCCAACCTTCGAGCTGCGTCAGACGTCCGCCTCCGCGACTCTAATCGGTGAGGAGGCCTCAGAGCGTCATTCCAGAGGATGACTCACCGGTGCAGGCTAGGCCTCGATGACGACCGGGATGATCATCGGGCGGCGACGGTGCTGCGTGTTGACCCAGCGACCGACGGTGCGGCGCACGATCTGCTGATAGCCGTGCTGGTCGCGCGTGCCGCCCTCGGCCGCCTCGGTGAGAGCCTTCACGATCTGTGGGCGCACCCCGTCGAACACCGAATCGTCTTCGGCGAACCCGCGCGCCTGGATCTCGGGCCCGACGATGATCTTGCCGGTCTGCACGTCGATCGCGATGAAGATCGAGATGAAGCCCTCCTCGGCGAGGATCCGACGGTCCTTGAGGTCGGCATCCGTGATCTCGCCGACCGTCGACCCGTCGACGTAGACGAAGCCGATGTCGAGCTGCCCGGTGACCTTCGCGACGCCGTCCCTGAGGTCGACGACGATGCCGTTCTCGCCGATGATCGCGCGCGACCGCTCGACTCCCGTCTCGATCGCGAGGTCGGCGGCGGCGCGCAAATGACGGGCCTCACCGTGCACCGGCAACACATTGCGGGGCTTGATGATGTTGAAGCAGTAGAGCAACTCCCCCGCCGCCGCGTGCCCCGACGTGTGAACCTTCGCGTTGCCCTTGTGCACGACGTTCGCGCCGAGCTTCGTGAGCCCGTTGATCACGCGGTAGACGGCGTTCTCGTTGCCCGGAATGAGGCTCGAGGCGAGGATGACGGTGTCGCCCTCGCCGATCTCGATCTGGTGGTCCTGATTCGACATGCGCGCGAGCACTGCCATCGGCTCGCCTTGCGATCCGGTGCTCATGAAGACGACCCGGTCGTCGGGCATGTTCACGGCGGTCTTCAGATCGACGATGACGCCGGGCGGAACGTCGAGGTAGCCGAGGTCGGCGGCGATGCCCATATTGCGCACCATCGAGCGCCCGACGAAGGCGACGTGCCGCTCGTTGGCGACCGCGGCATCCAGCACCTGTTGCACACGGTGGACGTGCGACGAGAACGACGCGACGATGACGCGCTTCTTAGCGCGCGAGATGACGTTCTCGATCACCGGGCCGATGTCGCGCTCGAGCGGCGTGAAACCGGGCACGTCGGCGTTGGTCGAGTCGGGCAGGAAAAGATCGACTCCCTCCTGACCGAGCCGCGCGAACGCGCGCAGATCGGTGAGGCGCCCGTCGAGCGGCAACTGGTCCATCTTGAAGTCACCGGTGTGCAGCACGAGCCCGGCGGGAGTGCGGATGGCGACGGCGAGCGCGTCGGGGATCGAGTGGTTGACCGCGACGAACTCGAGCTCGAACGGGCCGAAGCGATCGATCTGGTCGGCCTTCACCTCGCGCGTCTGCGGGGCGATCTTGTGCTCCTTGAGCTTCGCCTCGACGAGCGCGAGCGTGAGTCGCGACCCCATGAGCGGGATGTCGCGGCGCTCCCGCAAGAGGTACGGCACGGCGCCGATGTGGTCTTCGTGACCGTGCGTGAGCACGACACCGACGACATCGTCGAGACGATCCCGGATCGGCGCGAAGTCGGGCAGGATCAGGTCGACCCCGGGCTGGTGCTCCTCGGGGAACAGCACGCCACAGTCGACGATGAGCAAGCTGCCCTCGTACTCGTAGACCGTCATGTTGCGACCGATCTCACCGAGCCCGCCGAGCGGGAGCACGCGCAGCGTGCCGGGGTCGAGCGGGGGCGGGTCGAAGAGATCGTCCGCCATCAGCGAGTCGTTCCGGCGATTCGCGGCAGAGCGCCGCCGGCCGCCGCGTTGGCGTCGGGCCGGAAGTGCTTCGGGTCGATCCCCTCGATGTCGTGCACCAGGGCGATCTCGTCCTCGATCAGGGCAGCCTCGTGTTCTTCGGGCCCGACGAGCGGCAGACGCACGCGCGGACTGGTGATGCGGCCGAAGCCGTGCAGGATGTACTTCGCCGCGACGGTTCCGGGCACGTGCGTCATGGCCGCCCGCACGAGCGGCTCGAGGGCTCGGTGCGCGGCACGCGCCGTGTCGAGATCGTTCGCGTTGACGGCATCCACCATGCGGCGGTACGACGCCGGCGCGATGTTGCCGGTCACGCTGATCAGGCCCGTCCCGCCGATCGCGAGGGTCGGGAGCGCGTTGGCGTCATCCCCCGCGAAGTACATGAGGTCGGTCTGGTTGAGCACGCGACTCACCTCGCTCAGGTCGCCCTTGGCATCCTTCACCCCGAGGATGTTGGGGTGCTTCGCGGCGCGCAAAATCGTCTCGTACTTGATCTCCACCCCCGTGCGACCCGGGATGTCGTAGAGGATCACCGGCAGGTCGGTGGCGTCGGCGACCATCCGGAAGTGGGTGAGGATGCCAGCCTGCGTGGGCTTGTTGTAGTACGGGGTGACGATCATGATGCCGTCGGCGCCGGCCTTCTCGCTCTTGGAATAGAGCTCGATCGCGTGCGCGGTCTCGTTGGAACCGCCCCCCGTGATGATCTTCGCGCGACCGGCGGCGACATCCTTCGCGACCTCGACGAGCTTGATCTTCTCGGAATCGGTGAGGGTACTGGTCTCACCCGTGGTGCCCGTGACGACGATGCCATCGGCACCGTGCGTCACGAGGCTGTCGATGTGCTTCTCGACGTCGGCCCAATGCACCTCACCGTCGTGGGTGAACGGGGTCACCACCGCGACGAGCACCTGCCCGAATGGATTCTCTTGCGACGACACGTGTTACAGGGTATCGGTGTTGCGAGGGTGGGGTTCCGGGTGCACCATTCCTAGGAATTTTGAAGACCGAGGCACGTGGGCACGGGGAAGAGCACCTGCTCCGCTACGGATATTCCTAGGAATGGTGTCACCGCAACCCGGGCAGCAAGCGAAACAGCATCTACGCGAGATGCAAGCCGCGGGACACGGCAGCCTCGATCGCGCGCAGGATGCTCGGCCACTCGAAGAGCACCTGGTCGTAGTCGAAACGGAGGACGGTGTAGCCGGCAGCTGTCAGCCGGGCGTCGCGGCGGTAGTCGGCGTAACGGTCGTGGAATCCCGCACCGTCGAGTTCGACGATGAGTCGTGAGCCGATCACGAGGTCGACGCGGTCCCGCCCGATTTGCAGCTGTTGCCGCACCCGCCACCCGCGGCCCCGCAGCCGGAAGATCACAAGCGACTCGAGTCCGCTATCCGACTTGTCGCCTGCCGTCGCCAGGATCCGCCTTACGGCTCTCGGCATCCCCTTCAATAGCCGATCCCACTCCTCGGGCCGGGCGAGACCGCGTCGCCGCACCGACTCCGCCGACGCGAAGAGATCCTCGTCCGAGAGGCAGTCGCGCGCGTCGACGAGCGCCTTCAGGATCGGCTCGACGAGACGCGAACCAGCGGCCTCCCTCGGCTTGGCGGTGTCGCGCCAATGCACGACCGCATCCGGGAACACCGCCTGGCGCACTCCGGGGTCGGCGACGCTCCGCAACTGGCTGGTCGATCGATGGACGGCGACATGAACGACCCGAGGGATCTCGGTGACCCAGATACCGAGCTCGCGCATCGCCGTCACGCACGTCGCGCGGCCGCCGACCCGCACCGCGCCCCGGAGCGCGGGAGGGGTGGACGGCAGCACGTACCACCCTTTACGCGGACGCCGGATGAGTCCGGCTCGCAGTGCCCGGCGGATTGAGCTTCGGCTGCCCCCAGCAGCCAGCAACTCGATCGCCTTCGCAGCACCGCCTCGTCGCGCAATCTCCTCCGGGATGTCGAGCATTCCCCGACCATTGCGCCCACACCATCCGCCATGGGGTTGGGTGGATCGAAGTGTGGATAGGGCGCGAGACACCATTCCTAGGAAGGACCGGGCGCCGGACGCCCGACACGCCGGTCAGCTGAAGTTTCTTCCTAGGAATGGTGCCGCCCGAGACTGCGGGCTGCCCGCGGCTACGGGGCGACGCGCCCGCCGGCCTCGAAAGCGGCGTGGGTGAGGGGCATGAGGGGCTTCCACGCCTCCTCCATCACCTCCGCGACCATCTCGATCTCGCGCTGCGGGAACGACGGGAAGTGCGATTCGGGGCGCTTGGTGCGCAGCGACAGGAAATTCATGAGCGACCGGGCGTTCATCGTGACGTACATCGACGAGTAGAGCGACAGCGGCAGCACCGTGCGGGCGACCTCACGGGCGACGCCGGCATCCAGCTGCTTCTGGTACTCGGCGTAGGCGAACGTCGCCACCGCCTTACCCGATTCCACCGCGAGCTCGGTCTGCTCGGGAGTGCCCGGGATGAAGTCGTAGGCACCGGGCTTACCGACCTGCACGAGATTCCGCGACGGTGCCGGCACGTAGAACACAGGACGCATCTCGCGGTAGCGGCCCGACTCCTCGTTGTAGGAGGCGATGCGGTGCCGCATGAACTCGCGGAACACGAAGAGCGGCGCCTGCACGTAGAACGTCATCGAATTGTGCTCGAACGGCGACCCGTGCCGGTCGCGCATGAGGAAGTTGATGAGGCCCTTGTCTTTCGCGTCGGCGTCGGCACCGGATGCGGCATCCTCGAGAGTCTGCTCGCCCATCGTCGAGACCCGGGCGGCGAACACGACATCCGAGTCGTGCGCGCTCGACCGCACCAACTCAACCGTCATGTCGGAACGGAACTCGATCGAATACTCGGCTGCAGTGTCGGACACGGCCCTCACGATATCCGCCCGAAGCGTGTGACGGAGTGTGACAGGCCCGCGTGACGGGATGCGGTCACCTCACTACCGTGAGGATCATGGATGCCGGATCCGTCACGCTCGTGCTCGGGAGCCTCGTGCTCGCCGCCACGCTGCTCGGCTTCCTGCACCGGGCGACCCAGGGCCGCGCCCGGACGATCTCGGATGCTCGTGTCGTGAGCATCGACGGCGTCGCCCTCGGCGAGCGCGCGACGCTGCTGCAGTTCTCGACCGAGGTCTGCGCACCGTGCAAGACGACGGCCCGGGTGCTCGACGATCTGGCCACCCGCACCGCGGATGTCGCCCACGTCGAACTCGATGTGACGCACCGGCCGGAGCTGGCCTCCCGCTACCGGGTGCTGCAGACTCCGACGACGCTCATCCTCGACGCGGACGGTCTCGTTCGCGCCCGCATCGGCGGGGCTGTTCGCCGCGACACGATCGTCGCCGAACTCCAGCGCGTCCTCGCCGCATGACGGCGCCCAAGCCGCGACGCGGCATCGACCCGCGCGGCCCCCGGTTCAGCGCCGGCGTCACGGCGATCCTGTTCCTCGTCGTGATCGCCCTCGCCCTCCTCGGTTTCGAACTCGCGGCGCTCCTGCTCTCGATCTTCAACGCGGCCGTGTTCCTCTGGAGTGCGGTGGCCGGGGTGGCCCGGCATCCGTATGGGCTCATCTTCAAGGCGATCATCCGGCCGCGACTGAAGCCCCCCGTCGAACTCGAGGACCCGACGCCGCCGACGTTTGCGCAAGGTGTCGGGTTGTTCGTGACGGTCGTCGGCATCGTGCTGTACCTGCCGTTCGGACCGATTGCCCTCGTCGTCGCCGGTGCCGCCGCATTCCTCGCCGCGTTCCTCAACTCGGTGTTCGCGTACTGCCTCGGCTGCCAGATCTACCTGCTGCTGGCACGCGCCGGCATCCTCGGCCGCAAGGGTGCCCCGGCGGCGTCGGGAACGTAGGCTCGGGTCATGGCACTGACTTCTGAAGCGACGACTCTGTGGTTCGGCGATCTCATGAGCGGGTCGGGCACGACGAGCCTCGACTCCTCCGACGCGGGCGAGTTCCCGGTCACCTGGCAGGCACGATCGGAGGGTGAAGCCGGTCGCACCAACCCCGAAGAGCTGCTCGGCGCGGCGCACTCGGCGTGCTTCTCGATGGCGTTCTCGCACGCTCTCGCCGAAGCGGGTCACGCGCCCGAGAGCCTGCAGGTGACGGCCGCGGTGACGTTCCAGCCCGGTGAGGGGATCACCGGCATCCACTTGCTCGTGAGCGCGAAGGCCCCCGGGCTCGACCCGGCCGAGTTCCAGCGACTCGCCGAGGACGCGAAAGCGAACTGCCCGGTGTCGAAGGCGCTCGGCGGCACGACGATCACCCTCGAAGCCAGCCTGGCTTAGGCCGGTCCCGCGCGTGAGCCGGATCGTCGTCTCCGGCGCGTCGGGGCGCATCGGACGGCCGCTCGTCCGCGCGCTGCGGGCCGGCGGCCATGAGGTCAGTACGCTCGTCCGCCGGGTTCCGCGAGGCGGGACCGAGCACCGCTGGAATCCGGACGCCGGTGAGCTCGATCCCGCCGTGCTCGAGGGCGCCGACGCGGTCATCAACCTCTCGGGGGCGTCGATCGCGCGCATGCCGTGGACGCTGCCCTACCGTCGCGAACTGGTGGCGTCGCGCGTCAACACCACGCGGCTGCTCGCCGAGACGATGACGGGGATGTCGGCACCGCCACGCGCGTTCCTCAGCGGGTCGGCGGTGGGCTTCTACGGCGACCGGCCGCGAGTGCGTCTCGATGACGACTCGCCGCGCGGCGACGGCTTCGTGCCCGACCTCGTGCTCGCTTGGGAGCAAGCCGCGGCGCTCGCTCCTCCCGCGACTCGCGTCGTGACGCTGCGGACGAGTGTCGTGGTCGAGAAGTCGGGAGGCCTGGCGCCCGTGCGGATGCTCACGACTTTCGGTCTCGGCGCGCGGTTCGGGTCGGGGCGGCAGTTCTGGCCATGGATATCCCTCGACGACGAGGTGCGGGCAATCGTGCACCTGCTGTCGTCGTCGATCTCGGGACCGGTGGTTCTCGCCGGCCCGACACCCGCGACGGCCGACGAGGTCACCGCCGCGTTCGCCGAGGTCCTGCGCCGACCGCGACTGTTCCGGGTGCCCGCGTGGGCGATCCGGCTCGTCCTCGGTGAAGCAGGCGAGCACCTGTTGCTCGCCGACGTGCACGTGCAGCCCGTGCGACTCGCCGCCGACGGATTCCAGTGGCGGCACCGCACGGTGCGGGAGGCCGTCCAGGCGGCTCTCGGCCGATGACGACCCGTCCCGCCCGGCGTCTCGGGCTCATGGTCGACCGGTCCTTGCCGCCGGAGCGGCTCCGCGAACTGGCGACGGGAGCCGAACGCCTCGGCGCCGATGAACTCTGGCTCGTCGAGGACCTCGGCTGGACCGGCGCGATGGCGACCGTCGCGACGGCCCTCGAGGTGACGACGCGGCTGCACGTGGGAATCGGCATCATCCCGGCACCGCTGCGCAACGCGGCGCTGCTGGCGATGGAACTCGCGGCGCTCGAACGTCTGCATCCCGGTCGGCTCATCGCGGGGATCGGCCACGGCGTGCCCGGCTGGATGGCGCAGGTCGGCGTGCGCACGCCGTCCCCGCTCGCGCTTCTCGAGGAGACGTTCGGTGCCGTGCGTACGCTGCTGGCCGGAGGGGAACTCCACGTCGACGGTCAGGCGGTGCACATCCACGGGGTCCACCTGGAGCACCCGCCGGCCCGCGTTCCGCAGCTCGTCGCCGGGGTGAAGGGGCCGAAGTCGCTCGAACTCGCGGGACGCATCGCCGACGCCACTCTGCTCGTCGAAGGCAGCGGACCCGCGCACATCGTCGAAGCGCGAGCGGCCGCGATCCGCGGAGGCGGGGACCCGACGCACGAGGTGAGCGTCTTCGTTCATCTCGCGATCGACGACGATCCCGCTCAGGCGCGAGCCCGCGTCGGCGCGGCGGCGACCGACGCTGCTGGATTCCTCGGGATTCCGGTGAGCGAGGCGACCGTCGCGGCGGGTTCGGCTGCTGACGCTGCCGCAACCGTCGCCTCGCTCTGGGACGCTGGTGCGGCATCCGTCATCGTGCGCCCCGTCGGCGATGACCCGATCGATCAGTTCGCGAGACTCCGAAGCGAGTTCACCCGGCGCGGCTGAGCCTGATCGCCACCCGGGTCGCCCAGCGGGCGCGCCGCCGATCCCCCGCGGCGTCGTAGGCGAGCCCGAGCCGGAACCAGGTGCGCCAGTCGTCGGGCGCGGCCTCGGTCGCCACCTGGTACGCGGGGAAGACGTCGGCGGCCGCGGCCCGATCAAGACGGCCGCTCGGCAGCACCGGCAGCTCGTCGGTCGGCAGCCCACCTTCGGCGTCGAGCCGCATTCCGAGCCGTTCGGCATCCACCGCGAACCGCACTTCGGTGACAAGTGCCCAGCAGGCGATGAGCGGCAGCACGAAGAGGGCGACCCCGATCGCGACCGTGACTGGTTCGCCGACGCCGATCAGGAGCACTCCGTAGCGCACGGCGAACACGAGGTAGAGCACGAGGAGCGCCGCCATGAGGGCGACAGCGACCTTGGTGCGCACGTGTCGCCTCAGAGTCCCAGCAGGGCGCCGAGCCCGACGACGAGGCCGCCACCCGGCTTCGCGGCGCCCAGCGCGAGCAGGATGCCGGGCTCGTAGGACGAGTCGGAGAGCGTCTCGTGCACGATGCGCACGGTCTCCCCGGAACCGCCCAGGACGACCTCCTGCCGGGCGCTGACCCCCGACATCCGCATCGAATGCACCGGCACACTCGCGACCTGCTGTCCGCGAGCGCGCTGGTCGGCGTGCGGCGCGGCGACCGGGCCGAGTTCGACGCGAGCGGCCGCGATCAGCTCGGCGGTGCGAATGGCCGTGCCCGACGGTGAGTCGGCCTTGCCCGCGTGGTGGGCTTCGATGATCTCGATCGACTCGAAATGCGGGGCGGCGAGTTCGGCGAACCGGGTCGCGAGCGCCGACCCGAGCGAGAAGTTGGGGATGATGAGTGCGGTCTGCTCGGGCTCGGCGGTGATCCGGGCGGCGACGGGGGCGATCCGTTCCGACGTCCAGCCCGAGGTGCCGACGACGATCGGGATGCGACGATCCAACGCCGCCGCGACGACGCCCGGCGACGTGGCGGGTGTGCTCACGTCGATCACGATGTCGGCGCCGTCGATCTGGTCGAGCGGATCGTGGCGGCCGATGCGGGCGTGCACATCGAACCCGTCGCCGGAGCTGAGCAGCCGGTCGATGAGGCCACCCATGCGACCCGAGGAGCCGACGATCGCGACGGAGGTGACCATGCCCCTCAGCTTAGGGTTGAGGCGTGCTGGACTTCGTGCCCACGTCGGTCGAGGAGCCGATCGCCGACGAGCTACTCGGCGAGTACTTCGCGAGTCGCGAGCTCGGGATGCCCGGCTACCGCACCTTTCGCCCAGATCCGGCGTTGTTCGTGCCGCCCGCCGGGGTGTTCCTCGTCGCAAACCTCGAGGGAGCGGCCATCGGGTGCGGCGGGGTGCGGATGCTCGCACCGGATCGGGCCGAGGTGAAACACCTCTGGGTTCGCCCCGTCGCCCGGGGCGCCGGACTCGGGCGCGAACTGCTCGGCGAACTCGAGCGGCGCGCCGTCGGCCTCGGAGCGCACGAAATCGTTCTCGACACCAACGCGCGACTCGAAGTCGCCCAGTCCCTCTACCGCTCGTCCGGTTATCTCGACATCGCTCCCTACAACGACAACCCGAACGCGACGCACTGGTTCCGCAAGGCGGTGCCTTGAGCGGGCCGTGTCGACTCGTCTCGATACACCGCGCTGCGCCCGGCACTCGACCTGCGCGCGCGGCACTCGACCTGCGGAGAGGATGCGGCACTCGACCCGCGGAAGGCGGGGGGCACGCGACGCGCAGAGGGTCAGTAGGGCTGCTCGACGCTGAGCCCGGTGCGGAGCTCGGGGGCGAGGTGGC